>CAZRLX010000017.1:16234-29341 GCA_964601115.1 uncultured Chthoniobacter sp. | reverse complement strand
TGCCGTTGGCCTGCGTGATTGTCCCCGTGCCCGCTCCGGATGCGTTACCGATCACCAGCGTGCCGGTGTTCAACGTTGTGCCGCCGCTGTAGGTGTTGCCTCCCTCGAGCGTGAGCGTGCCGCTGCCATTCTTCGTAAGCGACCCGCCGGCGAGGGTGATGTTGGCGCCCAATGTGCCGCCTTCAAACACAAACCCGTTTGTTGCCTGCAGGGTCTGGATGGTCGTGGAGACGTTCGAATTTATAATCTGACCACTGATCAGCTTGACTGTTGAAAAAACGACGGGCGAGCTTCCAGGATAGATGAAGCTGAACGTTCCCCCGTTGACGACAAGATTTGCGTCGTTCCATGTATTGTAGGATCTTGTCCTGATCGTTCCGCTGTTGATCGTCACATTGCCGGAACTGGAGATTTTTCCGGCGAGGTCGAAGTTCAACTCCCCGGTTCCATTTTGAATCAAATCCCCCGTGCCACTCATATTTGCAGTGCCGAGGTAGAGATTGGACGTGGTGTTGAAGACCAGTGTGCCGTTGTTCGTGATCGTGTAGTTCCCCAGCGAACCGGTTGACCCGCCGTTGCCGATCTGCAGCGTGCCGCCATTGATCGTCGTGCCGCCCGTGTAGGCGTTCGATCCGGTCAACACCACCGCGCCCGTGTTGACCACCAACCCCCCGCTGAAATCGTTCGCAGCCCCAAGTGCCAGCGTGCCGGCGCCGTTCATCGTGACACTGCCGGTGCCGCTGATTTTTCCATTGATCGTCAGTGTCGTCCCGCCGGAGACATCGTAGCTCGCGTTCTGGGTGGTCGTATTTCCAGTGAGGGTAAGCGTCTTGTTCGAAGCCACATTGTAGACCTCCATGTCGTTGCCCACGGTGCCGGTGGTGTCGAATTTCAAGAGCGAACCGGCGCTTGCCTGCGTGATCGCACCCGTGCCCGCCGCCGATGCGTGTGCGATCACCAGTGTGCCGCTGTTCAGTGTGGTCCCGCCACTAAAGGAGTTCGATCCGGAGAGGATGAGCGTGCCGCCACCGTCATTGATCAAATCTCCGGAACCGGAGATCCCGGCGGAGATCGTGATCGTGCCGCTGCGGTTGACGACCAGCGTCCCGTCATTGGTGATCGCACTGGTCGAGTCGATCGATCCACTGGCACCGCCGGCACCAATCTGAAATGTGCCCGCCGAGATGGTGGTCGCTCCGCCATAGGTGTTCGTTCCGCTGAGCGTCAGCGAACCGTTTCCGCTTTTGGTCAGCCCCGCATTGGCTCCCGCGAGATTGGCTGCGATCGTTGTTGTCCCGGAGTCGGCGGAGACGAAAATCGCAGAGGCCATACTGGCATTTGCCGTGATCGTATACCCTGCGGCGATGGACACCCCGGGGTCCGTGATCGACATCGTATTCACCGTGAAGTTCGCCCCGAGCGTCGTGGAGAGGTTCGAAGCGGTGGCTGCGGTGAAAAACAAATCGTCCGCTGCTGTGGGCGTTGCCACTCTCGGACTGGAGCCCGCCGAATCGCTCGACCAGTTGTCCGCCACCCCCCATGAGGCGCTCGTGTTGCCCGTCCAGTAGAAATTGTTCGCTGCGAGCGCGGCCGAGAGCGTGAGTGCTGTCGATGTGCTGCTGAGCGTCCAACTCAGTTCACCAGGCAGGAAGGAATCCATGTCAAGGCTCCATGTCCCGCCATCCAACCCGCTGGCGGCGGTAAGCAACGTCCAACTGCTCGCGGTGGCATTGCTCAGGTTCAACTTCACCACATTCGTGCCGCTGAGCGAGGCCGCGCCGCTAAAGGCGAGGGAGTCCGAGGCGGTGCTGTTGATGTCGAACACGAAGTTCCCGCCGTCCATCGTCAATCCCCCTGCCAGCGAACTGCTGCGCGTGGTGCCGTCGGCCACGCTCAATGTCGCGTTGGCGGATGCGGAGAGCGATCCGTTGGATGGCAGCGCATTTGCTCCGCTGAAGAGGATCGTGCCGCTCGTCGCGGCGATCGTGCCGTTCGTCGTGTTCGTGCCATCGAGCGTAAGGGTGTTTCCCCCGATCTGGCGGAAGGTGCCGTTTCCAGCGAGCGTGTTCGAGAGGGTCGTGGCGTCGCTGCGGTTGAACTCCAACACGCCGCCTCCCATCGCGGTGATTGTTCCGACCACCGAACCAGTGGTTCCACCGGCGCCAATTTGGAGCGTCCCGGTGGTAACCGAGGTTCCTCCGGAGTAGTCATTCGCGGCCGCGAGTGCCAGCGTGCCGACGCCATTCATCGTCACACTGCCGCTCCCGGAGATTTTCCCATTCACCGTCAACGTGGTCCCGCTGGCGACATCGTAGGTCGCATTGTTCGTGGTCGTATTTCCGCTGAGTGTCACGGTCTGGTTCGAGGCCACATTGTAGACCGACATGTTGTTAGCCACCGTGCCGGTGGTGTCGAATTTCAAGAGTGATGAACCGTCGGTCTGTGTGATCGTGCCGTTGCTCGCGCCAGTGGTGTGGGCGATCACCAGCGTGCCGCCGGTGATCGTGGTGCCGCCGGTGTAGGAGTTCGCCACATCGAGGATCAAAGCGCCGCTTCCCGCTTGGGTCACCGATCCGGTGCCTGTGATCGCCTTGTTGTTCAGTCCGGTGGATTGGTTGAAGTCGTTGCTGCGATTGATCGTCAGGTTGGCGTTGTTGGTGATCGCATTGATCCCAGTGAAGCTTCCCGTCGTGCCGCCATTGCCGATCTGTAGCACGCCCCCCGTGATGAGAAGGTTGCCGGTGATGGTGTTCGTGCCCGAAAATCCCTGGCTGCCTGTTCCGGTCTTGGTCAGGAATAGGACCTTGCCCGCCGCCAATTCGCGCATCGTGCCGGCAAAATCGAACCCTCCACCGGTGATGCTTGTATCGATCGTGAGGGTTCGACTTGAGTGGCTGCCCAGGGACACATACTCATCACCGCTTCCGCCGTTGCTGTTCAACCCGCCCACCGTGGCACTGGCGGCGAAGAGATGAAACTCTTTATTATCCGCTGTATTGCCAAACTGGATGGCAGACTTGGCTGTGTATCCAGCTGTGCCGGAATAAATACCCATTACGCCTTTATCCAGAATATAGTCGCCGGTGAAGTTGTTATTGTTGCCAGAAAACACCACCTCCCTCGCACCGGGGTTTGAGCTTCCAATTGCATTGTCGGTGCTGACCGTGATGTCAGCGGAACCCGTGATGCTTGTTGCAATGGCTACGCGGTTGTTCCCTGTGGCGTTGATCGTCAACGCATGAGTGCCGATATCGAGCGTGCCCTGAACAACGGAAATTCCCGATTGGTTCAGGGAGAATGTCTGTGGTGCGCTTAATACGATCGTCGCATTCATTGTGCTGGAACCATTTGTATTGTTGTTCGTATACCCGCCCCCGAGATTGATGGTGCCACTGCTCAGCGTCACTGTAATTGCGCCCGTGACAGTCAAGGCCCCCACATCCCATGAGGAACTTTCCAAGCTCACTGTCGAATTGCCGACACTGAAATAGCCATTAGCATCGGTCGTCCAGCCGGAAAATGTCCCGCTTCCCGTGGAAGAATCGTTCCAATAGTTGCTACTGTTCCAGTTTCCATTTCCCCCTTGGATTCCTCCTGTGCCGGAATTGGTGTCCCAGTAGAGGTTTTGGGCTACTACCGGAAGTGATGAAAAAAATAAAAACGCAGTTGATGCAACAAGGGGAAGCTTGAGGGGATTCATAGGGCCTAAGGGGTTGGTCAAGTCAGCGGAACACACCGGCTGCTCACGTTAACTACGTTTAACGTTATTCATGAAGTTGCATCTGTCAATCGAATTTTTGAAACTTTTTTTGAAAGATTTCGGAGTTCAATGTCCGATCACATCCTCCCGCTTCCCTGCGCCGCATTTCTCAACAACAAATGAGGGTCTGCCACCCATGATTCTGCAAAACAAATAGCGAACAACTGGCCTTTTTCACATTTCCGGCGAACGGTCGATTTCATCGATCGAACGGCAAAGAGCGCGCCCCGACCGGCAAAAACACTACCGCAATCCATTGGTTTTCAGTGCCCAAAATTTGACTTCCACAAGATCGGGTCCTACGCTCGCCCCGAACATTCAACCAAACCAAATGATGAAACACATTCTTCTTCTCGCCACACTCACCGCGGCATTCGCCGCATCCGCTCACGCCAATTCCTGGAGCTTCACCCTCGGCAACGGCGCCGGATTCCAATGGGGCAAGCAACCCTGCGCGCCCGTCTACCAAGCTCCTGTCTACGTCGTGCCGGCACCTGTCTACTACCAGCGCCCAGTCGTCTACTCCGCACCGCAGACCGTCTACATGCAGCCCTACCAGCAAATGCGCCCGGTCGTGTCTCCACAAACGATTATCTACCGCGCCGAACCAGTCGTGATTCGCGAAGCACAATGCGGACAACGCCGTTCCAATCGCCACAACCGCTGGTAACCTCCATGAAACGCTCCACCCTCGCCGCACTCCTCCTCGCCACCATGACAGCCAACGCCGACAACATCATCGCCATCCTCAAATCCCCGACCACCGTGGAGCGCCGCGACGCCTCCACCGGTGCCTACAAAGGCTCGATCTCCGTCAGCAACGCAACCGATGTCGGATGCGATGGCGAGACCATCGCCGTCCTTCTCGGCAACGGAACCATCAATCGCTACAACGCCAAAACCGGCGGGTTCCAAGGCTCGATCTCGATCAGCGGCAAGCCCAGCGCCGTCCAAGTCAGCGGCGGCGTCATCGCCGTGACCACCGCCTCCGGCCTAAGCCGATACAACGCCAAAACCGGCGGCTACATGGGGTCGAGTTCGCGGTGATTCAAGATTGAAACCAAGGCGGAAACGTTTTCAAAAACGCGCGGGATTTTTCCCGTCGGTTTTCCAATCACTTCAAGTGCATCGACAACGCCTCCGCAGGCGTCACCACAAGCAAAGACCCCCTGCATTTCTGCGGGTAATGTTTGGTGTTTCCCGTCACAAGAATCAGATTTCCCGCGGCCGCTTCCACCTTCAGAAACATCAAGTCGTCGGAATCAGGAAGAGTCATTGTCAACAGGATGGGAATGACGAGGTCTTGATCTTCCAGAATCTGCATAAACGCTCTCACCGCCAGAGGCGAAAAGTCGAACTTCCTCCGGCCAAGAACTTCGCGATACTCCGCAAGCAATCTCGCAGGCACTCCGAACGGAGAGAGGTGGGCGGTAACAATCACATTGGTGTCGAATACACAACTGTTCATCACTTGCGCGAACCCCGGGACGCTTTTATTTCCTCGTCAATGTCGTCCATCGACAGTGAATCCAAGCCCTTCGCGAGGGATGCCATTTGCGCCTTGCCAAGCAACCGCGCGCCCCTCACATACACGCAATCCCGCAGGTCCTCGATAAGGTCTCGTCGGGCTGAAGGCGGAGCGCTTGATCGTGCCGGCAATCGTTCGCTACGAGGTCGGGCGCTATGTTTTGGCGCGCTCGGGGGAGGTGGCGCGAGAGATGGCGTTGAGGGCGCTGGCGAAATTCGAGCAAGTCGCCGTCGATGCACCGTGGCGGATGATGCATCGATCCTCGCGGCAAAGCACAAAATGGCCATGGCGGATGCACTTATTGACTCCTTGGCCCGGACCCGGAAGGCAGAGCTTTGGACGCAAGACAGACACATCGAAACCTCCCAGGCGTCCGTTTTTTCAAAAAAGGCGGATGAGCTTGCCTCCAGTTCCACCATGCGGATAAAAGCCAACATCAACCCATGAGACTTCCCATCCAGCACCTGACCTGCGCCCTTTGCGCGTTCCTCCTCACCTCCTGCACCAGCATCACGATCGATGCCCCGCAACCTGCCGAACTCAGCCTCGGCCGCAACGCGCGCGTGTCGATCGTTCCCGAGGCGGGATCCGATGCTGGGGAACTCGCCCATTCCCTCTACCAACTCTTCTCGGGCCAAGGTTACTACCAACTCGTGGACCGCGCGAACCTCGGCGATGCCATCAACGAACGCAATTTTCAGCGCATGAGCTTCGTGGAAAACCGCACCAGCGGCCGCATCAAGGGCGTCGATGCCTTCATTTATCTCCAGGCCGAAGGGCTGTCTGGTTCCGAAAGCGACTCCAGTTCCTACACGAACAAGGACGGCGAGACCTTCAGAAGCTACACCACAAAAACCATCGCCAACTACATCGCGAACTACCGCGCGGTCATGACCTCCTCCTCGCAAATCGCCGGCGGGCGCCGCATCGAACTCAGCGACACCTCCACGAACTTCTCCACCGACGGCTACCCCGCCGCTCCGGACCCCTACCCCATGATCGCAAAGATGCGCAACAAGGCGGCGGCTCAGATTTTCGAAACCCTCCACCCGAGCGTGCTGAAAATCCGCCGCTCGATCGGCGGCACCAAAAGCGTCTCCGCCAAACAAGCCGTCCGCCTTGCCAATGCCGGCCTATGGCTCGAAGCCGTCACAGCCGCCGAACAAGGCGTGCAAGAACTGCCCGCCGACCCCGAAGCACGCTACATCCTCGCAATCGTCTACCAAGGCACAGGCCGCTACGCCGACGCCGACAAAACCCTCAAACAACTCGTGGGCATGTCCTCGAACGCCAAATACGCAAAAGCCATCCGGGAAAACCAAGCTGTCTGGCAAAACGCCGCCCGCTTCCAGCAGCAGATGTAATGATTCTCCGATCCGCCCTGCCGTTCATCCTCGCCGCCTTCGCGACGATCGCCACACTCCACGCCCAAGACCCCTCCCTCGCCGTGATCACCGAGGACCTCAGCGGCGAGACCGGCGATGGCGGCATCGAAATGGTCGAGTCCCTCGCGGAATCAGGCATCTCGCGCGCCCCCGGCGTCTCGCTCATCAGCCGCCGCCACCTCGAGAAGCTCCTCGCCGAGCAAGGCCTCGCCTACAACAACATCGTCAATGACCGCGCCCGCCTGGGGCGCCTTGTCGGAGCGGATGTCCTGCTTGTCGTCAGCATCACCAAAAACCGCATCACCCAAACCCGCGAAAGCGTCACGGCCTACGGCATGACCGAGAACATCGTCCGCAGCCACAGCGACGCGGCCATTTCCGTCAAAGCCCTCGAAGTCGAAAGCGGCCGCATCCTCGCCCAGCGCCAATTCGCCAAGCGCAACACCGGCAACCGCCGCGCTCTCGACGAATGCGCTGCCAAGATGGAATCCACACTCGAAAGCCTGACCTTCGACGAACTGGCCAAAGACACCACACTCCCGCGCCACAAGGTTGTCATCAAACCAACAAACGGCGACGCGGACATCAACGGCCTCGACCTGTTCATCGACGGCAATTTCATCGGCAACACTCCCATCACCACCGATGTCGAGGAAGGCGTCCGCGACGTCTCTCTCCGCAAAGGGTCTCGCACCCTCTGGACCAACCGCGTCCAAATCCTCAAGGACGTCTGGCTCACTCCGGACCTCGGCGAATAACCACGCGGTCCATCAAACACATCGTCACGTTTGATGCCTTCCCACCGCTCGCATGGGCTGGCAATCTCGACACTCCATGATCTCAGGAAACATCGAGCGGCACGGCGACAAGCCTCCCATGTGGCGGATTCTTCTGGCGTTCGGCATCGTCTACCTCGGCTACGGCCTGAATTTCCTGGCGATCAAAGCGGGCGTGGAATCCATGCCGGCGTTTCTCTTCGCCGCCTCGCACATCCTCGGCGCGGGCATCATTCTTATGGCTTGGACGGCTGCCCGCGGCCGCCGGGTCCTCATGCCCCCTGCAAACCTCGGCCGAGCGGCATTCTCCGCATTGTTTCTATTTGTCGGCGGAGTCGGGCTCGTCACGCAGGGTGAAAAACTCGGCGTTCCCTCGGGCGTCGCGGCGATCATCAAAGCCTCGGTGCCACTCTGGGTGGCGTTGTTCGAGTTCCTTCGTCCAAAAGGTGAAAAGCCGGGGCTCGCCGTGACGGCGGGACTGCTCACCGGCGCGGTGGGTGTCGTGTCATTGGTCCTGCCCCGTTTGTCCTCGACCGGAGACTCGACACAACCCCTCGGCATCGCCTTCCTGCTCCTCTCTGCCCTCCTCTTCGCCATCGGCTCGATCCTCGTGCGCCACCATCCGCCGGACACCGATATCGTGCGAAGCTCGATGTGGATGATGCTCTTCGGCGGCGGCTGTCTCTTGGTGCTCGGAACGGTGCTGGGCGAGTTCGGCGACCTCGACAGCGCCGACTTCGGGTGGAGAACGGTCAGCGCGTTTCTCTTTCTCCTCTTCGTTCATTCGCTCGCGGCATTCACCGCCATGAACTGGCTCCTCAGCCACCTGCCGGCATCCATCGTCACCACCAAGTTCTTCGTCTCCCCGGCCATCGCCGTGCTTGCAGGGTGGCTGGTCATGGGCGAGCAGGTCGGCCTGTCCACCCTTGCAAGCCTCTTCCTGATCCTCGCGGGCGTCGGGGTGGTCTTCGCGCGCAAAACCTGATTCAAATAAGCTCCCCTCGAGTCCCTCATGATCGAAGACCTCAAGCTCCGTGGAAAATATGGCGGCTTTTTGTTTCTTGCGGATGCCTCCCGCGGCGTGCCGTGGCTGCAAACCCACCAGCATGTGGAACTCGAACTCAACCTCGTCGTGCGCGGCTCCGTGACCTATGTCGTGGGAAAAAACCGCTACACCTTCTCCCAAGGCGAATGCCTTTGGCTGTTCCCCGGCCAACCGCACCGCCTGATCGACCGCTCGACGGACGCCCTCTACTACGTCGCGGTCTTCAAGCCCGCCCTCATCGCGCGCTGCTGCCACCAAGAGGACAACAATGTCCTGAAAAAAAACCGTCCCCCGAAAAACGCCGTTCTCCACTCGGTGCTGCCGCTCCCCATGCTGGAACTGATCCGCCGCACCATGGACTCGCTCATCGAGGGAAATCCCGATTCCGACACGCTGAACCGCGAGGCGGGGTTCGGACTCTCCCCCGGCTTCCGCTACGAGCACTCGAACCCCGACCTCCTCAATTCCGGCCTCGCCCACATTCTTCAACTCGCATGGCATTGCCAACTCGCCTCGGCCTCCGAACGCCGCGCCACCCCATTGCATCCCGCCGTCCTCAAAACCCTCGACCTCCTGAAAATGGAATCCGAATCCCCATGCCTCGCCGCACTTGCGAAAAAATGCGGAGTCAGCGAGGCCTACCTCAGCAGAACCTTCAAAAAGCAGGTCGGCGTGCCGATCAACCGCTACAGGAACACCATGCGCCTCGAGCGCTTTTGGACCATCAGACACTCCTCCACCCGCCACATGACCCTCTCCGAGGCGGTCTTCGAGGCGGGATTCGGCAGCTACGCCCAGTTCTCGAAGGTCTACCGCACAGCCTTCGGCCGCGCTCCTCGGGAGAACGACAAGCTCTAACCAAAGGGTCGGCACATCCCCTGAAATCCTCTCGATTCCTCTGTCTCACTGTTCACGGAAATCTCCGGACTGGACAAAAAACGAGCAGTTTTTGACATCCCGGGAGAAGACGCGCCGCAGCACGTGCTTTATCGTGTTTGCCGTAATCAACCCCATGCCATGAACGACGACCACAACACCGCAACCCTCCTCAGGCCCCCCACAAAGCTCGACTACAGCCTCACCGGCGAGGAATCCAAGCGCGCCATCGAGCGCGGCCTCGCCGAGGCTGACTGGTATCAATGCCCCGTCCCCCGTGCGACGATGCGAAAGCTCCTCGAGCGGAAAGACGGCCCGGCGCTCCGCGACACCATCATCTGGTTCGGCCTCATCATCGGTCTCGGCGCTCTCACATGGTCTCTCTGGCCGTCCTGGTGGGCGGCGTTGCCCTACCTCCTCTACGCGGCCCTCTACGCCTCGACCTCCGACTCGCGCTGGCACGAGTCGAGCCACGGCACGGCGTTCAAGACGGATTGGATGAACAACCTTCTCTACGAGATCGCGTCGTTCATGGTCATGCGCGAATCCGTCGTCTGGCGCTGGAGCCACACCCGCCACCACAGCGACACCATCATCGTGGGCCGCGATCCCGAGATCGTCGTCCCCCGCCCGCCGGACATCAAAGGCCTCGTCCTCGGGTTCATCAACTACGGGGTGTATCCAAAATACTTCAAACACATCCTCATGCACTCGTTCGGAAAAATGGACGAGGAGGAGATGACCTACATCCCCGAAAGCGAGTTCCCGAAAATCTTCTCCCGCGCCCGCATCTATGTCCTGATCTACGCGGGCGTCATCGCGCTCTCGATCGCCACAGGCAGCATCCTGCCGATCCTCCTGGTCGGTGGCTGCAACATCTTCGGCACCTGGCTCATGCCGATTTACGGCCTCACCCAACACGCGGGCCTCGCCGAAAACGTCCTCGACCACCGGCTCAACTGCCGCACGGTCTACATGAATCCTGTCAATCGCTTCCTCTACTGGAACATGAACTACCATGTGGAGCACCACATGTTCCCGCTCGTGCCCTACCACAATCTCCCGAAACTCCACGAGGCCGTGAAGGATGACATGCCCGAGCCCTACCCGAGCCTCTTGGCGGCTTGGAAGGAAATCATCCCCGCCCTCTTCCGCCAGGTCAAAGACCCCGCCTACTATGTGAAACGCCGCCTGCCGGAGCCAAAGGAACGTCTCTCCGAGGGGACCCACCGCTCGGACGCACCGACGGACAAGGAGGGTTGGCTGGAAATCTGTGCCGCCGCCGATCTCGGCTCGGAGGATGTCATCCGCTTCGACCACGGCAACAAGACCTTCGCCCTCATCCGCGACGACGAGGGCGTTCTCCACGCGACAGATGGCATCTGCACCCACGGCAACACCCACCTCGCCGACGGTTTGGTGAAAGGTAAAATCGTCGAGTGCCCGAAACACAACGGCCGCTTCAATCTGGCGGATGGCTCCCCCGCCCGCGCCCCGATCTGCCGCGGCCTCGCCACTTACCCGATCGAGGAGCGGAACGGCCGCATCTGGCTCAACATCCTCCGCGCCGGCGGCGATGGAGCACGCCACCAAAAGACATTCACCCTCCGCGTGGTCAGCAACAAAAGCGTCTCGACCTTTATCAAGGAACTGGTGCTGGAACCGGTGGACGGCGAAAAAATCTCCTTCACACCCGGCGACTACATGCAAATCGACATCCCGGCCTACGAGGAAATCCGCTTCCGCGATTTCGACATCCCCGAACCCTACGCCGCCGTGTGGGAACGCCAGCATGTCTTCGACCTCGTGGCGAAAAACCCCGAAGGCGGCGAGCGCCGCAACAACTACTCGATCGCAAGCAACGCCTCCACCGACCGCACCCTCACCTTCAATGTCCGCATCGCCACACCGCCCCCCGGGCAGGATTGCCCTCCCGGTATCGGCTCGAGCTACATCTTCAGCCTCAAGCCGGGCGACACGGTCACCGCGATCGGGTCCTTCGGAGACTTCCACATCAAGCCGACCCAAAAGGAAATGGTCTACATCGGCGGCGGAGCAGGCATGGCTCCCATGCGCGCCCACATCTCCCACATGCTCGAAACCGAAAAAACCTCGCGCAAGATGAGCTTCTGGTATGGCGCCCGCTCGAGGCAGGAAATCTTCTACGACGACCACTTTGAAAAACTCGCCGCCGAACACCCGAACTTCTCGTTCCACCTCGCCCTCTCGAACCCGCTCGACGAAGACAACTGGAACGGCCTCTCGGGCTTCATTCACGAGGTCGCCCAGATCAACTACCTCGAAAACCACCCGAACCTCAAAGCCGTCGAATTCTATCTCTGCGGCCCGCCCATGATGATGAAGGCCTGCAACAAAATGCTCGCCGACCTCGGCGTGCCACCCAGCCAAATCTCGTTCGACGCTTTCTGAAAAATCACCAAAAAACAACACATGGAATACACCAATTTCTCCAACACCGACCGCAAGGTCTCCCGCCTCAACTTCGGAGCCATGGGCCTGAATTGCGCCTTCGGAGCCTTTGACGAAGACGAACTCATCCGCTCGATCCACGAAGCCATGGACTCGGGCATCACCATGTTCGACACAGCCCGCTCCTACATGGACTCCGAGCGTATCCTCGGCCGCGCCTTCCGGGAGTGGAAGGGCGAGAAACCCTTCGTCGGCTCGAAGGCGATTCCCGCCGAAGCCAACGGCAATCCCGGCTGGGGCATACCGAACCCCGTGGATGTCGCCTACCCTCCGGGCGCCGTGCGTAAAAGCGTGGAGGAATCCCTTCGCCAACTTGGCGTGGACACCATCGACCTCATGCAGCTCCACCAATACTGGGGCAACTACTTCAAAGCGGGCTCATGGATGGAGGAACTCCAGGCGCTCCAATCCGAGGGAAAAATCCGCCACATCGGCGTGTCCATCGTCGACCACCGCCACGAGACCGCTCTGGAACTCGTCAACTCGGGCCTCATCCAGTCGGTTCAAACAATCGTGAACATCTTCGATCCGCTCGCCTTCGACACCCTCATTCCGGCGTGCCAGAAAAACAATGTCTTCGTGATCGCCCGCTGCGTCCTCGACGAAGGCGGCCTCACCGGCATGCTAAAACCTGACACGATCTTCGAGGAGGGCGATTTCCGCGAAAAATATTTCATCAACGGCCCGCTGGAGGAATACATCGCGCGCGTGGAGCGCCTGAAGGCGTTCGTTCCCGAGCACGCGGCCTCCTTGGCGGAACTCGCCGTCCGATTCGTCCTCACCCACCCCGGCGTTTCCACCGCCTGCATCTCGATGCACATCCCGAAATTCCGCAGAGAAAACATCGCCGCAGCCGAGAAAGGCCCGCTGCCCCAAGCGGTCTTCGAGGAAATCCGCCGCCACCACCGCTGGCTCCACAACCTTTACACAGGCTTCTACTTTCCCGACCCCGTGGACGCCGCCACCAAAACCGGCGTGGGCGGATTCAAGAAAATGAAAACCCAAAAGCTCGAGGCCTGAGACCCCATCCGGCACGTAGGGCAGGCGTCCCGCCTGCCGTCGAAAACAAACCGCTGCAGGCGGCAAAAATCCATACCCACCCTCGATGACCCCATCCACTCCCCTCGCCGTGCGCACCTGCGGTGAGAATTTCGACGGCGAACTCTCCCCCGAGGCCCTCGCCATCGTGTGTGCCACGGACAATCCTGACGCCCCGCCGGCCGAGCAGACCGACATCCGCGCCGCCC
>CAZRLX010000017.1:11167-16134 GCA_964601115.1 uncultured Chthoniobacter sp. | reverse complement strand
GCCACGGACAATCCTGACGCCCCGCCGGCCGAGCAGACCGACATCCGCGCCGCCCGCGAGGGACACGCGCTGGCAGCCTACGACCTCGATTTGCCTCTCGATGAGTTGCGCATCGAGGAGCGTTTCATTCCCGCCAATGGCAAGGAACTCCGCCTGCGGATCTACACACCCTCGGCTCAAGGCCAGTTGCCGGTTCTGGTCTTCGCCCACGGCGGATGTTGGACCTTTTGCAGCATCGATTCGCACGACCAACTCTGCCGTTTCTTTGCCCGCGAGGCCGCCTGCATTGTCGTCTCCGTCGATTACGCGCTCGCTCCCGAGGCCCCCTACCCGCATGGCTTGGATGACTTCCATGCCGCCGTCCTCTGGTGTTTCGACCATGCCGGAGACATCGGAGGTGACCCCACCCGCATCGCCGTTACAGGCGACAGCGCGGGTGGCAATCTCTCGGCGGCAGTGGCTCGACGCATGGCAACCGATCCCAACCGGAAGCTCCGTCTCCAACTCCTCATCTACCCGATCTGCGATGCCACCAAATTCTCCGGCGGCTCGTTGGATCGCTACGCCAAGGGGTATTTTTTTACGAAAGACATTCTCGCCTGGACCGCCTCGCTTTACTCAAAGAACACCGACCCGGCGATCCCCGAAATCTCCCCCTTGCTTGGCGATATTCCACAGAACCTCGCCCCAGCCTATTTTCTGATAGCGGAATGCGACATCCTTCGCGATCAGGCGCTTGATTACGCCCGAAAACTCCACGCCGCCGGCGTGCCCGTTGACGCATGCCTTTACCTCGGCGTGCCACACGCCTTTGTCGCGATGGCGGGAGCCATTCCCCTTGGTCGCACCGCGCTGGATGATGCCGCCGCCAGATTGCGCTCAGCATTTTCCTGACACGCCTCAGCGCCACTCGTGCTTTGGATAACGGCGCTGAAGCTGGTTTTTCAGCTCGGGATACGTGTCGGACCAAAATGTCCTCAGGTTGCGCGTGACCTGCACCGGACGTTGGTTTGGGGCAAGCACATGGAGCGTGAGCGCATGACGCCCCATGGCGATTTTGATGTCGTCCTCAACACCGTAGAGATCTTGGATGCGAGCCGAGAAATACGGTTCTGCGGAATCGCTGTAGACCACCTTGGCCTTCCGCCCTCCAGGCAACTCGATCCTCTCCGGCGCGTGCTTTTCGACGGCATGAATCTGGTGCGGCTCCAAAAGACTCCGGGCATGCGGCAACACCGCCGCGTCCTTGATATCGCGGTAACACACCGCCCCCTCGCAGACGAGTAGCAGGATATGGTTCCTCTCGTCATCGCCAAGCGCGGGCAAGCCCAACTCGGGACACAATCGGCCCAAAAAATTCACCCGGTGAATCCATTGCTCCACCGCATCGTCCCAGCCGTTCAATCTCAACTCGCCGGCCTGCACCCTGTCCGCAAGGCACATCGCCGCCTGCGGGCCAGCCACGGCATCGCGGTCTTTGCTCTCGAGCACGAGATCGCGAAAGATTTTCTCGCGCCGCACGACCACACGGTTCTGGCTCTTGTCGAAAAAGTGCTCGGTCCGCTCGGCGAAATCCCCGGGAAACAACTCCCTCAACCACTCCTCCTCGACCTCGGTGGCGAGGCTGAGCAACACCTTGGCATCTCCATCCCTTCCCTCGACCTCGGAAATCTCGGCGGCCACAAGGAACCGCGCTTCCGAGGCCACACTCTGACGCGACAACGTGCCTCGCCGCCCGTGCACCAGATCGCAAACCAGCGTGCCGGGGCTTTTCCGCACCGCCACCTGATCGGCAAAACCCGCCAACACACACTTCCCGAGCACATCGCCAGCGGGTTCAATGCCGTCCTCGATCTCCAATGCCTCGCTGTGTGCGATATCCAGAAACTGATCGTAAAGCTTCGCAACCTGACGCGCGGAATCCGCGTGAATCCCGAGCGTGCGGCACTCGCTCATTCGGAATCCATGCCTCCTCGCCCAGTCGAAGGCCCGCATCAACACAAGAAAATCCGAAGTGCCTCCCCCGAAGACCTCCATGCGCTCGTCCTCCGTCCGCTTGTCGACACGCAACAGCATCGATCGTGTCTGCGTGATCGCCGCGACCAGCGCCGCCGCCCTCACGCACCCCAGCTCGCCTGCGGCCAAAAACATGCTCGCATACCTCGGGTGCACTGGAAACTGCAGCATCCGACGCCCAGTCTCGGTGATCCCACCATCGGCATCCAACGCCCCAAGATCCCTCAACAACAACCCCGCCCGTTCGATGGCCTTTTCATCAGGCCCCTCGATCCAGCGGAACGTCTTCAAATCCCCCACTCCGGCGGCCTTGAGCGTCAGCAGCGTCTCGGCCAAATCCAACCGCTTGATCTCGGGTGCCTCCCTCAACGGCCGTCTGGCATGGTCGCGCTCTGTCCAAAGCCTCACGCAAACGCCGGGAGCCGTTCTTCCCGCCCGACCGGCTCGCTGGGCGGCTGAGGCGGCGCTGATTTTCTCGATATAGAGCGTGTTGATGCCTCGATTCGCATCATACCGCGCGATGCGCGCCAATCCGCTGTCGACCACAAGCGTGACTCCGTCGATCGTCAACGAAGTTTCGGCGACATTCGTGGAAACAATCACCTTCCGCTGCGCGGAACCGCCCACCGCCTTGTCCTGCTCGGCCGCAGGCAATTCACCGTGCAACGGCAACACCGCCACCCCTCCACCGAGCCGTGCCTCGAGTTCGCGGATCGTGCGCTGGATTTCATAAGCCCCGGGCATGAACACCAGCACATCCCCCTCGGTGCGGTCGATCCGCTGCATCACAGCATCCGCCGCCAACTCCCACACCGGATCGTCCTTCGGCTCGTGGCTGGAAAATTCTATCTCGACGGGAAACACACGCCCCTCGGATCGCAACGCAGCGGCGGGAGCCATGTAATCGGCGAGGCCCGCCCCATCGAGCGTGGCGCTCATCACCACGATCTTCAGATCGGGCCGATGCGTCTCCTGCAACTCCAGCGCCCGCGCCAGCGTCACATCCCCATACAAGTGCCGCTCGTGGAACTCGTCGAAGACCACGGCGGAAACACCAGCCAACAGCGGATCGGCAAGCATCCGCCGCAACAAAATCCCCTCGGTCACATACAAGATGCGCGTGTCGCGCGAAGACACGTCATCCAATCGAATCCGATACCCGACCTCGCCGCCGAGCCTCGCCGCGCGCTCCTCGGCGACCCGCTTCGCAAGCATGCGGGCGGCCAACCGGCGCGGTTGCAACACCACACACATCCCGTCGCCAAGCACACCGCCATCCAAAAGAATCTGCGGCACCTGCGTCGATTTGCCAGAACCCGTGGGCGCCTCGAGAATCAGCCGATTGCCGTCCCGCAGGGCGAACACAATCTCCTCGTCGAGATCGTAGATCGGTAGCGCTCCGCCCATTCAGCTCCCGCGACCGCCCAAAGCAGCCTTGAACAAATCCAGCGTCACATCGCGCGCGGCGGCATGATCGATCATCGGCGCTGGATACTTCGGCGCGAGACGCATGCCGGGGGCGGGTGGCTCGAGGAATTTCACTGGTTCGACATCCCGCAACTCGGGAATCCATTTTTTGATATACACTCCGTCCGCCGCATACCGCTTGGTCTGGCTCCACGGATTCTGAATCCTGAAATACGGCGCGGCATCAGCCCCCGTTCCGGCGCTCCATTGCCACCCCCCGTTGTTGCTGGCGATCTCGCCGTCCACAAGTTGCTGCATGAACCACGACTCCCCAAGCCTCCAGTCCAAGTGCAGGTCCTTGGTTAAAAACATCGCCGTGATCATGCGCGTGCGGTTGTGCATGAACCCCGTTTCAAGCAACTCGCGCATGGCGGCATCGACGATCGGAAATCCCGTCTCGCCGGCCTTCCAGCGCTCGAACGCCTCGGGCTTGCCGGGCCAAGCCATGCCCCGGTATTTCGCATTGAACTCCACCTCGAGCACCTCGGGGAAATTCCAAAGGATCTGCATATAAAACTCCCGCCAGACCAACTCGGCGACATACTTCATCGCACTCGCCCGCCCGCCGGCATCCAGCGCCTCGGCTTTCTTCATGCACGCCGCATGCAACTCGCGGATCGACAGCAACCCGTATCTCAAATCCTGCGACAGCCTCGACGTGGCGGGAGCCGAGGGCACATCACGCAGATCGCCGTAACGGGCAATGCCATTGTCCAAAAACGCAGCCATCCTCGCGCGAGCGGCCTTTTCGCCTCCGCCAATCACCCCACCAGCAGCCGCACTCAACCCCCAATGCCCGACATCGGGCAGCGGCAACGAGGAAATCCCCTCGGGGACCACCAGCGCTTTCACCCGCCCCCCGACAGCAGGCTTGGGCAATTTCGCCCACGCCTTGGAATACGGCGTGAACACCCGAAACGTCTCGCCCGCGCCGGTCAGCACTTCGTCGCGCTCATGAATCGCCACATCCTTGTGCGCCACCGCCACAATCCCCGCCTCACGGCACGCGGCGTCCAACCTTGCCTCAACAGCCCGTCCAAAAGGATCGGGGTCCCTATTGAAATGAATCTCCACCGCCCCCGACTCGCGGGCCAGGCGCAACAACTCGCCAACCGCCTCGCCGCATCGCACCACAAGACGGCCACCGACACTCCGCAAGTTTCCATCGAGCGAGGCCAACGACTCGCAGAGAAAATGCTGCCGGTTCGCCCCGGTCCACCGATGTGCGTTCTTCCAGGCACTCAGGACATAAACGGGCACAACCGCCTCCCCGGCGGCAACAGCGGCGTTCAACGACGTATTGTCCGTGACCCTCAAATCGCGGCGGAACCAGTGAATGACAGTTTTCAAAACGCACCCACGCTACCACGTGCCGCCGCCGCGTGGCAAAAAACAACCTCGCCTTTGCAAAGTTGATCTTCCCTCCCCTGTTCCTATACTCGCCCCATGAAAGGCAACGGCAGAAGGGTCGTCCTCGGCATGAG
>CAZRLX010000017.1:7968-11067 GCA_964601115.1 uncultured Chthoniobacter sp. | reverse complement strand
TTTGCCGAGGAATACCGCAAGGGCCGCACGCCGAACCCCTGCGTCATGTGCAACGAGCACCTGAAATTCGGCAACCTCCGCCGCAAGGCGAAGGCGCTGGGCGCGGATTTCATCGCCACCGGCCACTACGCGATCATCGAACACCACGAGTCCCACGCCGTCCTGCGCAAGGGCCGCGATGCTCGCAAGGACCAGTCGTATTTCCTCTTCAGCCTCGGCCAAGACCAACTCCAACACGCCCTCACTCCCCTCGGCGGCATGGAAAAAAGCGAGATCCGCGACATCGCCCGCGGCCTCGGCCTCAAGGTCGCCGACAAGGTGGACAGCCAGGAAATCTGCTTCGTGCCGGGTAACGACTACAAGGCGTTCCTGCGGGGCCATCTCGGCGAAAAGGAATTCCACCGCGGTGGCATCTACGACACCGAGGGCAACTTCATCGCAGACCACGAGGGGATCGAGATGTTTACCATCGGCCAGCGCAAGGGCCTGCCGGGTGGCTCCCCGAAACCGCGCTATGTCATCGACATCGATCCAGCCACGAACAGCGTCATCGTGGGCGACGAGGAGGAACTCGTGCGCGAGGAATTCGAAGTCGATCGCGTGAATTGGCTGGAGGATGAACCCGAGGGCTTCCGCCGCATCTCAGTCAAAATCCGCTACGCCCACCCCGGCGCCGCAGCCAGTATCCAGACCGTTCCCGGCGGCAAGGCGCGCATTCTCCTGGACACCCCGCAGCGCGCCATCACCCCAGGGCAGGCAGCCGTCTTCTACGATGGCGACAAAGTCGTTGGCGGCGGCTGGATCGTGCGCCAACCCGCACCGGTGCCAGCGTGATTCGGTTCGCGATCACCACCTTTCCCGACCAATCGGTCGCCGAGCGTGTCATCGGCGAACTCGTTGAGGCCCGCCTCGCCGCCTGCGGCACGCTCCTCCCCGGAGCACAATCGATCTACCACTGGAATGGCGCGATCCAACGCGACTCGGAGGTCCTCGCCATTTTCAAACTGCCTGCGGAAAATTACGCCCGCTTCGAGCAAGCGCTCTTGGAGCGACACCCCTACGACACTCCAGAAATTGCCGTCTTCGATCCCTCGCAAGTCTCTGCGGCCTACGCGAAGTGGGTTCTCTCGAGCTGCGAAACCCCCGCCTCCTAATCCTCGAACAACGTCTCGCGCATGAGCGAATAAATGCGCGTGTTGTCGTAACTCCCCGTGACCTTCGAGGCATTCTTGCCCAACGCCCGAACCAGAATCCCGCCGGAGGTGTCGTGCTTCGTGCCCCAGACCAGCACAAATGGATGCCGCTTCCCGGCCTTGTCGGGCTGCGATAAAAATGGCTTCCCCTCGGGATCGAGGCTGAATGGCGCGCCATTCACATCGCGCCCGGCCACCGCGAGCACCATCCGCTCGGGCGTTGGCACAAATCCCAGCACATCCATCGCCCCGGCGGAACTGTCGGCCGTTGTGACAAGAAGCGTGTCGGGATGTTTCTCCACAAATCCCATCGCGACCCCAAGAGCCTCGTCGGCCCGCTTCAACGCATCCAGCGTGCCCTGGCCGTTGTTGTAGTTCGCAAAATTGTCACTCCCCTCCTCCTCGACCACGAGCAGGAACGGCCCCGGCGCCAGAAAGCGCAGGGCGGCGGATGTCATTTCCCCCACCGTGGGCGCCACCGCCGAATACGTGGGCAATCCCGCCGCGCGCAACTCGGCCTCGCCCATGTCGTTGAACGTGTCCTCGTTGGCAAAAACCCCCAGCACCCGCCGCGTTTCCCCGGGCAGCGCCTGCAACTCCTCGCGCGTGAAAACGACGGCATAGCCTTGCCCCCGCGCCCATTCCACAAGATTCCGTCCATCGGCACGCCGCCCCTCGCCGCCATGCCGGCCTTTTGTTCCGACAGGCAAAAACCACTCCTCGCCACCGCTTAAAATAACATCCACCCCAGACTCGACAACCTGGCGCGTGATCTCCTCGCCGTTTTTCCTGTTCTCGGAACTCGCCACAAAACACGCCGTGCCCGGCTCGATGATCGATCCCGAATTCACCAAGCCGGTCCGAATCCCCCGCGCCATCGCCTCATGCATGAGGCTTTGCCTTTTGCCAGATGCAGACATCGCCGGCCCTGCCGACACCCCATCGGTTCCAAAGGCTCCCGCGGGCACCTTGACTCCATACGCGTGCGTCGTTGCCCCGCCGTTCGATGTCGCCGACAGTGCATCCCCCATGTGCCCGCGATAGACCGCGATGTGCGGCAACCGGTCCCAATTCAATTCGGCATCGGGACCTGCCCAAAAATACCTCGCCGCCTGCCAATGCGAAATCCCGGCTCCATCTGGATGAATAAAAATCACATTCGCCCCGAATCCCCACGCCACGGTCGACAGCAGAAAAAACAATATCGATTTCATGCCGACCACCCTGCCCGCAACCGCACCCGCGCCGCAACAAACGTTTTGGTTACCCATTCCGGCTTGCCGCAGGCAGTGCCGCAAGCCAACGTCATCTCTCTATGCCTACTATCGCCATCACTTTTGGAATCCTTCTCAGCGCACTCGGTCTCGGAGCCTATGTCGGCACCGGCTCAGAAAGTGTCACCGCCCTCATCCCCGCCTTCCTCGGCGCGCCCATCCTCCTCTGCGGCATCCTCGCACGCATCTTCCCGAAGGCCCGCATGCACGTCATGCATGTCGCCGCCCTCCTCGGACTGCTCGGAACCGCCCCCCTCGCCATGGCTCTTCCAAAAGTCGGCACACTCATCGACGGCACAGCCGAGCGCCCATTTGCCATCTCGATGCAACTCGCCATGGGCACGATCTCCGTGGTCTTCCTCGCGTTCTGCGCCAAATCCTTCATCGACGCCCGCCGCGCCAGAAAACCCTGACCCGCACCATGCACGGCTCATGAGCGCTCCCCGAAAAGCCCGCCCCCATGAGTCCAAGCCAGGCTTCATCCCGCCGCACGGCGGATACGAGCAACTTCGCGCCTACCAGAAATCCCAGATCATCTACGACGCGACCGTCTTCTTCTGCGACAAATTCATCAGCAAGCGAAGCCGCACCCATGACCAGATGGTCCAGGCCGCCCGCAGCGGAAACAAAAA
>CAZRLX010000017.1:0-7868 GCA_964601115.1 uncultured Chthoniobacter sp. | reverse complement strand
GTCCCATAAGTCCCTAAAACTCCCGCCCCACCCCCGGCTTCCTATAAAACCTCAACGCCTCCACCGGCGCCGGAAAGTCACTCAGTCGCGTAAGCCCACGCTCCCCCCCTTCTCCAGGATCCCGCACCAAATACTCCGAGCCTTCCTTCCCGCAGACCACCACAAAGTGCGTGATGCCGCTTGGATACCGCACCCGCGCGATGACCGGATTGCCGCGCATCAGGTTCCAGTCGATCAGAAAAAACGAGGGCAGGTCCTCATAGTGCGGCAGCAACGCCGTGGTGAGATCGGGAGCGATCTCCGCAGCCTTTTCCCAGTAAATCCAGCCCTCGGGCGTGTATCCCCCCGGCACGCCTCGAAGAAACGCGTTCAAGCTCCCTGGATCCAGCGGAATCCCATAGCCTCCGAGAACCATCGCGGCCGAAGCCACAGCGCACCCAGCATCGCCGAGCGATTCGGGCGTTTCCGCCAGTGGATCGCTTCCCCAGCGCGCATCGCCTTGCAAAAAGTGCGGGCCCGGAATCTCAAACCGCACCGGACTGAACAACCCCCCACTCGTGGGCAGCGGACGCGGGCGCACCCAATCGACCACCCAGTGCGTCGCGGCCCCGAGAACCAACAGGCAAAAGACAATGATCAAAAAGCGTCTTGCAGACATCGAAAAAATGGCGTTCTGACTGGGCATGAAGAAGTCCCTCCTCATGGCCGTGCTGGCACAGACCCTCTCGCTCCACGCGCTCGATTTCAATGCCATTGTGCTCGAGCAGATCAACCGAATGCCCACCGGCGGCGGATATGCCGTGACCCGCGAGGCGCTCACCGCACTCGTCAGTGCCGCTCGCCCCGCCGGCGACACCGTCGAGATTTCAGCAGCAGCGGCCTCTCCGAGTTATTGCTCCGGGGCGACCTACCTTGTGTTTCTGAAAACCCTCAAAACAGCCGAGTCACAACGCCTCATGCCACCCTTGGGAAAAACATGGGATTTCCTCCTCCCCCGCCCCGCACAGGATGGCGTGGGCATTTGGGGACGGTGGAACGCCAATGGCCCCGGGGCGTCGCGCTTGTTCCACGAACTCCAACTCGGCCGCAACTTCACCTCGTTCGATGACGCGAAGCCGGGCGATTTCCTGAAAATCTTCTGGACCGATGCCGTGGGCAAAAAAGAACGCGGCCACCTCGTGGTCTATCTCGGCAGGGAAATGAAGGACGGCGTGGAGCACGTGCGCTTCTGGTCGAGCAACAAACCCGCCGGCTACGGCGAAAAAAGCGTGCCACGTTCGAAGATCGCCCGAGCGATTTTCTCGCGCCTCGAGACGCCGGAAAACATCCGCAACGCCCCGTCGCTTCCGAAAAAAGACGCCTACCTCGCCAGCCTGCTCACCACCGAATCGTCCTACGCCGAGGCCTTGGAGAAAAGCGGCATCCGAACGACACAAGGCGACGCCCGCTAAAGCGGCAGCGTCTGGTAATCGATGCACAGATGGATCGTCAGCGAGCGCCTGTCGGGCAGATGAATCTTGCGCAGCGGACGCACCTCCGCGAACGCCCCTTTGATTGTCTGCGGCAAATCCGAGCCGACATAGAGCGCGTTCCTCCCGACAAAGGGGTTGTAGCCCTTCTGCTCGGTGAAGAATTCATCCACCACCTCGTCGGACTCGATGAAATCGGCGTAGGAGGGCCAGATGCCGAATTGGCTCACCAGCGCGGGCGACTCGGGCACGAAGACCGGCGGATACGCCGTCGGCTTGCTGGATTTGAAATACCTCGCGAGCACTGCCGCCTGGTCGGCTGTCTCGGCGACAAGAAATCCCCCACCCTCGCTGGCGGGCATCTCGCGCGTGGCGGCGTGGATTTCCGTGGCGATCGCCGCCCACATGCCGCGCTCGCTCGCATCCCGGCGCAACTCGATCGCTGCGGGAATTAAAGCCAGCACAACCAGAGCGGATCCAGCGACTGGCATCCAGCGGCGGCGGATTCCGATCGAGAACAAAAAAGCCAGCACAGGCACCGCCGCAACCCATGCGGCCGTGGAGAGAGGACGCCCGAGCAGGAATTGATACCAAGCCCACAGCACCGCCGGCCCCGCAGCCCATGCGTAAAATCCCCCCGCCACTGATCCAACCACCCCCCGCAGCATGACCAACCCGCCGAACGCCAGCACCAACCCGCACGGAAAGGAGAAATCACCGAAATACACAAGCGCCTCGGTGGACCATCCGCCGGGCTCCGGCCGCCAATACGTCTGCAGCGTGCGCCCGAACAACGGAATCCAATCAAACCGCGCATTCCATGCCAGCGCCGGCCAGAGGCTGAGCGCGGGGATCACCGTCAACGCCCCAATCGCCATCCAATCCACACGGCCACTGGATTTGATCAAGACCAGCCGGGAGATCGCAACACCTGCGGGAACGAGCACCGCCTCGTAGCGGAACAGACTCGCGATCGCAAAAAGACACCCGGCAGCCAACCAGTCCGCGCGCCTCCCCTCCTCGGCGGACTGAACGAAATACAACCCGCCCAACACACAAGCCAACACAGGCATCCACGGCCCGACGGTCACGCTGTGCGCGTTGAACACTGGAAGGGCGTTCAATACCGCCACCGTCCATGCCGCCACCGCCGCACCGGAGACGGCACGCACCAGCAACCAGGCCAGCCACGACGCGAGAAAACCGAACAACGGCCACGCCATCCGCACCGCGTCGAGCGATCCGCCAAACACGGCCCCAAGCGCGCGCGCAAGCAATGCCGTTCCAGGCGGTCCGTCGTAGAACGCGGCGGCAAGCCGCTCGCCGCACATCATGTAATAGGCCTCCTGCGGAGACGCCCCCTGCATCGCGACCCACACGATGCGAAGCACCGATAGGATGCCGAGAAAACCCAACACGTGTCTGGAGTTGATCATGCGAGAAAATCCGAATGCTTCTTATAAAACTCGCTGGCGACCTTGGGGCCGGCAAGTCTCCAACCAAACCGCAGCCCATACGGCACCAGCGCCCCGCAAAGAATCCCGATCGCCACCCCCGCCAACACATCCGTGGGCCAATGAACACCCACATAAAGCCGACTGAAAGCGACCAGTGCCGCCGGCACGAACGCCAGCCATCCCCACCTGCGGTGAAAGACAAACACGACCGTCGCAAGCGCGAAACAATTCGCCGCATGGGACGACGGAAACGAGCGACCGCGCACCGCCGGCGTCTCGACCGAGGAAATTTTTGCACGCAGGGGCAGAAACACCGCCAGCACCCTCGGCGTGGATTTTGCCAAATCGATCGTGCGAATGCCCGACATCGTCTCATGCGGCCTCGGCCTGTCGGCGAATTGCTTCAGGTTCCGGCACACAAGCCCGTCGCAAATCCCCACCGCCAACCCGGCGGCCAAAACCATCGCCCATCCGCGAAATCCCCCGAACGCCAGACACGCCACCCCCGCCAGCACAGCCAGAGGCCACCACACAGCCCAACTCGACAACGCCGCCATCGGCACATCGAGAAACGGATTCGCGACATGTGTGTTGATGTATTGAAAAACTTCTAAATCCATCGTGACCGGAAAAGCGGGGCACCACATGACATGGGCCATTCCAGCCCCCGACGCAAGACCGCATCATTCCACTGCATCACGCCGTAGTCGCGCAGCGCGGAGGCGGATCACCACTGCATCACGCCGTAGTCGCGCAGCGCGGAGGCGGATCGCCACTGCATCACGCCGTAGTCGCGCAGCGCGGAGGAGGATCACCACTGCATCACGCCGTAGTCGCGCAGCGCGGAGGAGGATCGCCACTTAAGCCACCGCCTTGATCCTCACCTCCGCCTGAATCCATCCCTCGGGCGTCTTGGAAAAAATCACCCCACTCCCAACCGGGCAGGATTCCTCGATTCGGGCGCGCACGCTCGCCAGCCCCACGCTTTCACTCCACGTTGCCGGATCGCAGCCCTTCGGCGCGGTGTTGCTCACCCGCACCACCAAATCCCCCCGATCCACAACCGCAACCACCTCCACCCGACCGAAGCCCTCGCTCACCCCATGCTTCACGGCATTTTCCACAAGCGGCTGCAGCAGCATCGGAGGCACGCGAAACGCCTCCGCCTCGCCATGCGCCGCCACACTCCACTCCAACCCCTCCTCAAAGCGCATCTTCTGCAACCGCAGCGCATCACGGATAATCTCCAACTCCTCCCCAAGCGGGATGAGCGGATGCTTCGCCACATCCAGCGACTTTCGCAGCAGCGAGGACAGCGACGTCAACCCCTCCTCCGCCGCCCGGCTATCGCTGCGAACGAGCGAATGAATCGCCGTGAGACAATTGAACAAAAAATGCGGATTCACCTGCGCCTTCAGGCGCTCCAGTTCGGCCTTCCGAGTCGCCGCCACCGCCTGCAGTGCCTTTTCGCGCCAGCGTGCTTCAGTGCCGGCACCGATCAATAATCCAGTTATTGAAAAAATCCCCATGAACGCCTGGAGCTGCAGAATCGCGCCAGAAGCCGATCCCGAGGCGAATGGCCCGGAACCTGATCCCGTCAATGCCGAGGCGGTCAGAGCCGCAACAAGAATCATCAACGCCGCCATTCCCATGCCCCCAGAGAGCGCCGCCCACACCACAAATGGAAACGGCAAATAGGCCGCCAGCGCCCATCCAGACCCGCCTTTGCCTCCTCCGGAAAAGACAGCCCAGGTGGAAACAAAAACCAATCCGAGTTGAAAAAAACCGAGCGCCACCCTGCGCCAGCAGATTTCTTTCATCTGAAATCTCCCCGTGGCCGCAAGCAGGATGGCAGGCGTCACGACCAATGCACCGCCAGCGTATGCCGTGGAGAAGAACATCCCGATTTCCCTCAAGCTGGACGCTTGCAGCTTCCCGGAAATCAACAGGCAGTTTGCTGTCCAAAAGCCTGCAAGCCCCATTGGAAGAAGCGCACCGAGCCCCGCAAAAAGAAAAATGTCGCGGATCGAGCTGAGTCGCGGATCGAATTTCAACCGGCCAAGAATCCACGAAGCCAGCACCGCCGCCGCGCAGATTCCGAGTGGAGAGAGCAACCCGAATGTCCACGGAAAATCCGAGGCCAGACCACTCGCCGCAAAGGGAAGAAAAATTCCCGGGGCAACCCTCCAACCCAGCAGCAATGCGGCTGCGAGAGCCACACCCGCACTCGGCCACAGCACAGGAATCGCAGCGGTCCCATCACTCGGCAGAAGCGATTTTGTAAAAACGGACGCCAAAAAAATCGCTCCCGCCACAAGGAGAATTTCGACAGCGATCCGACCGGCGGTTTTGTCTTTCTGCACCATGCTGGCAAATGAACTACTCGCTGGGTCTCCCCGTTGGAAAGCCATTCCGCCCGGTGCTTAGCCACTAGCCAAGGATCAAAACCGCTCAACCCCCAATATACGCCGTTCAACCCTCTTTTCGACCGTTCAAGCTTGCCAATTACCCGTTCAAGGGAATTAAACTTCACCCATCCGGCTTCCCAGATACCCTCAACCCGTTATGAAACACATCCACCACTACCTCATCGTTACCACCATCCTCGCTGTCTCCGGCATCATGACACCCTCCGCATCGCAAGCGGCGGTTAAACCCACCGAAGAAGAAGGACCGGATCTTCCAGAAATCTGGATCCAAGCCGGCCCCCGCGCCCGCCTCAAAGCCACCAAGGCTGCCGAGATTGATGCCGACCGCCTCCTCGCCGAGCGCATCTTCGGTCTCCAGATCGATTCAGAGACCAATGTCCGCGACCTCGCCGAGACAGACGACGCCATTGCCGGCGCTGTTTCCGCCACACTCGTTGGTTCCATCACCACCGAAGCACCCGAATACCTGCCCGACGGCAGAGTTCAAGTCGTCCGAGCCGTCAAAATTCGCGAAGTCATCGACACCCTCAATCGCGTCATCAAAGGCAAACGCCTCGACGATGGTTCATTCGCCACCACCTCGGACACCGTGAAAACCGACCGCAAGACGAACGACAAAATCATCGATGTGATGGGCAACGCCGCCATCCCCGGCTCCGAAGGCCACCAGAAGATCATGGCCAAGCGCGCCGCTGAGATGGATGCCTACCGTCGCCTCGCCGGCCGCATGATGGGCGTCAAGATCGATGGCAATACCACCATCCGCGACTTCGCCTTGGAGAATGACGAAATCCTCGCCAGCCTCTCCCATGTCCTCAAAGCCGCCACCCCCACAGCCATCAAATTCAACAAATCCGACGGCTCCTGCGAGGTCACCATGGAGATCAAAACTCAGGACATCATCCGCACCACCCGCCGTTTCATGAAAGGCAACACCACCAAAACCGATAACAAATACACAGTTCAAGAAAAAACCTTCTCAGAAACCGGCATTGGGGCCAATCGAGATGTGCCCCAAGGCGACGCCCCCTCCGGCGGAACCTCCTCTGAAGATAGCACCGAAGAAGTCGAAATGATCCTCCAACAGGTCGTCCAATCCGGTCCTGTGGTTCAGTAACCCAATTAACGGTTATGTCACTAAGCGCGGCTCAGGTAGATGAATTCGAAAAAGCAATTGCTTCATACTTTGTCGCATGCATCTACTATGATTTTGAATGCTGCAGAGAAATCACATGTAGCTCAATGTCAGATGTGGAATCGGCAATAAAATCCCAGCTTACTTCAAAGAACGATGCGGAAGTAAAAAACGGTCTTTCGAACATTTTGTATTGGGGATACTCATCTTCTGGCTACCGCGACTATCGGGTTGAGAGGTTTCGCGAAACAGTAACAAAACAAGCGATCGGTAATTTCAGGTTACTGAATACCTCTGGCTTGTTAGAGATATCTTTACTCAAAGACATTGGTCTTCCTGGTTTCGGCGGAACTTCGTTTTTATCTAAGATTTTGATGTTCTTAAACCCAGCAAGATTTTGCATACTAGATTTGCAGATTACCAAACTCAAATCAGATATTAAAGGCAGATCACTCTCTTTATTGAAGTCTTACAAGACCAGCATCCCCATAACTAAAGCAAATAGCCGACTGTATTCGCAATGGTGTGAAGAATGCATTCAAATAAGTAGAACTTATTTTAAAGGACGATACCGCGCAACAGATGTGGAAAGAGGTTTTTTCCAGATGCTACAAAGCGGAAAACTTAATGAAGCAAAAAAAATTTACCAAGCGTTTTAAATGATCTTATTCATCACGCCAGCATTGGTTTTCATCGCATTCTATTTTGGAGTGGATGCCTTTGCGATTGGCAACTCCAAAATTGAGGGATTAACGCCAGAAGGTGAACGATGGGCATATGAATTTTCTGAAATTAACTCTGCTACTTCAAAAAAAATCAGTTTGGATGCATTTGATTCGAAAAAACTTATTTATGCCAACCATGAGTTTATTGTTACAAAGTCATTAACTTATTTGGGAGTTGGAAGATACAAAACATCTTTATTTTTCTACAATGCAAAGAGTCTGATTTTAGAAGCAATAATTTCTGTTCCTAATAATGTATGTTCTGTTGATTATTCACCTAAAAGAAAGCAGTTTGTTTTAATGACAATAGGGAGAGAAGGTGATCCAGGTGTCAAATGGCCTGATGACACTGGACAGGCGATTGTTCTAGCAGATTTGAATAAAAGAACAATAGAGCGTTCTCCAATATGGAAAAAAGGAACAAATCTCTATGACTTTGGAGGTCCAGACCTTGATCCGAAGTGGTATGGAAACTCAGTTGTTTTAAACAGTCTAAAATTAACTGGTGTAAATGCATCATATTTTGCAGACATAGAATCTCAAAATTCTCTTGTTATAAATAAATTTAGTTCCAGCGTTTTCAGTGATATAGAATTCAAAATGTCTAATCGCAATGGTAACCAGTTAGAAGATCAAAGAAAACAGTGGATAGC
>CAZRLX010000016.1:28851-30657 GCA_964601115.1 uncultured Chthoniobacter sp. | reverse complement strand
GAGATCAAAACGCTCGAGGCGGATGCCGTGCTGAACGCCCTCGGGCGCAAGCCGTGCCTTCGGGGATTCGCGGCGCTTGGGTTGGCCGCCGATCGGGGCAGGATCGTGGTCGATCCCGCGCAGCGGACCTCCCAACCGCACGTCTTCGCGGCCGGCGATGTCTGCGGCGGACTGGAAGTCGTCCACATCGCCATCCAGCAGGGCGAGATCGCCGCATGGAATGCCGCCCGCCAGATCGGCAGGGCCAAAGGTGATGAAAAATCCATGGACTACAGATTGCGGTTGTTCGGGGTCTTCACCGAGCCCCAGTTGGCTGTTGTCGGAGCGTCCGAGGCGGATTTGAACAACGCGGGCACGCCGTTTCTCACCGCGACCTGTCCGTTCAATGACCACGGCAAGTCCCTTGTCATGGGTGAAACGGCGGGCTTTGTGAAACTCACAGCCGACCGCCGCACGGGCGAAATTCTCGGCGGCGCGGTGGTCGGTCCCGAGGCGACCGAGTTGATCCACGAAGTCGTCGTGGCCATGCGCTACCGCGCCTCGGTGCGCGACTTCGCGGCGATTCCCCACTACCACCCGACCCTCTCGGAAATCTGGACCTACCCGGCGGAGGAACTTGCGGACGCCTGCGGGACCTGATCAGGCGCGGCCCGTGGCCTTCAAAAACGGCTCGATCCCCCGCGCGAGTTTGGCGAAGGAGTCGAAGTCCACCTGTTGCTGGCCGTCACTCATCGCCTCGGCGGGATTCGGGTGCACCTCGATGAGGAGTCCGTCGGCCCCGAGAGCGACCGCCCCCTTGCAAAGTTCGGTGACCAAATCCGCGCGTCCGCACCCCTGGCTGGGATCGACGATCACCGGCAGGTGCGATTCCCTCTTCGCGATCGCCACCGCCGCGAGGTCGAGCGTGTTCCGCGTGTAGGTCTCGAAGGTGCGAATGCCCCGCTCGCAGAGCATCACGTTCGGATTTCCATGGGCCAGGATGTATTCGGCGGCGAGCAGCCATTCCTCGATCCGCTCGCTCATGCCGCGCTTCAGCAACACCGGCTTGCCGGACTTCGCGCATTCGATAAGCAGCTGGAAATTCTGCGCGTTGCGCGCCCCGATTTGGAGGATGTCGGCGGAGGCCGCCACATGCTCGACATCCCGCTCGCTGAGGACTTCCGTGATGATCTTCAGACCGGTCTCCTCGCGGGCGCCGACCAACAGACGCAGGCCCTCCTTGCCGAGCCCCTGGAATTCATACGGTGAGGTGCGCGGCTTGTAGGCGCCGCCGCGGAGGATCGACGCGCCGCACGCCTTCACCTGCCTCGCCGTGCTCAGCAACTGCTCCTCGCTCTCGACCGAGCACGGCCCCGCCATGAGCGCGAAATGCCCGCCGCCGATCTTCACGCCGTCGACATCGATGACCGTGTCGGCGGGATGCGACTCGCGGCTCGCGAGCTTGAAGCGCTTTTGCACCCGGAGCACGCGTTCGACCTGTGGCAGCGCGTCGAGCGATTCGAGCGTCTGGTGCGTGCTCTCGTCGCCGATCGCGGCGACAATCGTCTGCGTGGCTCCGTGGATCGGGGCGGCTTCATAGCCGAGTTTCACGACTTCGCGGATGACCTCCTCGATGAGTGCTTCGGAGGTGTGGGGACGGATGACAATGATCATGGGTTTTTCGGGTTGCTCGGAGTTCCGGCAAGCATAGTGTGGAGCCCCGTTTGATATGAAAGAAAAAGACGTCGATCCCCGCGTGCGTCAACTCGCCTCCGATGTCGCCGAGGGCAAGGCCGCCCGCCTTGTCGAGGAAATGATCGATTCCGC
>CAZRLX010000016.1:0-28751 GCA_964601115.1 uncultured Chthoniobacter sp. | reverse complement strand
AACATCCGCCTTCCCTTCGAGCAGGCGGCAAACCCCGTGATCCACGGCGATCCAAAGCTTCTCAACTTCAACTATTTCTTCACCCGCAAGCTGAACTTCGCGAAGGAGACCCATGCATTCGCCCTGTTTCCCGGCGGCTTCGGCACCCATGACGAGGGATTCGAGATTCTCACCCTCATGCAGACGGGCAAGATGCCGATCGTCCCAATCGTGATGCTCGACAAGCAGAACGGCCACTACTGGGAAATGTGGCGGCGGTTTATCACAAACGATCTCCTGAACAACGGATTGATCTCTCCCACGGATTTCAATCTCTTCCATGTCACCTACGACGTTCGCGATGCGGTCAGCCACATCGCGGCGTTCTACCGGAATTTCCACTCCTACCGCTGGGTGCGGGAAAAGATGGTGATCCGCATCCACCACGCGCTCACCGCCGAGGGCCTCGCGAAAATCAACGAGACATTCGCCGATGTTCTCGCCTGCGGCGTGATCGAGCAGCGCGGGGCCTTGGAAGAGGAGTCGGACGACCACCATCTCCACCACATGCCGCGCATCGTTCTCACTCCGCACAAGCGCGACTTCGGCACCTTGAGGTTGTTGCTCGATGCCCTGAACACCGCCCCCAACGAAAAACCACCGCGGTGATCGATGCCGGCAAGACGGTGGCGCTGGCCCTGCTGAGCCTCTGCGTCAACATCGTCCTCATGGCGGTGAAGATCGCTGCGGGCATCGCGGGAAATTCCTACGCTCTTGTCGCCGACGGCATCGAGTCCGCGGCGGATATCTTCACCTCGCTCGTGACCTGGGTCGGCTTCCGCATGTCGCTCCGCCCGCCGGATGCCAACCATCCCTTCGGCCACGGCAAGATCGAGTCGCTGGCGGGAATGTTCGCCGGCCTCTCGATCCTCGGTGCGGCGGTGTTTATCGGTTGGAGCGCGTTGCTGGAAATCCGCACGCCCCAGCATGGGCCGGAGTGGTTCACCTTGCCGGTGCTGATTTTGGTGGTGGCGGTGAAATGGGGTGTCGCTGTTGTGATCCGTCGGGCGGGCAGGGATGTGGACAGCCGCGCGATCGAGGGCGACGCCTGGCACCATCTCTCGGACGCCCTCACCTCGGCCGCCGCGGCGGTCGGGATTTCAATCGCACTGGTCGGTGGCAAGGGGTGGGAACAGGCGGATGACTACGGCGCGCTTGCCGCCTGCGCGATCATTGTCGTCAACGGCACCCGCATCGCCGCCCGCTCGCTCCATGACATGCTCGACGGCAACGTGCCGGAGAACCTCGTGGAATCGATCCGCGCGAGCGCCCGCGAGGTCGCCGGCGTGGTGGACATCGAGAAATGCCGCGTGCGCAAAAGCGGCATTGGCCTCTTTATCGAACTTCATGTCTGCCTCTCGGGCGACACCAGCGTCCGCGAGGGGCACCGCATCGGCCACGAGGTCAAGGATCACCTCCTTGCGTCGAACCCCCGCATCCTCGATGTCGTCGTGCACATCGAGCCGGTGGAGTGACGCCGTCAGCCGTGCTTCACGAACCGGTAGTGGCTCACAAGCCATTCGTTACCGCCGCGGAAGCCCCACAGTTCGGCACAGGACATGAGAAAGACGCGCCAATAGGCCCGCCACTTGGCCGTGTTTTCAGGGCCGTAGGTGCGCTCGAGGATCGGCGTGATCGCCGGCTCGTTGGCGTCCATTTTCTCAAGCCATGCCTCGGAGGTGCGCTGGTAGTGGGTGCCGGAGACGCGCCAGTGTTTTTCGATCGAGAGATCGTCCTGGAAGTAGAGCAGGAGGTCGTCGGAGGGCATCGTGCCGCCCTCGAAAAAATAGCGCGTGATCCAGTCCGAGGGATCCCGCCCCTCGAAGTGGTAGGCGAACTCGCGGTGTGTGAAGATGTGCACGAACAGCTTGCCGCCCTTCCTGAGCCAGCGGGCGACCTTTGCCATGAGGAGCTGGTAGTTCTTCATGTGCTCGAACATCTCGACCGAAACAACCCTGTCGAATGCGGCATCCCCCGCCTCGAAATCGTTCATGTCGGCCGTGACGATGCGCACATTGCCCAACCCGCGCCGCGCTGCCTCGGCTTCGATGTGGAGTTTTTGTGTCGCCGAATTCGAGACGCCTGTGATGCGGGAGGCGGGATAATTTTCTGCCATCCACAGTGTTAGGCTCCCCCAGCCTCAGCCGAGTTCGAGAATGTCGAGGCCGTCGACAAGCCCCGCCCGCTCGCACGAGAGCGCTAGCATGGCCTCCTCGGAATCGGCAAACGTCGTGTCCTCGCGGGGCCAGTAGCCCGAGCTGTATTTCATGCGCGGACCGAGGACGAGTTTGAAGAATTCGGTGGGCACCTCGTAGTGCTGCTCGTTCGCCGCCGCTGTCTTGATCGCGATCGGGCTGCGCTTGAGTTCGTCCACAAACGCCGCCAGCGCCTCGGACTGGGCCACCGCGCTTTCACGCGTTTCCTCGCGGAGCTTTTTCGCGAGCAGGTTGCGGATACCGATACGGATCGCCGCGTCGGGCAGGAGGTTTCGGGCCAAGAGGTCGTCGAGTTGGATCATGTGGTGTTAAAAATTATCCCGCTGAGGCGCAGGGGCGCGGAGGTGGTTCATTCAGGCCGTTGACGCAACGCGTGATGCCGGACTTGAGCACAGCCTTTCCGAAATTCAGTAGATAGCCCAGCTTCAACCAATGACTCTGCGCCTCTGCGTCCCTGCGGGAGATCATGCTTTCGGAAACCATGGGAAAAACGCGCTCGTGCGGCGCTGGTAGTCGCGGTAGGCGTCGCCACGGGTCGCGAGGGCGCGTGCCTCGGCGGGCGGGATGCCGGTCACGCGGGTCAGGAAAAAAAGCATCAGCAACGGGCTGGCGAGGCCGGCCCAGGACCAGGGCGAGCCGAGCGAGAAGACAAAATACGCGATCCAGACAACCCATTCGAAGAAGTAGTTCGGGTGCCGTGAGTATTTCCAGAGGCCGAGATCGCACACGCGCCCCTTCGTCTGTGCGTTCGCCTTGAAGAGTGCGAGCTGCATGTCGGCGATCGATTCGCCGCCGATGGCGACGAGCCACAAAAGCAGGCCGGCGATTTCAAACAAACCGACCCCGGGAGCGGGATTCGCGCAGGCGATGGCGACCGGCAGCGACAACAGGCCGATCAGCACGCCCTGAAGCTGGAAGAACCCGAAAAACATGAGCCATGTGCGTTTTGGGAATTGCTTCCGCAGCGCGGCGTAGCGCGGATCCTCCTCCGGATGGTGGGACATGACCCGCTTGTGGAGATGCATGCCGAGTCGCAGACTCCACGCGCAAACCATGGCGGCGATGAGACCGTTGCGAATCATATGCCCGCTTCCGAAGACACCGTAAAAAACCGCCACCGGCGTGAACCCGAACGACCACCAGATGTCCACGATGCCGGCATTGTTCATCCGGCGGGCGAAAAACCACACGACAACCATCATCGCCATGGCAAGCGCGGTTCCGGCGACAACAAGCGGGAGCGGGTTCATGTGATGCCACCTTCGACGAAAGCGGTGTGCTGTGGAACATTTTTTCCAGCGCGCGCGATCCGTGCGCGATATGGACATGTCAAAATCCTTGCCCGGGGAAACCGCTGGGCGGATGATCCCAAGCAAATGACACCCCCCCTTGCCGAATTCATCGGAACCGCATTGTTGATTCTTCTTGGAAACGGCGTGGTGGCCACCTCGCTTCTGGACGGGAGCAAAGGGCGGGGTGCGGGGTGGATCGTGATCACTGCCGGCTGGGCGATGGGCGTGTTCGTTGCGGTGTTTTCCGTGGCCCGTGTGAGCGGCGCGCATTTGAATCCGGCCGTCTCCCTGGCGATGGCGCTCGAGGGGCATTTGCCATGGGCGATGTTTTTTCCCTACGTGGCAGCGCAGATGCTCGGTGCCATGGCGGGGGCGGCGCTGGTGTGGGTCGCCTATTTACCGCATTGGAAACTTACGCCCGATCCCGAATTGAAGCGTGCGGCGTTTTGCACCTCGCCGGCGGTGAGAAACACGCCTGCGAACCTCGCCTGCGAGATTATCGGGACGTTCGTGCTTCTCTTCGGCGTCTTCTGCATGAAGGGCGCGAGCGGTGCGCCGGAGGGTGCGGCGATTTTTCCCATCGATCTCGGCGCCCTCGGCGCGTTGCCCGTGGGCTTGCTTGTCTTTGCGATCGGGCTCTCGCTCGGCGGGCCCACCGGGTATGCCATCAACCCCGCCCGCGACCTCGGGCCGCGCATCATGCATGCGCTTCTGCCGGTGGCGGGCAAAGGCGGCAGCGACTGGGCGTATGCCTGGATTCCCGTGGCCGGGCCGTTGATCGGCGCGGCGCTGGCCTCGCTTGCCTATTCGGCGCTGGGCGATTTTTAACCATGAAACACATCCTCGCACTCGACCAAGGCACCACCAGTTCCCGCTCGATCGTCTACAACGAGCGCCTCGAACCGCTGGCGGTCTCCCAGCGTGAATTCACCCAGCACTTTCCCGAACCCGGCCGCGTCGAGCACGACGCGGACGAAATCTGGGAGTCGGTATTGGCAACCGCCCGCGAGGCTGTCGAGAAGTCGGGGGTCGATGCCTCGTCCATCGCCTCGATCGGCATCACCAACCAGCGAGAGACGGTGGTAGTCTGGGAGCGCGCCACTGGCAGGCCGGTGCACCGCGCGATTGTCTGGCAAGACAGGCGCACGGCGGAGTTCATGGACGGCTTGCGGGAGGCGGGGAAGGAGCCGCTGGTGCAAAGCCGCACAGGGTTGCTGCTCGACCCATATTTCTCGGCAAGCAAGCTGCATTGGATTCTCCGCGCGATTCCGAACGGCCATGCGCGCGCGGCCTCGGGCGAACTCGCCGCGGGGACGATCGACAGCTGGATCATTTATAAACTGACCGGTGGCCGGTCGCATGTCACCGATGTCAGCAACGCCTCCCGCACGATGCTGATGAATATCCACCGCGGCGATTGGGATTCCGACCTGCTGGCATTGTTCGACATTCCGCGCGCGCTCTTGCCGGAGATCGTGCCCAGCAGCGGCGATCTTGGTGTCGCCGGGCGTGGATTTCTTGGTGTCGACATCCCTGTCTGCGGAGCCATCGGAGACCAGCAGTCCGCCCTTTTTGGCCAGCTCTGCACGAAGCCGGGCCTTGTGAAGTGCACCTACGGCACCGGCTGTTTTCTCCTCCTCTTCACCGGGCCTGATGCGGTGGCGAGCGCGAACCGCCTCCTGACCACGGTGGCGTGGAAAATCGGTGGTGCCCCGCTGCAATACGCCGTTGAAGGCAGCGTCTTCATGGGCGGCGCGTCGATCCAATGGCTGCGGGACGGACTTGGAATCATCAAGAGCGCGCCCGAGGTCAACGCCCTCGCTGCGAAGGTTCCCGACAGCGGCGGCGTGGTGCTTGTGCCCGCTTTCACTGGACTGGGCGCCCCGTATTGGAATGCCGATGCCCGCGGCACGTTGCTCGGCATGACCCGCGGCACGACGGCGGCCCATATTGCGCGGGCGACGCTGGATGGCATCGCCTGCCAAGTCTCCGATCTCGTCGAGGCCATGGAAAAGGATTCGGGCAAACGCATCGCCTGTCTGCGGGTGGACGGCGGGGCCTGCGCCAGCAACCTTCTCATGCAAATCCAGGCCGATCTCCTCGGAACCACTGTCGAGCGGCCCTCGAACATCGAAAGCACCGCGCTCGGCGCGGCGATGATGGCTGGACTCGGCGCCGGCCTCTGGAGCGGTGTGGAGGAATTGTCACAAACCCGATCAGTCGAACGCAGGTTCGACCCGACGATCACAGTCAAAGACCGCAAGGCGCGGATCAAAACATGGAAGCGCGCCGTGAAACGCGCGCAAAACTGGAACACCACGAAATGAACAGATCGAAACTCCTCTCGAAACTCGACGAAACACCCCGCTGGGACGTGATCGTGATCGGCGGCGGCGCCACTGGCCTCGGCGTGGCGGTGGATTCCGCTACGCGCGGCTACAAGACGCTCTTGCTGGAGGCGCATGACTTTGCCCAAGGCACATCCAGTCGCAGCACGAAGCTTGTGCACGGCGGTGTCCGCTATCTCGAGCAGGGCGACATTCCCTTGGTGCTCGAGGCCCTGCGCGAGCGGGGTCTTCTCCACCGCAACGCGCCGCACCTCGTGCACCACCTGTCGTTCATTGTGCCCCGCTACAAATGGTGGGAAGGTCCGTTTTTCGGGATCGGACTCAAGGTCTACGACGCCCTCGCCGGGAAGCTGAACCTCGCCCCCTCGCATCTGCTGTCGCGGGAGGAAACGCTGGGAAGGATTCCGAATATCGAGCCGGAGCATCTGCTCGGCGGCGTGGAGTATTTCGATGGGCAATTCGACGACTCGCGCCTCGCCATCACGCTCGCTCGGACCGCTGCCCACCACGGCGCCTGCGTCCTCAACCATGCGAAGGTCGAGGGGTTGATCAAAACCGACGGACTCGTCTCCGGCGTGCGATTCACCGACAGTGAAACCGGCCGTGTGTTTACGGCAAGAGGAGCTGTGGTCATCAACGCCACCGGCATTTTCAGCGACCATGTGCGCCTCATGGACGATGCGAAAGCCACTCCGGCCGTTCAGCCGAGCCAGGGCGTCCACCTCGTCTTTGATCGTTCCTTCCTGCAAGGCGACTCGGCGATCATGGTGCCTCACACCGACGACGGCCGCGTGCTGTTTGTCATTCCATGGCACGGCAAGGTGCTCGTCGGCACCACCGACACGCCCATGCAAACCCCCGATCCCGAACCCCGCGCGCTCAAGGAGGAAATCGGTTTCATCCTGCGCAATGCCGCGCGCTACCTCGCCCGTGATCCGAGCGAGAGCGACATTCTCAGCGTGTTTGCGGGCCAGCGTCCGCTCGTGCGACCGCCCGGGAAGGACGGCGGAGCCACCAAGGCGATCTCGCGGAACCACGAGGTCCTTGTCTCCGACTCGGGCCTCGTGACGATCGTCGGTGGCAAGTGGACCACGTATCGCAAGATGGCGGAGGACACGGTCAACCACGCCGCCGTGCTCGCCGGATTGGAGGAAAAACCCTGCGTCACCGAAAAACTTCAACTCCTCGGCTGGAGAAGTCCGAATGCCGCGCATTTGCCCGATTGGCTTGCGGTCTACGGAAGCGAGGCCGAGGACATCAACGCGCTCATCGCCGCCGACCCCGCGCTCGGCGAACCCATCCATCCGCGCCTGCCCTATCCGCTCGCCACGGTCGTTTGGGCGGCCCGCCACGAGCAGGCGCGCACGCTGGAGGACGTCCTCTCCCGCCGCATCCGCGCCCTCCTGCTCGACGCGAAGGCCGCCATCGAAGCCGCCCCCGCCGCCGCCCGCCTCCTCGCCGCCGAACTCGGCCACAAGGAGGACTGGGCCGCCGCGCAGGTCGAATCTTTCAGCGCTCTGGCGAAGGGGTATTTGGTGGAATAGCCGCGGGTCATTTTTTACATGGATTCACAGGATTTACAGGATGCTGGAGGGCTTCATTCTGAGCTGACCCGTCAGATCATTGGATGTTCCTTTGCTGTGATGAATGAATTGGGTGCGGGGTTTTTGGAGTCGGTTTACGAAAAAGCACTTCACATTGCCCTTGTTGAATCCGGCCTTGCCGTCGAGCGGCAGAAACCCATTGAAGTGCTGTTTCGATCGCAAGTCGTTGGCGATTTTTACGCCGATCTTTTTGTTGAGGGGAAGGTTCTGATCGAGCTGAAGGCCGTCAAAGCAATCGCTCCCGAGCACCAAGCCCAAGTCATCAACTACCTGAATGCGACTGGTGTTTCAGTTGGGCTATTGATCAATTTCGGAAACCCCCGTTTGGAATACAAAAGATTCACCCGATCCAAAACCGCTCGAAGTAACCTTCCTCCATCCTGTTGAACCTGACCATCCATGTAAAAAGATTGGATCAACGAAACCTGGGTTACTCCGGCAGTCGGTAGATCGCGGAGGGGATCGAGAGGTTGTCGGGGCGGGAGAGGGCGAATTGGGCGACGGTGATGTGGCGCGTGCCGAAGGCGGCTTCGCAGTAGGCGAGGTAGTAGCGCCATTTGCGGATGAACACCTCGTCGAAACCGAGTGCGCGGACGGCGTCGAGTTTTAGCTCAAAGGCCTCACGCCAGCGTTTGAGCGTGAGCGCGTAGTGGGGGGCCATGTCCTCGTAGTCGAGAAGGTTGAGGTCGCCGCAGGCGCGAAGGGCCTTGCCGATGCGGGCGTTGCTCATGAGGAGCGAGCCGGGAAAGATGTGTTTCTGGATGAAATCAACGCCGTCGCGGAGGATGGGATATTGATTGTCTGGGCAGAGGATCGCCTGGAGGGCGGCGATGCCGCGCGGGGCGAGGAGTTGGTCGATCTTGGCGAAGTAGCCATCGACGTATTTGTCCCCGACGGCCTCGAGCATTTCAATCGAGGCGATCTTGTCGAATTGCCCGCGCAGGTCGCGGTAGTCGCAAAGGAGGAGTTGGATGCGGTCGGCGAGCCCGGCGGCCTGGATGCGGCGCGAGGCCTCGTCGTATTGTTGCTGGGAGATCGTGACCGTGGTGACGCGGCAACCGAAGGCGCGCGCGGCGTGCATGCTGAAGCCGCCCCAGCCTGAGCCGATCTCCAGCACGCTGTCGGATGGCGCGAGGTGGAGGCGGCGGCAGAGTTTGTCGTATTTGCGGATTTGGGCGGTTTCAAGCGGCTCGTCAGCCTTCTCAAAATACGCGCTCGAGTAGGTCATCGTGGGATCAAGCCAGAGTTGGAAGAACTCGTTGGAGAGGTCGTAGTGCTCGCGGATGTTTTCCCGGCTCATGCGCTGGCTGTTCGGGCGGCGCAGGTGGAGGAGGCGGTTCGCGAAATGGAGGAGGTTGAACGCACCGGTGCTCCGCGAGGCGCGTGTTTGCAGGGCATCGGCCTCGTCTGCGTTGAGGATGAACCAGGCGATGAGCTTCACAAGGTCCGGGGTGGTCCACTCGCCGGCCAAGTAGGATTCCGCGAAGCCGATCGGACCGTGCAGCACGCATCGCTTGAAAAAGTCCTCATGGTGAATCTCGAACTCAGCTTGCGGCGTCTGCCCGAGCCCGCCGTAGGTGCAACGCGTGCCGTCTGGCAGGGTGATGGAGAGTTTGCCTCGGCGGAATTTCGAGAAGCTGGTGAGAACGAGGCGGCGGTAGAGCATGGCTTGCGGGACGATGCGCGGAGCGGTGGCCTGAATCAAGGCTTGGGCGCGGGGATGCGGGTTTTTATCCGCAGCCGCAGGCGGAACCACAGCAATGCCCGCCGGAGGGTGCGGGGGTGCCGCCACTCTTCCCGGAGGTCATAATGCCCAACCCGCCGGTGATGACGCGGCGGATGCGTTCGCCGGTCTCGGGGTGCGTGGCGAGTGCGTCTTCTTTCATGCTCTGCCGGATTTCGTAGGTGCGGACCGGTTCCTCCGGCGTGGAGGGGATGGTTTCATAGACGTAGGTGGCCATGGCGGAAAAATTCCCGCGGCCGGCGGCGAGGGCAAGCGATTTCAAGACCGGGTGCGGGATTGTTTTCCCTTTCCAGCGGATGGGATTTTTTCATTACTCCCCGCCATGTCACGCATCCCGGTCACAATCCTCACGGGCTTTCTCGGCTCCGGAAAAACCACGCTCCTCAACCGCATCCTCACCGAAAACCACGGACTCCGGATCGCGGTCATCGAAAACGAATTCGGCGAGGTGGGAATCGATCACGAACTCGTCATCAACACCGACGAGGAACTCTTCGAAATGAACAACGGCTGCATCTGCTGCACCGTGCGCGGGGATTTGATTCGAATTCTCGGAAACCTCATGAAGCGCCGCGACAAGTTCGACCATATCTTGATCGAAACCACCGGCCTGGCCGATCCGGGGCCGGTGGTGCAGACATTTTTCGTTGATGAGGAACTGCGTGAAAAAACCGTGGTGAACGGCGTGGTGACGCTGGTCGACGCGCACCATATCGCCGGTCACCTCGAGCAAACCCACGAGGCGGAGGAGCAGGTGGCATTCGCCGATGTGATCCTGCTGAACAAATGCGACCTTGTTTCCGAGGCGGCCTTGGAGGCTTTGGAGCAGCGGATTCGTGGCATCAACGCTCTGGCGACCATCCACCGCACCACCCGCGCGGAGATCGATATTTCGACAGTGCTCGAAGTCGGCGGGTTCAATCTCGACCGCGCCACGGAACTCAATCCGCACTTCCTCGACGCCCACGGGCACCATCACCACCACCATTCCGACATCTTCAGCGTTGGCATCGAGGCCGAGGGCGAGTGCGACGGGCGGAAGCTGAATGATTGGATTTCGACGCTCGTTCGCGACAAGGGGCAGGACATTTTCCGCATGAAGGGAGTCTTCGCAGTGAAAAACCAGGCCGATCGCGTGGTCTTCCAGGGAGTCCACATGCTTGTCGATGCCGCCAGTGGCGGGCCATGGGCGGGGAGGCCTCGCAAAAACGCACTGGTCTTCATCGGGCGGAATCTTGATCGCGAGGCATTGAACGCCGGCTTCCACGCCTGCCTCGTATGAAGAACCTCGGGCAACTCGAGGCCTGCGACAATATCCTCGCGCTCAATTGGAGTCGCGACGGCGGGAGGTTACTTGTCACTCCCTCTACCGGCGAAATTCTTGTGGCGGGGTTGGATGGCCTTGGCGTGCTCGAGCGCCTCGCGGGCCATGGCATGGGAAACGGCGCCTCCGCTTGGTTCCAAGGTGCGCCGGTGACCTGCGGGTTCGATGGAAAAATTCGCCATGCCGGTCGCGAGATCGTTCCGGGGCGCGGCATGATCGACCGCGTGAAATCGAATGCCGACGACACCCGTTTCGCAGCGGCTCAAAACCGCCGGCTGCATGTCTTCGGCGGGGCGGAGGAAACGGCGTGCGCCATCGATCTCCCCGCCTCCGCTGCCGATTTCGCATGGAGTCCCGTGGCCCCGGCGGAAATCGCCACGGCTGGAGCCGGGGGAGCCTGCCTCTGGCGCGTAGGAGAAAACAACCCCTTTGCCCGTTTCGATTGGGGCGGGGCGTGCCTGGGTGTCGAGTGGAGCGCCGACGGACGCTGGTTGGCCACCGCCGATCAAACACCCAGCGTGCATGTCTACGACATCCCTCGCGACCATCCGCTTCACATTCAAGGCTTCGAGGGCAAGGTGCGGGCGATGGCATTTTCCCGCGACTCGAAACGCCTCGCCACTGCGGGAAGTCCCGTGGTCACCGTCTGGCCGTGCAAAGGCAAAAAAGGCCCCGAAGGCGCGGCCCCGATCCAAGTCGATGGAAGCGAATCCGAGGTCATGGCGGTGGATTTTTCCCTTAGAACCGGCCAACTCGCCACGGGCGACGGCAGTGGCACACTCTTGGTCGTTACGTTCGAATCAGGTCAATTCCGCCGCAAGCGCACCAGGCTTGCCGCCGCCATCTCGATCCTCGCTTGGCACCCAGTCCTTCCTCTTTTGGCCATCGGACACGCCAGCGGAGAGGTCATGCTGCTCTCACTTGAGTGACAACGGCGCGGAACAGTCCGGTGTCTTGAAACGACTGGCGTTGATCGCCGTTGGAAAATGCCAACGGGCCATCGGGAATGAATCCGATTTCGCCCGCGTTGGCTGGCGAAGATGATCCTTGAGTTCCTGACCTTGGTGTGCCACGTTGCCACCGCCTCAGGCGCACCTGTCATGCAATACGGTTCCGGCGACCCAGTTTATTTTGGTCATTGGTCTGATTTCATCGCGCTAATCATGTTCCTAGCGGCTTGCATTAAGCATTCGCAATTAACGGGATGTGCTGCGCCAGAGGCTCAACGGCCGCCATTGCCCGGCCCACGGGACATCCCATTCAGGCCGGCACGTTGGCCACGCAACGAAAAATCATACATATCATGTCATCCGAATACTCACCCAGCGGTTCCCGCCGGTCCTCACGCCGAGGCGGTCGCAGTCCGCGTCGTTCCAATCGCACATCAACCCATCAATCGCCTAAAAAGCCCGCACCCAAGCAGTCGTTTTTTGCGAAGATTCTGGGCTTTTTAACCGGCAAGTCCGCTGATGCGCCTGCTCCGGCGCACCGCCCACAAGCGTCAGTCGCCGAAATACCATCCAACGGCTCCGGGCCTTCCCGGGGCGGCCGCGAGCGTCAACCGCGCACCGAGCGTCCCACCGGGATGCGTTCGCCGGAGATGGTCGAAGTCACCTCGCCGCGACTCTATGTCGGCAACCTGTCCTTCGACGCCTCCGAGAGCGATCTTTTCGATCTCTTCAACGGGGTGGGATCGGTTCAAAACGTCGAGGTTGTGGTGAACCGCCACACGATGCGCTCGAAGGGGTTTGCCTTCGTGCAAATGCAAAGCATCGAAGAGGCCAAGCGTGCGGTCGATGAACTCCACAACAAGGACTACATGGGTCGCAAGTTGGTTGTGAGCGGTGCCAAAGCCCTCGAAGAGCGCCGCTCCGAGCGCGCCGAACAGACCGAGCCCGCCAGTGAGCCGGCCGAACAAGCCGCTGCCCAGTAACTCAACATCATCCGCTCCCGAAGGGCCCTGTCCGGTTATCGTGACGGGGCCCACGGGGGTTGGAAAATCGGCCTTTGCCTGTGCCTTGGCCGAGCGGATCGGGGGGGAAATCATCGGAGCCGATGCGTTTCAACTCTACCGCAGGCTCCCCATCCTCACCGCGCAGCCTGGAGCCGACCTTCAAGCGCGTGTGGCGCATCATTTGTGTGGCGTGCTGGATTTGGCGGACAGTTATGACGCCGCCGCGTTTCTCCGCGATGCCGGAGAGTGCGTTCGGGACATCCAGTCACGCGGGAAGGTTCCTGTGTTGGCGGGGGGAACCGGGTTGTATTTGAAAGCCATGACGCACGGGCTCGCGGAGATTCCGGCGCCCGACACCGCGTTGCGCGCGGAAATTTCGGCCCTTTCCTGTGAAGAGGCCCTGTCGCGACTTGGGATGCTGGATGCTGCGGCGGTGTCGCAGATTGACACACGAAATCCTGTGCGGGTGCGTCGGGCGCTCGAGATTGTGATTCAAACCGGCAAGCCGCTTGCGGCGTCGCGCACGCAGTGGTCGGGGGGTGATTCCGCGATTCGGGGCATTGTCTTGCAGCGTGAGCGCGGGGAGTTGAGGCGCCGGATCGAGGAGAATGTCGATGCGATGTTCGCCGCCGGTGTGTGTGACGAGGTGGCGGCGGCGAGGGATGCGGGCCTTTCAGCGAGGAGGGCGATCGGGTTCCGCGAGGTCGAGGCGTTGCTGGAGGGGAGGATCGACATTGCGGCATGCCGCGAGGCGATGGTTCACGCCACATGGCGGTATGCGAAGCGTCAAATGACCTGGTGCCGCACTCAGTTCGGGTTTCCTGTCATCGAGTTGAGCGGCGAGGGGGTGTTTGAAGCCGCCTTGGATGAGGCCGTCCGCTTGTTGGGAGCCGGTTGAGGATTCCAGATTGAAAATCCTCCGGGCGTGGGCGAGGGTTTGTCAGGTCAATACCTCCCTTGATCAATCACAGCCCCCGATTTTTTCAACATGTCTGCAACCCTCAGAGTTTTCTTTTTCGTCAGTCTGGCCGTAGGGGCGCTGTGGCTGGGCGGGTGCAAGACAAACGAGGCGATCGTGAAGACCGGGCGTGATGGCTCCCCACATGTTTATGTGCGGGATGTGGCATTCTCGGAATACGGCATCGCCTCGTGGTATGGCGGGCGCTGGATCGGGCGGTTGACGGCAAATGGCGAGACCTACGCGCAGGGGGACATGACCGCCGCGCACAAGAAACTGCCCTTCGGCACGCGGGTGCGGGTGGTTGACTTGAAGACCGGCAACGATGTGGTGGTGCGGATCAACAACCGGGGTCCGTTTGTGAAGGGGCGTGTGATCGATCTCAGCGTGAAGGCCGCGAAGGAACTCGGCACCTACGACCGAGGCATCGCCAAGGTGCGGGTGGATGTGTTGAAGGAGGTGCCGGTTTTGACCAAGCCCAACCGCAAGTTGAAACCGCTGACACCGACCGCCCGAGCCACGCCATCGCCCACGCCGGGAACTCGAAAAAAGGATTGATACCAGCAGCCAAGGCTTGCCGCTTGCGCGCGGGGTCACCGGGGGGTAGTGATCTTTACATGCACCCGGTGGTAAATATCGAAGACTCGGTGGGCAAGGTTGTTGGACGGCGGAAGCTGACAGAGCAAAGCTACCTCGATTACGCATTGGGACTTCAAGACAGCCTGAGGGATTTCCCCGCGCCTAAATTCCCCAAGGGCGTTTTTCGATTCAAATCGCACGAGGAGGCGGACCAATGGCTGATGGACCAATTGACCCGGAGACCGGCGAACTGATTCCAAGATCGCCTGAACGATCGGACTTGGTGGAGCTTTGCCGCGAGTTGCATATTCGAGGGGCAAGTTTTTTGGTCGTTGGGGGCTTTGCAGTGATTTTTTCGGGTTATCCCCGCACAACCGGCGACATCGACCTTCTCATCGATACGGAGCTTGAAAACGAGGCCCGGGTTTACGAGGCGCTTGCGACGCTGCCGGACGGGTGTGTGCGCGAGTTGGAGCCGGGCGAGGTCGAAAAATACACGGTCGTGCGTGTGGCCGATGAAATCCTTGTGGACCTCATGGCAAAGGCTTCTGGCATTGATTACGCCGAGGCTTCGAAAAGCATGGTGATCCACGAGATCGACGGCGTTCCAATTCCCTTTGCGAGTCCGGAACTTCTCTGGCGCATGAAGTGCCGTGCGGGGAGGGAGAAGGACCGTGGCGACATCGAATTCCTGCGCCAATACTTTGCCGCAAGGGGGATCGTGCCTCCCGCGCCTTGAGCGCCACGGTTTTTTGCGCCTTTCCAGCCGGGCGGGCGGGGGCTTGAATCGTTGTGAATGAAATTTGGATGCCGTGTTGCAGGTTGGGTTGATGCGTTGAGGGTGATGCCGGAAGCGCGGGCGTTGAGGGTGGCGGTTTTCCTTTGGGCGGTCTACGCTTCGGTCATTTCGGGAATTGTCGCGGTGCAGCCAGACCGGAGGACGGTGACGCCGGAGTATCGGGAGGCGGCCGAGGAGTGGTGGGCCGGCGAGGATATCTACGAGGTGCGGATGCACGGGTATCTCTACCTTCCGCAGGCGGCGATTCTTTACACGCCCTTCGCGGCGTTGCCGATGAGAGTGGGCGAGCCGCTTTGGAGGCTGACCGGGCTGGGGCTGTTCGCTTGGTGCATCTGGCGACTGTGCGGGGTGTTCGGTGGCGGGAGGCGCGGAGTGTGGTTTTTGGTGGCCACGGTTGCGGCGGTGCCGTCGAGTTTTTCCGCTGCGCGAAACGGGCAGATGAACCTCGCCATGGCGGCGTTGTTGGGATTGGCGGCGGTGGATTTGGGGAGACACGCATGGAATCGCGCTTCGCTGTCTTTGTTGCTCTCCGTTGCGCTGAAGCCGCTCGGGGTCGTGCCGTGCCTGTTGGCCGGAGCGTGCCATGTGAAGCCGATGGTGTGGCGCCTGCTGGTAGGGGCCGGGATCCTCGCCGCAGTCGCCTTTTTGCATGCGAATCCCGAATACGTTGCTCGCCAATATGAATTGTTCGTCGAGACGATGCAGATCGCGAGAAAGCCCAAGCAATCGCTCTTTTGCGATATCCAAGGCATGTTTTGGGCGTTCGGGTTTCATCCGCCCGAGGTGGCCATGACGCTCCTGCGCATGGCGGCGGCGGGGGGAACGCTCGGGGTGGCGTGGCTTGCGGTGCGCAGATACGATGCCGCGCGCGCGGGGTTCGTGTGCATGCTGCTGGCGGCTTGGTATCTCCTGCTGTTCAATCCAAGGACAGAGACAAACTCCTATGTGCTCATCGCTCCCTTTGTCGGTGTGCTTGTGGCAGCGGCGCTATGGAATCCGGCCTCGGTGTGGCGGTTGGGTTGGCTTGCCGGATACGCGTTTGTCTTGAGCTGCGAAAATTGGGGGCCGTTGCATGCGGTGACCAACCTGTGGCTGAAGGCGGCGGCAACGCTGCTTTTTGGCGGGGTGCTGGTTCGCGATGTGTTGGCCGCGAGGAATCCGCTGGGGCTTCGTGCGGGCGGGGAAGACGAGGTGATCCTGGTGGCGCGGCGAAATTGAAAAGCAGGATAACTATATTAATTTCAAATACATGCGTGCCACGCTCACAGTCAGTCTCCCCGAGGATTTGAACCGGGAGTTGTCCCGATTGGTGAAGCGCAAGGGAATGAGTCGCAGCTCGGTTGTCCAAAATGCGTTGCGCCGTCAAATTGCCTTGGAGCGTTTTCGTGACATCAGGGATCGGCTTGTTCCCAAAGCCGGCGAGGCGGGGTTCCATACCGATGAGGATGTGTTCGACGCGGTTTCGTGAGGGTCGTCTTTGACACGCATGTGCTGTTCGCCGCGTTTTTGTCCCACGGCATCTGTGCCGGGCTTTACGAGGAATGCCTGACAAGCGGGAGGATCGTGGTGTCCAAGGTGATCCTCGACGAGTTGCGGGAGAAACTCCTCGTCAAAGCCAAGTTGACATCCGCCGAGGTGGGGAGGTTCTCTCTGCTGTGGAAAGTGATGCGGAAATCGTCGAGGAGGAACCGCTGGAGTCGCCCATCCGCCGCGATTCCGATGACGACTGGGTGCTGGCAACGGCACGCTCTGGGAGCGCGGATGCGTTGGTGACCGGGGACAAGGATTTGCTGGTGTTGGGCGGTTTTGATGGCGTTCCGATTTTGAGCCCTCGCGATTGTCTTGTATTGCTGCGGAGGGCACAGGGATAGGGTTTGTTTCAGGCCGTGAATTGGCGGTTTCAGGTGGAGGCTGGGTGTGGTTAGTTGGGGATATGGTTTATCGAGCGTTGTTGGCGGTGGCGTTAATGCTGGCGGTGGGGAGTTGGGCACCGGCGCAGGTGCGGGATGGAAAGCCGCTGGTGGTTGCGACATTGCTTGCGGACACGGAGGCGGTGGTGCCGGGGAGGGCGTTCGAGGCAGGGGTGTTGCTCGAGATGGCTCCGGGTTGGCACACGTATTGGGAGTATGGCGGTGATGCGGGGTTGCCTACGCGGATTGATTGGGAATTGCCCGAGGGGTTTGTGGCCGGGCCGATCGAGTGGCCCGCGCCGGAGGCGAAACTCGAGCCCGGGGACATTCAGACGTATGCCTACTCGGGGCGCGTGTTGTTGATGGTGCCGATCACGCCGCCCGCGGAGTTGGAGGGTGCGGTCGAGTTGAAGGCGAAGGTGTCCTGGCTTGTGTGCGAGGACATTTGCATTCCGGGGGATGCCGAGGTGTCGCTGAGGCTGCCGGTGGCGCGGGAGGCGTCTCCTGCAAATGCGGCGGTGTTCGAGGAGTTTCGCGCGCAGGTGCCGTCGGCTGAAGCGCCGCCCTACCGCTTGGAATGGACGCGCTCGGGGGGGCTTTTGCGTTTGAAGGTCGGGGGAGTGCCGGAGGGCGAGGTGATCGGGTTGTTTCCACTCCCTGCGGAGAACCAGATTGTCGGGCATCCGAAAAGTGTTGGAACAAACGAGGTGGAGATTTCAGTCGATGGGCCGTTTCGTGGAGTGCTGGCGGTGGGGGCGGGAGCCGCGCGAAGGGCTTGGGTGGTGGGGGATGGCGGAGGAACTGGCCAAGCGAAGGCGGCGGAGCCGGTCGAGGGCATGGGGTTGTGGTTGGCGTTGTTCTACGGGTTTTTGGGCGGCATGATTTTGAATCTGATGCCGTGTGTGTTGCCGGTGATCTCGCTCAAGATTTTCGGATTCATCCGTCAGGCCGGCGAGTCGCGGTGGCGGATTTTGTCGCACGGGTTGGCGTTTGCCGGCGGAATCTTCGCGTGGTTTTTGGGGTTGGCAGTGGTGATTGTGGCTTTGAAGGCCGGGGGCACGGAGGTGACGTGGGCGTTCCAGTTTCAGAACCCGTGGTTCAACGTGGTGATCGGGTCGATTGTGTTCGTCTTTGCGCTGAATTTGGCCGGGGTGTTTGAAATTGTGCTTCCCGGTCGCGCGGCGACGGCGATGGAATCGGCTGGCTCGGCGAGCGGGCTGGGCGGGGCGTTTTTTCAGGGGGTCTTTGCCACGCTGCTGGCAACGCCGTGCACTGCACCGTTTCTTGGCAGCGCGTTGGGATTTGCCTTTGGGCAATCGGCGGCGGTGATCGTGGCGATGTTCGCCTCGGTGGCGTTCGGCATGGCGTTGCCGTATGTGCTGCTCAGTGCCGAACCGGGGTGGCTTCGGTTTTTGCCGAAGCCGGGGGCGTGGATGGAGCGGCTGCGCCAATTCATGGCCTTCCCGCTGTTCGCCACGCTGCTGTGGATTTTGAGTGTGCTCGGCGGCCAGCGCGGGGTGGATGGCGTGTTGTGGTTTTCGGTGTTTCTCCTGTGTCTTGCCTTTGCCTGTTGGCTCTACGGGGCGTTTTGCGGACCGGTGGGATCGGCCGGGAGGCGCGCGGTGGTGCTCGTGTTGATCGCGGGGATTTGTGTCGGGGGAGGTTGGTGGACGCTCGGGCAGAAATTCGCCGGGGGTGGAGTCCATGCAAGCGAAGGCATCGACTGGGTGCCGTTTTCAAAGGATCGCCTGGAGCGCGAGATCGCGGAAGGGCGCACGGTGTTTGTCGATTTCACGGCGGATTGGTGCATCACCTGTAAATTCAACGAGCGCACGGCGATCGACACCCCTGTGGTGCGCGCGCTGTTGAAGGAGAAGCGTGTCGTGGCGATGAAGGCGGATTGGACGAATGCAAATCCCGAGATCACCGCGGCGCTGAAATCCTTTGGGCGGGTGGGGGTGCCGTTTTATGTGATCTATCCGGCGGGCGATGCCGCGAACCCCGTCGTGCTTCCCGAGCTTCTCACCGAGTCCATCCTTGCCGGGGCATTGCGCGAGGCGCCGTAGCGGTGGATCCGCGAATGAGGAGTTCGGGTTTGATGGTGATGATCTGGGGGTTGCCTTTCTTGTGTTGGCCGTGCACCCGTGAGAGGTAGCACTGGGCGGCACACTGGCCAATCCAGTAGGGTTTTTGGTCGAATGTCGTCAGGTTCTGGGCGAAGGGATCGGTGAAATGTTGGTCGCCGCTGCCGATGATGGAAAAGTCCCTCGGGGCCTCGAGTCCCATGGATGCAGCCACCCGGCGCACTTCGATGGCTGTCCAGTCGTTGATGCATAGCACACCGGTTGGACGGGTGTCCGCGGGGCCGAAGACATCGCGGAGTTGGTCCGAGCAGTCGGCGGCCATGAAATCGATGGACCGGAAGGTGGTGGCGGGTTGGGAAGCGAGGACTTCGGCAAAGGCCGCTTCGCGTTGCACCGCGTTTCCCACATGGGAATTTGAGCAGAAGAGGAACCGCTTGTGTTCCAGATCCAGCAAGTGCCTTGCGGCGAGCGTGCCCAGCACTTGGTTGTCGGTGCCGATGAAATCGGCCGAGATCGAGGGAATCTGCCGGTCCACAAGGATGAGCGGCACGTTGCGTTCCCAGATTTCCTCGAAATAGCAGTTGTCGAAATTTTCGTTTGAGGTGGAGAGAATAATGCCATCCACTCTTCGATCGATCAGATGATGGATCGTGCGTTGCTCGGCTTTTTCATCCCACGATTTGGTGTGTTTGGCGCTGTTCCAGGTGAGGAACATGATCGTCTGGTTTTCAAGGAGCTTGTCGTGAATGCCGTTGATAATCTCGGTGGAGAAATGCCCCCTGTTTTGGATCATCACGCCCGCTACGTGAGTCTTGCCTCCCCGGATGCCGCTTGCCAGCGCGTTTGGTCGGTATCTCAAGCGCTTGGCGGTATCGAGCACCTTTTTGCGGGTTTCCTCCGCGTATTTTCCTCCGGTGTCGTTCAATATGCAGGAAACAGTGGTGATGGTGACGCCCAGTTCCTGCGCGATGTGTTTCAGTGTTGTGCGACGGGAAGTGGTCATTCGGAAGCGTGGGCGAGACTAATAAAAAAGCGAAATTTGTCGCCTTGAAACGAATGCGGGCGTGAATGACCTCTTGCAGCGAGGTGCGTTCAGAGAACTCCGAGAATCCAGCCTTCGAGTTCGGCTTGTTTCCGCTCTTCGGGAGTGAGGTGTGGGGCAAAGGCTTTCGGCAGGAGTCCGCGTTCGTCGGCGGCGAGCAACCACGAGGCGGCGGAGTAGGCGTCCTGCTGGTCGGGGGTGAGGTCCGGGCGGGGGAATTTTGATTTCCAGAGGGAGGGGTAGATTTCTGCGACAACGGTGATGCCCGGTGGCGGTGTCCATCCGTCGAACGGCCAGTAGTGGATGGGGCGTTTGGAAAAGGAACGCAGGTGGGCGAGCCACGGGAGGCCTGCGTGGGTCGAGTGGGCCACCGAGCCGGGAACTCCGAAATGGAAGATCGACTTCGCACCGCGTGCCCGTTGTTCGCAGAGGCGCTTCCAGCGCGGGTTGCCGGTTCTTGCTTGGCCGCTTCCGTTGCGAATGTCGGTCACACGCGCGCCGGGTGTGTAGGTTGGCCAGTGCTCGAAAAAATCGGAGAGGAGCGCGGGCCAGCGGTGCTTGAGCTTGTATTTTTCGACGTAGGCGAGGGGGAAGGAAAACCCGTGGTCGATGCCGATGATGGCGGGGATGCCGGAATTGATCTCGTCCACGAGCCAGTGGGCGAGTTCGCGGCGCGTCCAATCGTAGCCGAATCGGACTTCGTAGGGAGTGTGAAGCGGCTCGCCCTCGAACACGCGAATGCCGGGAAGCTTGGAGTCCGGCGTGGCGGCGCCCGAGTAGTCGATGCCGATGTGGCGCTTGAAGAGCGTGGGAGGAGCTTGCGCGGTCACGCCCCGGCGACGTTTGCGAGGGCGGCGTCCTCGGGCGGGAGGTAGGGTTGGAAACGGGTCTTGTCGATGGCCTTCATGTAGGCCTCCTGGGGTGAGATCGCTCCCGCGAGGAGTTGTTCCCAGATGGCGTCGTCCATGAATTGCATGCCCTGGCCCTTGCCCGCGACGAGCACGTCCTGGAGCTTCTGGGTGGCACCTTCGCGGATGATGGCCGAGACGGCATTGTTGACGATGAGGATTTCGTTCACCGCCACGCGGCCCGAGCCGTCTTGTTTTTTCATGAGGAGCTGGGCGATGACGCCGCGCAGGGAGGCTGCGAGCATGGTGCGCACTTGGGATTGCTGGTCGCTCGGGAAGACGTCGATCATGCGGTCCACGGTCTTGCGCGCGTTGTTGGTGTGGAGGGTGCCGAAGACGAGGAGGCCGGTCTCGGCGGCGGTGAGGGCCAGCGAGATGGTCTCGAGGTCGCGCATCTCGCCCACGAGGACGATGTCGGCATCCTCGCGGAGGGCGGCCTTGAGGCCCGCCGGGAACGACTCCGCGTGTTCCGGCACCTCGCGCTGGGTGATGATGCTGCGTTTGTTGCGGTGCACGAATTCGATCGGTTCCTCGATGGTGACGATGTGACGGGAGAAGTTCGTGTTGATGTAGTCGATGAGCGCCGCGAGGGTCGTGCTTTTTCCCGAACCGGTGGGGCCGGTGACAAGCACGATGCCGCCGCGCATGTGGCCGAAGGATTTGATGATCTCGGGAACCCGCAGGTCCTCGAGGGTCTTGATTTTCGTGGGGATGATGCGGAAGACCGCGCCGTAGCCATGGGCCTGCTTGAGGTAGTTGCAGCGGAAGCGGTTGTTTTCATCCATCTCGTAGGCGAAATCGAGGTCGCCGTGCTCCTCGAAGCGTTCCCATTTTTCCGGCGTGCAAATTTCGCTGAGCATGTAGGACATCTCCTCGCGGGTGAGGGGTTCCTCGCGGATCGAGATGATTTCGCCGTGTTGGCGCACTTTTGGCGACTGGCCCTCGGCGAGGTGGAGATCCGAGGCACCGCTGTCCACGAGGACTTGGAAGAACTGGTCGATGTAGGGCATGGGGAGAAAAGTTTTAAGTTTTCAGTATTAAGTTTTAAGTTGGGTGGCGTGGTGGAGCGGACGCGGGATGGGGCTGCTGGGGTGTAACGTCTTGCAGGTCAGTGTTCGGAATAGCCGGTGAGTTTCATCATATCGGCTTTTTGTTCGGCGCGGTAGACGGCTTCCTCGGCGGTGATGACGCCTGATTGGAAGAGTTCGGCGAGCGAGTCGTCCATGAGTTTCATGCCGAGTTTTTTTCCAGTTTGGATGATGCCCGGGAGCATGAAGGTTTTCGCCTCGCGGATGACGTTGCCGACGGCCGGGGTGTTCATGAGGATTTCCATGGCGAGGGCGCGGCCTGTGCCGTCGGCTTTCGGAACGAGTTGTTGGGAGACGATGCCGCGGAGGGACTCGCTGACCATGATGCGAATCTGGTCGCGCTGGTCGGTGGGGAAGACGTCGAGGAGGCGGTCGAGGGTGCGGGCGGCATTGCTGGTGTGGAGGGTTCCGAGCACAAGGTGGCCGGTCTCCGAGGCCGTGATCGCCAGCGAGATGGTTTCGAGATCGCGCATTTCTCCCACCATGATCACGTCTGGATCCTCGCGGAGGGCGCCGCGGAGGGCGTTGGCGAAGGATTTCGTGTGGGTGTGGACCTCGCGCTGGGTGACGTGGCAGCCGCGCGAGGGGATGATGTATTCGATCGGGTCCTCGAGGGTGATGATGTGGTCGTGGCGGTTGCGGTTGATCTGATCCACGAGGGCGGCGAGCGTGGTGCTTTTGCCGCTGCCCACCGAGCCGGTGACGAGCACGAGGCCGTTGTGGAATTCCGTGAGGAGCTTGAGTTGCTCCGGGAGGCCGAGTTCATCCATCGAGCGCACAGAGTCGCCAATGATGCGGAAGACGAGGTCGTAGCCGGTGCGTTGGCGGACAACGCTCGCGCGGAAGCGGCCGATGCCCGTGGCGTAGGCGAAATCGACATCGCCACGGGTGTTGAGTTGCTCGATCTGGGCCGGTTGGAGGAATCCCATGGCGAGTTGCTCGGTATCCGCCGGGCCGAGGACGGGGGCCTGTGCCCACATCGGCTCGAGGAGCCCGTAGCGTCTCCAGACGGGCTGGGAGTTCACGCTGAGGTGGATGTCGGAGGCGCCGGATTGCTTTCCGACGGCGAGGTATTCGTCGACGTGGCTGGGGGGTGAGTCGGTCGGGGAGTTTTCCATGGACGCGGGCTGGGTATCAGGATTTCACGGCGGGGCCAATTTTTTTGGTTGTCAGTCCAGCACGCGGAAGGTGTCGGATTTTTCGAGGCTGCGGATGAATCCCGCCGCGAGGCGCGCGGCGTTCTTGGCATCCGCGAGCGAGATGGTTTCCACCGGCGAGTGCATGTAGCGGAGGGGGATCGAGATGAGGCCGCAGGGAATGCCGTCGCGCGAGGTGTAGATGACATCGGCGTCGGTGCTGGTGCTGCGGGAGACCGCTTCGTGTTGGAGGGGGATTTTGAGTTTCGCGGCGACCTCGATGAGGCGCTGCATGACGAGCGGGTGGTTCGCCGCACCATGGGCGATCGAGGGGCCCTTGCCGAGTTCCACGAGGCCGTGCTGTTTCGCGTTGATTCCCGGGGTGTCGGTGGCGTGGGTGACATCGAAGACGAGGGCGACCGAGGGGCGGATGCGGTGGGCGGCCATGCGGGCGCCGTGGCAACCGAGTTCCTCCTGCACGGCGTTGACAGCGAAGGTCGATGCGGCGGGGCGCTTCTTGAGGGCGTGGAGTTCGGCGAGGATGTGGGCGAGGACGAAGCCGCCGATGCGGTTGTCGAGGGCGCGGCCCACGATGCGGTCTTTTCCTGCCTCGATGGCGTCATCCGTGAAAATGGCCGGTGTGCCCACGCGGATGCCGAGTTTTTCGACCTCCTTCGCGGAGGAGGCGCCGATATCGATGAAGAGGTCCTTCCACTCCGGCGGTTTGTCCTTCGAGGTGTCGCGGAGGTGGATGGCGGTGTTGCCGATGACGCCCTCGACTACGCCCTTCGAGCCGAAGAGGCGCACGCGGCGTGCGGAGGCGAGGGTGCGGTCGGATCCGCCGATGGGGCCGAAGGCCAGGAAGCCTTTGTCATCGATGTGGCGGACGATGAACCCGATCTCGTCGGCATGAGCCTCCAGCATGACGCGCGGGGCAGCGGAATCCGAGCCCTCGAGAATCGCCCAGGCGTTGCCGTGGGGATCGGATTCCACCCGGTCCGAGACGGGCTTGATGTTTTTGATCCAGAGTTTCTGGCCATCGCGCTCCCAGCCCGACGGGCTTGGGGTGGAGAGGATTTCGAGGAGGTTTTTGGTTTTCATAAAGTGCGGGTGGATATGACAGCTTCGGCGAGCGCGAGGTCTGCGGGGTAGGTGATCTTGAAATTCGGCGAGCCGTGGACGACGGGCACCGGGTGAATGCCCTCGGCGATGAGTGCCGAGACCTCATCGGTGGCGGCGGTGTGGTGGGCTTGGAGCGCGGGGAGGAGGAGGTCGAGGCGCGCCGCCTGCGGGGTTTGCATGGCGAACAGGTTTGTGCGGGGAACGGTTTGGTGGAGTTTGCCCGAGGTGTCCGCCCGGTGGAGGGAGTCGGAAACGGGCTGTGCTGCCGAGGCTGCGCCATGGGCTGCGGCGGCGCGGAGAACGCTCGAGAACAGTTCGGAGGTGGCCAGCGGGCGTGCGGCATCGTGGACGGCAACGAGGAGTGGAGGATTTGCGGCGAGGGCTTGGAGGCCGTGGAGGACCGAGGTGCCACGCTCTGCGCCGCCCGCGACGATGTGGAGGAATTTCGGGAACGGGGCCGCGAGGGTGGTGAATTCCCCGATGCGGTGTTCCGCGCAGACGAGCACGGCCAGGGCGATGTCAGCGCATGCCTCGATCGTGCGGAGGGAGTGAACAACGAGCGGGAGGCCGAGCAGCGGCGCGGTGGGCTTGTCGAAACCCATGCGGGAACTTGATCCGGCGGCGACAAGGATGGCGGCATTCATCTTAAAAATCGAAGGACGTCTGGGTGTCCTGGGGTGGTGTGTGTGTGTTCTTTTTGGTGGATTTTTTTTGGATGGTCGAGCCGGTTGCCGGCTTGGGCTTGGCCTTCGGCTTGCGGGTCTTTGAGGCTGGTTGGGCGCGAGCCTGGGATTTCCACCAGGCCACCTCCGCCTCGAGTTGGGCGAGGTTCATTTCCTCTTTTTCCACGCGGTTCTCGGCGGCCTTGCGGAGGGATTTTTCGACTTCTTTGCGGTCCTTCGCGTGCCAGAATTTCCACGCCTCGGATTTGCGGATGCCGCCGATGCGTTTTTTGAGGCCCGCGAGGGTGGAGCCCAGTTTTCTCGAGACGAGGCGGATGTGGAAGAGGGTCGATTGGACGGCATCTCCGCCGGTGTTGACATCGGTGATGGCGAGGAGGAGTTCCATGCGCTCGAGGTCGCGGGTTTTGTAGGCCTCCTGGAGGTCGTGCCAGAGGCTTTCGAGAAAGGGGTCGTGCGCCTTGCCGGTATCGGGGTGGAGGCGGCGGACGAGGTGGCGGTAGAGTTCCTTGAGGCGCTCCGGGATGGCTGCGGCCTTCGAGCGGGTGGCGGCGGCCGTCGCCGCCTCGAACTGGGCGCGCCATTTTTTGTAATCGCCGAACATGCGCTTGTAGTCGCGTTTGGTCATTTCCTCCGGGTCGTAGCCGAAGATGTTGCGGAGGTGTGCACGGAAGTCGCGTTCCTCCTCGCTGAACGCGGCATCGCGGCGGCGGGCCTCCTCCTCGCGTTCGCGTTCCTCTGCTGTGGGGCCCGTGTCGGGCGGCGGGGCGTCAGGCGTCTCGGGTTGCTCCTGGTCGGCTTTGGCAAAAATGTTGTAGGGGTTTTTGCCGGTGAAGAGTGCTTCCATGGTGGCGAACTCCATGAGGTCGGTGAGACGGTTGATCCGCGCCTTGAGTTCCGACTCGCGGGCGAGGAGTTCGCCGATGTTGTCACGTTCCCAGCGCGAGTAGGCGGGCTCTATGGTGCGGTCGAACTCCTCGAGTGTTTTGTTGAGCCGGGAAATCTCGCGCATCGCCGCGCGGGCGGAGCCGACGGCCTCCTTGCGCAAGGGGGTCTGGTCCAGAGGAACGATGCGGCGTTCCAGATTTTGAGGCACCAGAGCGCCCGTCTTCATGGGGGTGCGTCGCTTTTTCTTCACCGGGAGAGACTATGCGAAGGGGGGAGGCGGAAAAAGAAAAAGACCGCCGCGGGGATGCCGCGACGGTCTTTTTTTTGAGTGTTTCGCCGATCTACTTGAGACGGACCATGGCGGCGTGCTCCTCGTCGGAGCAGGGCGCGTTCAGCGGCACATCGGTGGCTTTTTGGCTCTGGCCGACGATGCCTTGTTCAAGCATGTAGGCCTCGACCTCCTCGCCGCTGATGTCAGCGAGCATGGTTCCATTGATGACAACGCAGGGTGACAGCGGTTGGCCGCTGAGTTGTTCCATCTCGAAGCGGAAGTCCGGGTTCTGGATGATGTCCTTCTCGGTGTAGGGAAGGTCATGTTTCTCGAACACGGCCCGCACCCCGCGGCTCCAGCCGCAGTGGGTTTTGAGGTAGGCGGTGATTTCAGGTTTTTGCATGGCGATGAATCTACGATGGGATTCCGTGATGCGAGGCGGTTATTTTTTGGATTCGCCGGGACGGTATTCGTCCTCCGCGAACTGGAACGCCTGATCGAGGCCGACCATATCCTCGCCGGGGCGGAGGGTGTCGAAGGCCTCGGCCTCCTTGCGGAGCGCCTCTTCGCTGTAGTTGGCGGCTTTGACCGAGAGGCCGATGCGGCGCTCTGCCTTGTCCACCTTGATGACACGGGCCTCGACCTCCTGGCCGACCTTGAGGACGTCCTTGACCTTCTCGACACGGTCCTCGCTGATTTGCGAGATGTGCACGAGTCCGTCGATGTCGTCCTGGAGTTGGACGAAGGCGCCGAAGTTGGTGAGTTTGCTGACGGTGCCCTTGACGAGGTCGCCGATGCGGAAACGGCCGTCGATCTCCTTCCAGGGATCCTCGTCGAGCTGCTTGACGCCGAGGCTGATGCGCTGGTTGGTCTTGTCGATGTCGAGGACGACGGCTTCGATCTCGTCGGCTTTTTTGAGCATCTCGGACGGGTGGTTGATCTTGCGTGTCCAGGAAAGGTCGGAGACGTGAATCATGCCGTCGATGCCCTCCTCGAGTTCGACGAAGGCGCCGTAGGCGGTCATGTTGCGGACCTTGCCCTTGACCTGCTTGCCGATCATGTAGCGGAGTTCGATCTCGTCCCAAGGATTCGGCTCGAGTTGGCGAACGCCGAGGGAGATTTTCTGCTCGTCCTTGTTGACGCCCAGCACGACGGCTTCGACCTCTTGGCCGAGGGTGAGGACATCCGAGGGACGCGCGATGCGTTTGGTCCAGGAGAGTTCCGAGACGTGGATGAGGCCTTCGACGCCCTCTTCGATTTGGACGAACGCGCCGTAGGGCATGAGGTTTGTGACCTTGCCCGAGACCTTCTGGCCGACGGGGAAGCGCTCCTCGATCTTGTCCCAAGGGTTCGACTGCATTTGCTTGAGGCCAAGCGAAACGCGCTCCTTGTCCTTGTTGATGTCGAGGACCTGGACGGTGAGTTGCTGGCCGACTTTGATGAGTTCGGACGGGTGGTTGAGGCGTGCCCAGGACATGTCGGTGACATGCAGGAGACCGTCGATGCCGTCGAGGTCGATAAAGGCGCCGAAGTCGGTGATGTTTTTGACCGTGCCGGTGATCTGGTCGCCGATATTGACGCCCGAGAGGAAGGCCAGGCGTTTTTCAGAGCGTTCCTGCTCGATGATTTCGCGGCGGCTGAGGACGACGTTTTTGCGGTCCTCGTTGATTTTGACGATTTTGAAATCGTAGATGTTGCCGACGAACTGGGTGAGGTCCTTTGGCGGGACGATGTCGATCTGGGAGGCGGGAAGGAATGCTTCCACGCCCACGTTGACGGTGAGGCCGCCTTTGACGGCCGAGCGGACCTTGCCTTTGATGAGGCCGTCGCCTTTGAAAACGCCGACGATTTTTTCCCAGTTTTGGCGCTGGGCGGCTTTTTCCTTCGAGAGGACGACCATGCCCTCGTCGTTTTCGAGGCGTTCGAGTAAAACTTCGATTTCGTCGCCGAGTTCGACTGATTCCGGATCGTCGAATTCCGAGGCGGGGATGACGCCTTCGCTTTTGTATCCGATATCCACGAGGAATTCGCGGTTTCTGATTTCAAGGATGTGGCCCTTGACGATGCTTCCTTCGCGGTAGTTTTTGATCGAGCTGGCGATCAATTCTTGCAGTGCTGACATATGGTTGATGGTTCCTGTTTGTTGCCCGCGCCCTGAGTTCAGTAGGTAATAAAAGCAGGGTTGCGGCCGCGTCGGCCGCATGCGGGGAGGGGCGAATCTATGGTGGGAGAATCGTGCGGCAATCTTTTTATCCAAAAATGTCGGTGCCTTTCCCGTGGATCGAACCGATCAATCGCGTCCGCCGACGAGTTCCGCGAACCGTCGGCCGCCGGCGCTAAGTTCGGGGGCGTTTTGCGGTCCAGCGAGGAGTCCGCGCGTGGCAATGCTGAGTGGGAGGTGGGATTCGCGCACCCAGTCGAGGCGGGGTGTGGAGGGGGCTTGGCTTGCGGCGGTGGCTTTGACGGGTGATCCTTGCGCGGTGAAGCTGACTTTCCATGCCGGTGGATTTGCGTGTTCCCCGTCGGGGACAAGCCATGGGTAGCGTGAAACGAGAGTGAACCCCGGCGTGTTCGGGAAGACCACGGAGAAGAATGGTTCTTGGGAGCGGACATGGTTGCTGAAGCGGAACTCCGGGTCGGCGGCGCAGGCGAGGAGAATGGGTGCGGGGTCGATCCCGATGAGGTTGAGTCCGTTGTGTAGGCCGTGCTTGTTCGGGCTGCCGGCAAAGTGGCGTTGGTGCCAGGCGTCGAAGGAGTCGCTGAGG
>CAZRLX010000015.1:26839-30808 GCA_964601115.1 uncultured Chthoniobacter sp. | reverse complement strand
CGCATGGGGAGGGTGACGTGGAATGTGGAGCCTCTGCCGACCTCGCTTTCCACGGTGATGTCACCGCCGATCATGCGGCAGAAGCGTTTGCTGATCGCCAGTCCGAGTCCGGTGCCTCCGTATTTGCGCGTGGTCGAGGGGTCCGCCTGCGTGAAGACCTGGAAGAGTTTTGAGAGTTGATCGGGGCTCATGCCGATTCCCGTGTCGGAGATGGAAATGCGGAGTGTGCCATCCTCGCCGCCCGAGCGGGAAGCGGAGAGGGTGATCGTGCCCTCCGAGGTGAATTTCGCGGCGTTTCCGAGGAGGTTGAAGAGGGTTTGGCGGACTTTGGTCAGGTCGCTGTGCATGGAACCCAGATTGTCTGGGATGGAGAAGGTGAGAGTGTTTTTGTTTTTCTGAACGAGGGGTTCGACTACCGAGGCGACGTCGCGGATCACCGAGGCAATCTCGAAGGTCTCGCAAAAGACGGTCATTTTTCCCGCCTCGATCTTGGAGATGTCGAGGATGTCATTGATGAGGTCGAGGAGGTGGCGGCCGGAGTTCCGAATCTTGCGAAGGTCGGGGATGAGTCCCGGTTGATCGATCTCCTCCGCCTCCTCGATGAGCATCTCGCTGTAGCCGATGATCGCGTTCATGGGCGTGCGGATTTCGTGGCTCATGTTCGCCAAGAAGGCGCTCTTGGTGCGGTTTGCCGCCTCGGCGTCGTGGCGGGCGCGCTGGGCCTCGTCAAGCACGCGGGCGAGTTCCGCGGTGCGTTCCTGCACGGTGGCCTCGAGTTTCTGGTTCCAGTCGGCGAGTTGCATCTCGCGTGCCTTGATCTGTCCGGCCATGCTGCGGAAGCTTTCCGCGAGGCGTCCGATCTCGTCATGGCGGGTGGCGAGTCGGGCGGTGGCCGAGTCCTCGAAGTGGCCTTGTTCGAGGGAAACAGCCGCTTCGCGGAGCTTTCCGATTGGTTCGGCGAGGCGGACCGCGATGAAGTGAATAAGGAAAAAGGCGAGAACGAGTCCACCGCTTGTGACGGCAAGGGTTTTCATGGTGATGCTCCGCACCGGGTCGAGGAGGAGACGCTCGGGGACGTTGAGCACAAGCTTCCAACCGGTCAGTGGAGCTGTGGTCCAGTAGAGGAGGCGTGTTTCGCCATTCGTCCGAACCAGTGTGCTTCCCTCGGCGGACGCGGCAACGATGGAGCCGCCCGGAAGGTCGAGGGCGTTCGATGGGGGCGCGTCCATGTCGTCGAATCGGTTCTCCGGCGAGGCGATGATGGTTCCTGATTTGCTGATGAGGTAGGCAAATTGGGGGAACTCTCCTTGGTCGGGTATTGATCCAGACTCCGGAGTCAGATGGATGTCGGAAACCATCTCTTCGATGTGCTCGAGGGAGAGATCTGCGTTTGCGACGCCCACGAAGCGGCCATCCACCACGACGGGGTAACTGAGCGTGACCATGCGAATATCCGAACCTCCAGAGTCGAGGTAGGGCTCGGAGATGACCATTTTGCCGGTGCGTTTCGGCGTGTGGAACCAGGCGTGCTTGGGATCGTGATAGTCGTAGTTCACGATCGTCAGCTCAGGGGCGCGATCGCGATCCACCCAAGGCATCGCGAAGGGTTCGTTCCAGGCCTTTTCCTGGTAGGCGATGTTCAGGCCGTAGATTTCATCCGCGGGGACCGAGGCGAGGAGTTCGTTGAGGAACAGTTGCCAATCGGCGAGGGGTTCCGTGCCGTGGGCGCGCTGCCTTGCGGCGATGATGCGGGGAAGGAGGGCCGCGCGGCTAATGAATTCGTCGAGATGGGCGGCTGAGGCTCGAACCTGGTCGGTTGCTTTGTCGTTGATGAGCAGTCGGATTTCGGCGCGACTGAATTCGTAAACCATGAAAATCGTGATCGCGGTGGCGAGGGTCGCCGCGATGCCGATGTAGAATTGGAGTTGGCGTGAAATGCTCGCGCCGGTGATGGTCGAGAGGCCGAAGCCACGTTTTCGGGTGGGGGAATCCGGCGGGGTCATTTCATGTTCGCTGCGACGTCTTCCGCCGCACCATGGGCGATGTAGGGGGTGAATCCGGCGATTTCGAGGGCCGAGGCAATCTGGAACGACGGATTGAGGAAGAGGAGTCGCCCGCCCGCCGCCGAAGCGAGTTTCAAGCCTTGCAGAAGGAGGCGGATGCCCATGGATGAGATGAAGTCCATGGCCGAGAGGTCGACAAGCACACGGGGTTGGTCGGCGCGGCAGATAGCCAACAGCTTCGGTTCAACGGTCGCGGCTCCCTGCAAGTCGAGGTTTCCAGCCAGTTTCACCAAGGTGGCATTGTTCGGCAGTTCGGATGTCTCGAATTGGTGCGACTCGATTTTCGGCTTTGTGTTGACCAGCGAGAATGTGCCCCCGCGCCGTTGCTGGATTTGCAGGGCGGTGTGGAAGAGGATGATTCCCGCGCCGGTGATTTGATTGACTGCGGTCAGGTCGAACTGGAGGTGGGTGGGGTTTTTTGTGACAGCCTCGAGGAGGTGGTCCTGAAGAGTGCGGACGGTGTTCGGATCGATATCCCCTTCGATGCGCAAGGTGGTCAGCTTAGCTCCATCGGGGAGGTTTTTTGAGTGCGGGGTGATCTTGAATTGGCCCATGCGCGATGAAATGAGGTCGGGCCGGATCATGAAGACTCAACGCGCGGGGTGGGAGGCATTTTTTTGAACGATACGCGAAATCCCCCGATCTTCCGTGACGCCGGAAGTGAAAGTGGATACGGGTGCGCGATGAGTGATTTGTTATTTCAGGATTTGGGAATCTCGCGGGAAGTGTTGAAGGCGGTGGAGGGATTGGGATTCGAGAAGCCCTCGCCGATCCAGGCGGCGGCGATTCCGGTGTTGATGGAGGGGCATGATGTCGTCGGGCAATCGCGGACGGGTTCTGGCAAGACCGCTGCCTTTGCGATTCCTGCGATCGAGATTTGCCAGCCGAAGGACCGTTCCGTGCAGGTCTTGATCCTGTGCCCCACGCGCGAGTTTGCCACGCAGGTGGCTGACGAGGTGCACAAACTCGCCGCACACAAACACGGCATCCACGCCGTGCCGATCTACGGCGGGGCGTCCTACGAACGCCAATTCCACGAACTCCGCAAGGGGGTGCAGATCGTGATCGGGACGCCCGGGAGGATCATGGACCACCTCGAAAGAGGAACGCTGGTGTTGGATTCCCTGAAGATGGCCATCCTCGACGAGGCAGACCGCATGCTGGACATGGGCTTCCGCGATGACATCGAGAAAATCCTGAAGTCCACGCCCGCGGAGCGTCAGACGGTGTTTTTCTCCGCGACGGTCTCGAAGCCGATCAGGGAACTCATCAACCGCCACTCCCGCGATCCGCAATCGGTGAAGATCGAGCAGAAGGAACTCACGGTGCCCACGGTCGAGCAGTGGTATTACGAGGTGCCGCAGCGGATGAAGTTCGAGGCGTTGCAGCGGTTGGTGGATTTTCACGGATTCAAGCTCGGCATTGTTTTCTGCAACACGCAGCGGATGGTCGACGAACTTGCCGACCACCTCGTCGCGCAGGGATTCTCCGCCGACAGGTTGCACGGGGGCATCTCGCAAGCGCAGCGCACACGGGTCATGGACAAGTTCAAGAAGGCCGAGTTCGAGTTTCTTGTTGCGACGGATGTCGCCGGGCGCGGGATCGATGTGGATGAACTGGAATTGGTGGTGAACTACGATCTGCCCTACGACGTCGAAGACTACGTGCACCGCATTGGACGGACCGGGCGAGCGGGGCGGAAGGGAATGGCGGTGACGTTTGTCACCGGTCGCGACATTTACAAGATCCAGCACATCGAGCGCTTCACCCGCATGAAAATCCGGCGGGGCACGCTGCCCACGGCCTATGAGGTCGAAAGTCGGCGTGTGGAGGGGTTGCTGACGGACGTGCGGGCGAGGCTGGACAAGGGGAATCTCTCCACGGCGCTGGTGGACCGGTTGTTGGA
>CAZRLX010000015.1:13016-26739 GCA_964601115.1 uncultured Chthoniobacter sp. | reverse complement strand
GAGACGGAGGTGCAACCGGTGGAGATTTCCCTCGTGCCCCTGAAGGCGTCCGACGGCCCGAAGAAAAAAAAGAGCAAAAAGTTCTGAGAGCCGTTTGGTGAATGTCCTTGGATCGCGGGGCCGGCGGGCCTATTGAATCCGCCCGATGAACTCAACAGGGAAACCTCCCTCTGTCCTTCGGGATGAACTTGCGCTTTGGATCGGGTCAGGAGTCGTGTTGATCCTGTGGACGGTGGGGCGTCCGTGGGTTGAATCCCCTGCGAATCCGGCGGTGCTATGGGGGCTTTTTGCAGGGGTGTTCTTCACGATGCTGTGGCTGTCCTTTCGCGTGGTCCACCATGCCGAGTGCCTTGCCGAGCGAGTGGGGGAGCCATTTGGAACAATCATTCTGACGCTTTCGGTCATCACGATCGAAGTGGTGATGATTTCCGCATTAATGTTGCAGGGAAAGGAAGCGCCCACGCTTGCGCGGGACACGATGTTTTCGGTGTTGATGATCGTGCTGAACGGCATGCTGGGATTCACGTTGCTGCTCGGGGGATTGAAACACCACCAGCAGGTCTTCAATCTGGAGGGCGCGCGAGGATTTTTGGGGGTGCTCGGGTGTCTGGCGATTTTGTGCCTTGTGCTGCCGAGTTTCACGACATCGAGCCCCGGGAGTTCCGCCTCGCCGTTGCTCGCGGGGTTTTTGATCTGCGCCTCGGTGGTGCTTTACGGGGTGTTTTTGTTTCTCCAATCCACGACGCACCGCGAATTTTACCAGCAGCCCGGGGAGGGAGGGGGGGGCGATGCGCACGGAGGGCACGCCACCCGATCCACGGGATACCATGCCGTCTTCCTGGTGCTGATGTTGCTTCCGATTGTTCTTCTCTCCAAAAAGATCGCGGCGTTGCTGGAAGGGGGATTGCAGTCGCTCGGAGCGCCTGCGGCGCTGGCTGGTTTTGTGGTCGCGTTGCTCGTCCTCGCCCCCGAAGGATTGGCCGCATGCAAGGCCGCGTGGGGCAACACGCTTCAGCGCACTGTGAACATCCTTCTCGGCTCAGCGTTGGCCACGATCGGCCTGACGGTGCCTGCGGTCTTGGCCATCGGCTTTGCCACCGGCAAATACATCGAACTCGGATTGCCACCCACAGAAATCGTGCTGCTGACGGCGACCTTGTTTGTCGGGATGCTCGTCTTTTCAGGCAACCGGACAAATGTGCTCGCCGGGTTTGTGCACTTGGTGTTGTTCGGGGCCTATCTTGTCCTGATTTTCGATTAGGCTGCCGGGCGCTTTCCAGCTTTTCCAAGAGCGGCTTGAAGGGCCTTGAGCGGCGCATCGATCGTCTCGCCTGTGATGGCGAGGGTTTTCACCTTTGATGAGGGCAGGCGGAACTTGAGATCGCGAAACGTGCGTTCGAGGACGGTCATGAGTCCGCGAGCGCCGGTTTGCTCTTCCCGGGCCAGCGCGGCAAGGCGCCGGAGGGCGGAGTCCTCGAAGCGGATCTTGATGCCATAGGCTGCGAAGGAGCGTTCGTATTGGTGGATCAGGCTGCTCTCGCTGCGGCTGAGGACATGGAAGAGATCGTCCTCGTCGAGGGCATGGCAGGCGACGCGGACTGGCAGGCGACCGACGAATTCCGGTTCGAGGCCGAAGGAGATGAAATCCGCAGTGGAAGCGCGCGAAGTTGCTTGGCCGGAGGAGAGTTTCGTGGTTCCGAGACGCTTGCGCACGATGTCATCGATGGCGACAAACGCCCCGCTGGCGATGAAGAGGATGTGCCTGGTGGAAATCGTATCGGGCATGCCGGGGGTGTTTCCGCGCGCCGCCGACATGGCTGCCTGGAGTTGGCCGCTGACATCGTTCGGCGACATGACCGGCACGTCGCCGTCCTCGAGGATTTTGAGCATGTTGGTCTGGACGCCACGCCCGGAGACATCGCGTCCGCCGCCCTCGGCATTGCTGGCCAGTTTGTCCACCTCGTCGAGGTAGATGATTCCGTGCGAGGCGCGTAGGACATCCCCGCCCGCGCGCCGCACGAGGTCGCGCACAAGGTCATCGACATCTCCGCCCACGTAGCCGGTTTCGCTGAACTTGGTGGCATCCGCTTTCACAAACGGAACGCCGATGAGTTCCGCCGCCGATCGGATCAGGTGGGTCTTGCCCACGCCGGTGGGGCCAAGGAGGAGAACGTTTTGTTTTTGATAGAACGGGGCGTCCTGGCCCTCGAGGGTGAGGCGCACGTGTTGGAAGTGGTCGCAGAGGGCCACGCTGAGAACCTTCTTCGCCTCCGACTGGCCGATGACAAAGCGGTTCAGGTGGCGCGCGATATCGGCGGGTTTGAGTTTGAACGAGAAGGACTGCGAGGGCGCCGGCTTGGCGCGTGCGGAGGCTTTTGATACGGAGCGGTCGCGGTTCGGGCGGAGGGTTTTCGGGATTCCCGCGGTGACGGGGCCAAGAGTGGATGGAGTCATGAGTGGATTATTTCGCGGGGTCGTTGTAGAGGGCGGTATCGAGTTCCCCCTCCGAGCGGGCGACGATGCAGGAGACCGTGGCGTCGCCGGTGACATTGACTGCTGTGCGCGCCATGTCGAGAAGTCGGTCGATGCCGAGAATGAGGGCGATGCCCTCCACCGGCAGACCTGCTTGGGTGAGAACCATGCTGAGCATAATGAGGCCCACCCCCGGCACGCCCGCGGTGCCGATCGAGGCCAGGGTGGCCGTGAGAACAACCATCAGCAGTTGGGGCGGGCCGAGTTCGAGTCCATAGGCTTGGGCGATGAAGATGGTGGCGACTCCCTGCATGATGGCGGTGCCATCCATATTGATGGTCGCGCCGAGCGGCACGGTGAACGAGGCGATTGGATTCGAAACGCCCATGCGGAATTCAACGGTGTGGAGTGTAACGGGGATGGTTGCGTTGCTCGAGGCGGTCGAGAAGGCAAAGAGGTGGACCTCGCGCATCTTGCGGAAAAACGGACCGATGGGGAGACGGGCGAGTATTTTCAGTAGCAGCGGATAGACGCCGAAACAGTGCAGGGCGAGGGCGAGGAGGACAGTAAGAAAATACCCGATCAACGGCCCGAACGCACCGAAGCCCTCATTGGCGAAGGTGCGGGCGATGAGGGCGAAGACACCGATCGGAGCAAGCGACATGACGATGCCAACGAGTTTCATGATGATGTCGTTCCAGTCGTTGAAAGCCGCCAACACTCGCTTGCCAGAAGCTCCTGCGAGGGTGAGGGCCAATCCGAGCAGAATGGAAAAGAGGATGATCTGAAGCATGTTTCCTTCCGCCATGGCCTCGAGGGCGTTTTTGGGAACGATGTTTACAAATGTGTCCGCCAGCGGCGGGGACGGGCGCGCTTCGAAGTTGGCTCCCGCATCGAGGGTGAAGCCCCGCCCTGGACCGAACAGGAGCGCCAGGCCCATGGCCATGGAGATCGCAACGGCGGTAGTGACCAGGTATAGGGCAAGCGCCCGGAGACCCACGCGTCCGAGTTTGCGGATGTCATCCATCGCCGCCGATCCGCAGACCAGTGAGAGAAAGACCACGGGAACCACGAGAACCGTGAGCAGGCGCAGGAATGCCTGACCTGCGACGTGGAACACGCCGTTCACCAACCCTTCACGCAGTCCCGTGGCGATGGGCGAATCGGGGTCGAGTGCGTTCAGGAGGGAGTGGAGGCCGGAGCCTGTGGCGATGCCCAGGAGCATCGCCCAAAGAATCCAACGGGTCAGGCGCGCGTGGGCCGATTTTTCCTGTGACGGGCCGCTCATTTCGCGACCCTATCGGGAGGCCGGAGAGATCAACAAGAACCGATTGGCAAGGCGGGGGGTTATTGCGCGTCGCCAGCCGTTTGCCTCACGGTGTCCTTATACCAGAGGATGCCGTGGCGACGGAGGTTGATGATGAGGGCTTCGAGATTCTCGGCGAGTTGGCGGTTGCTGACGAGAGTGCCGAGGACGCCTTTACCCGAGCGAATCTGATCCACGAGATTGTGGATCGACGCGATGGTTTTATTGAGTTCCTCGGCGGCCTGCTTGCCGCTCATGAGTGTCTTGTCCGCTTCGGCTACGAGTTTGCCCGCCTTGCCCGAGGCGTCGGCGATCTGGGTGGTGGCGGTTTCGAGGTTCTTGATCGTCTTGCTGATCGACGCGAGTTCGTCTTTTGCGAGGACGGTCTGGTCGAGCTTGATGACGACGTTATTGATGTTTTTCACGGTGGTCTTGAGTTCCGCGATGAGTTCACCCGCGCCATCGGTCATCGAGGCAAGGCCCCCCGAGTCATCCGCACCTTGAATGACATCGCCCGGTTGAATGAAGCCTTCCTTTTTTCCATTTCCGTCGAGTTTGATCTCGATGAATTTGTCACCGAGGAGGCCCGAGCTGCCGATGGCGAAGGTGCTGTCGGCGGGGATTTGGACTTCCTCGAGGATTCGGACATCCACATAGATGCCCTTCATGTCCGGCAAGATGGTCGGAGCGTTGAGCACGCGGCCGACCTTTGCGCCCGCCAGCAGGACTTCGGAGCCGCGCAGGAGGCCGCTGGCGTTCGTGAACTCCACGCGCACGGTATAGTATTTTGCGAAGCCCTCGCCGAGGCGGCCGAAGTAAACGACCATGAGGCCCACGACGACGAGGCCAGCCAGGAGGAAAAGTCCGACTTTGAGTTGTGTTCCGCGATCTTCAGTGCTCATGGGTGTTTGGTTTTCAATAAATGGTCTCGCCGGATCTTCCATCCACAAAATCCCGGATGACCGGATCGGTGGTTGATTTCAATTCCTCCGGTGAGCCGACGAAATAGATGCGGCCTTGGTCGAGGAGGGCGACACGGTCGGCGATGTGGAAGCAGCTGACCATGTCGTGGGTGACCACGATGGATGTGACGTGGAGTTGCTTTTGGAGGTGACGGATGAGTTTGTTGATGCTGTCCGAGACGATGGGGTCGAGGCCCGCAGTGGGTTCGTCGTAGAGGATGACCGACGGGGGAGAGATAATGGCTCGAGCGAGGGCCACGCGTTTGCGCATGCCGCCGCTGAGGTTGACGGGCATCTTTTTGTCGTGGCCGGTCATGTTCACCATGGCGAGGGACTCGGCGACTTTTTGGGCGATGGTCGCTGGATTTCTCTCGCCCCGCTCGCGGAGGGGGAAGGCGACGTTGTCGAAGACATTCATCGAATCGAAGAGCGCCCCGTCTTGGAAGAGCATGCCGATGCGGCGGCGGACGGGTTCCAAGGCGCGTTCGTCGAGCGTGGTGATCTCCTCGTTTTCAAAGGTGATGCTGCCCGAGATGGGACGCATGAGGCCGATGAGGTGGCGGAGGAACACGCTTTTGCCGCCGCCGCTTTTTCCCAGAAGCACGAGTGTCTCGCCGGAAAACACATCGATCGAAAGGCCGCGCAGGATTTCCTGCGAGCCGATCTTTTGAACCAGGTCGCGAACCTTGATCAATGGCGAGCCCGTGGGGTTCATCCAGCGGGGAAGAAGATGTTGAGGGCCATGGTGAGAAAGAAATTTGAGATCAGGATGGCCAGCGAGCAGTTCACAACCGTCGATGTGGTGGCACGGCCCACGCCCACGGCACCGTCCTTTGCGCCGAGGCCCTCGCGGCAACTGATGAACACGATCACTCCTGCGAAGAAAAAGCCTTTCACCAGGGACATGACGATATCGCTCGAGTCGGTCCATTTCTGGATGTTTGCGAGGAAGTAGACGCCCGGGATATTCAGCACCTGGACGCCGGTGTAGTAGCTGGCGAGGATGCCGAAGCCCACGCACTCGACGACGAGGAACGGCATGGAAATGAACATCGCCACCGCGCGGGGCACGACGAGGTAGTCGACGGGATTGACGGCTAGGGCGCGGAGGGCGTCGATTTGCTGGCTGACCTTCATGGTGCCGATCTCCGCGCACATCGCCGCGCCGACACGTCCCGCGACCATGACGCCGGTGAGGGTCGGGCCGAGTTCGCGGAACATCGAGAGGGCGACCACAGGGCCGACGGCGGTCTCCATGTTCAGGGCGGCGAACTGGAAATACGCCTGCGCGGTGAAGACGGCACCAGTGAAGGCTCCGGTGACGATGACCACCAGTTGCGAGCGGTAGCCGATCTCGGCGATTTGTTGGAGAACGAGGCGGAAACGGATGCGCCCGCAGGCGATCGAGCGGAGGGTTTCCCACGCCAAAATGGCCACCTGGCCGAGGAAGGTCAGGAAATTCGTATAGAGGTTGCCGAGTAGTCGAACGAGTGCCATGGGACTCCAGTGTTCCAGCGTGTCAAAAACGCCGCAACGAGCCGCGCATCATGTCGCCACGGGATGGCATGGCAAGGACGAAGAGCGCAATTTCCCGAACCAAATGGAAAGGGGGGGCGGCTATTTCGCGGCCTTTTTGGCTTTCGGTGCTTTGGCTTTTTTGGCGGGCGATTCGGACTCTTCAGTTGCCTGAGCTTCGGCAGGGGGCTCCTGGGTTTCGTCTGAAACCGGGGGTTCCATAGCAGCCTCCGGCGCGGAAGGTTCGGCAACCGCCGGTGGTTCGGCGGATTCCTCAGTCTCGGGGGCCGCAGGTTCGGCGGTATTGCCTCCGAAGATGGAGTCGATGAAGGATTGGGGATCTTCGACCTTCGGTGCCTCAGTAGCGGCCGGGTTGCCTCCGAAGATCGAATCAATGAAGGATTGAGGGTCCTCCGGCGTGGAGGACTCGGTTGCCGCGGGAGCGCTGGAGGGGATGAGCGGGGCAAATCCCGCGCCGGAGTGGGGCGCTGGGGGCGGAGCGGACATGCCCGAGGAATTGTCCCACTCGGGAAGATGGGTCAGGGCACGGTCGACGATATCGAAAATCTCCTCGGCGGCCCGTGTGGAATTGGTCTGCTTCAACACAAACGGGTCTTTCGATGCGCCATCGTTGAACTCGATCCAACCTTGAATGCCGGAGTCCTTGAAGGAGCCGGTCTGCCGAGCATGGAATGTCATGCGCACCTTTTGAGGGCCGGCTTCGGGGTTGAGCAACACCTGCAACGCGCCGGCCTGGTCGGTGAAATTGATGACGCGTTGGAGGGACCACGATCCGCCTCCGACGGGCGGCAGGCTCAATGCCTCGCGGAGAAATCCTTCGGTCTGGGCCACGAATCCAAATGGGGTGAGTTTCATAGGAACACCCCATTGAGAAAATGTTCCTGCAGGGGGTGTCAAGCTTTGGCTGTCCCGGCAAAATTTGCCCATGAACTCTTGACCCTCTCCGATGATCCAGTAGCGTGTCGCGTGTTCCACCCGATTTTGACCTGACATGGCGCTTGACCGCATTCTGATTGTCGACGACACCCCGATCATCCGCAAATCCCTTGAGGAACGGCTTCGGGGAAAGCGATTCGCTGTTTCCACGGCCGGTTCCATCGCCGAGGCGGAGAAGCGTCTGGCCTCCAGCACACATGACTTGATCTTCCTCGACATGGAGTTGCCCGACGGGGACGGGCGGGAGTTGATCGACCGGTTGTCTCATAGTGAACCGCGCCCTGTGGTGGTCATGATCACTGCGAACGGCAGTGTGGAGACGGTTGTCGAATGCATGCGCATGGGGGCGTTTGACTACGTGCAAAAGCCGTTTTCGATGCCCCAGATCGACCTCGTGTTGAAAAAGGCGTCCGAGTTCCAGCGGGCGGTTAAAGTCACGGATTTTCTGAACCGCGACAGCATTTCGCAGCGCGAAATCATCGGCCAAAGCCCGGTGATCGTGCAGCTCCGCGATCTCATCCACCGCGTGGCCCGCACGAATGCCACGGTGATGATCAGCGGGGAAAACGGAACCGGAAAGGAACTCGTCGCCAATGAAATTTTTCTCAACAGCCAGAGGTCCGGGAAGCCGTTTATCAAGGTCAACTGCGCGGCGATTTCCGAGACGCTGATCGAGAGCGAGTTTTTCGGCCACGAGCGGGGGGCGTTCACCGGAGCGACCGACCAGCGCGACGGCCGCTTCGAGTTGGCGGACGGCGGCACGATCCTTCTCGACGAGGTGAGCGAAATCTCGCTCGCACTCCAGGCCAAGTTGCTCCGCGTGCTCCAGGAGCGTGAATTCGAGAGGGTTGGCGGCAACAAGACGATCAAGGTCGACGTGCGCGTGCTGGCCACGACGAACCGCGATTTGCTCAAGTCCGTCGAGAAAGGCGAATTCCGGCAGGACTTGTATTACCGGCTGAACGTGTTCCCGCTGCGAGTGCCCCCGCTGCGCGACAGGGTGGGGGATGTCGAGGTGCTCGCCACCCACTTTCTCGAAAAATTCTCCCGCGAGCACGGCATCAAGAGCAGCGGGTTTTCCGACGCTGGCATGAAGAGTCTTCTCGCCCACAATTGGCCCGGCAATGTCCGCGAATTGCAAAACGTCGTGGAGCGTGCGGCGATCCTCGCCGAGGAGGGAACCCCGATCGGCCCTGAGATCATGGGCGGCATCCCCGTGGTGCAAGCCGCCCCGACTCCCGCATCCATCCCATCGACGGTCGATGCTCCTGCTGATCTTCCCGTATCTGCGCCGGTCTCCAACTCCGAAGGAGTTGTGCCGCTTCACGAACTCGAGAAGCGTGCGATTTTCGACGCATTGGAAAAAACCAACGGCAACCGCACGCAAGCCGCTGATCTGCTCGGCATCAGTATCCGCACCCTCCGCAACAAACTCGCGGAATACCGGGGGCAATCCGGCGACAAGGAAGAGGCCGCCTGAAGTTGGTTGCGGGCTCTTTTTTGATTTTCTCAGATCAAATGGTTCATAAGTTGCCTTGCGTCAGTTAACCGCAACTTTTCTGGCCGATCGGTCAAAAAAGTTGCGGATTTCTTGTTTGTCAAAAATAGAAATGTTTTCTGTGGTTTCGTCCATGGAGTAAATGGGAGGGATTGGGTAGGGTCGAATTGTATGTTTTTCAATCACTCCACCTCCAAGTTCGCTTCTTTTGTATCCATTTCGGTTGCCTTTTTCGCTCTTTCGAAAGTTTCTTCTGGAGAATTGGTGGGCGTGGACCTCAACCAATCCAACCGGGTGATGACCATGCAGGGGCCGGTTCGGGGGATGGGGATGGTTTGGAATGGGCTGGGCGTGGCCAAGGATTCCATGGAGTGGAAAAATCTCGTAGATGCCGATGGGAATCCGACCTCGGTGGGTTTAACGTTGCAGGGCGATTTGAGAGGTTATGCGCACGGCCGTTCAACACATGACCTCCTGACGGATTATATTGTATCGGACGCTCCCTATTCTTGGGAGTTGTCGGGTTTGAAGCCGGAGGCAACCTATCGCATGTATTGTTTTGGGTTGGAGGTGAACTCGGGACCGACGGTGATCGAGTCTAATGGAGTGGAGTTGATTGTAAGAAGCGGTTATTCCGCCGAAGAGGGGGGATATTTGGAAATCGTGGCGGATTCCGAGGGGAAGGCGAAAGGGACTGTGAAGGGCACATGGGCCGGCTTTTTGTTGGCGACTCCGGAAGCTGCGCAGGCCGCGCTGGCGGAATCCGCGGCTTTCAAAGCAGCAGCCAAGGATGTTTTGGAACTCGCGTCGCCCTCTGGGGCCACAAAAGTCGCCCTGCGCATCAGCGAGTCTGGCCAACCGGAATATCAAGTCGTATTGGATGGAGCACCTCTGGTCGAGTGGTCGCCGATGGGGCTTCTGTTCAAACAGGCAAATCTGATGACGGGACTCCGCTTTGTCAGCGCGTCTGAGCCCAAGGCGGTGGAGGATGACTACACCTTGGTGCACGGGAAACAATCCAAGGTCACAGACAAGGGTAATGAGCAATCCGCGGTGTTCGAGGGCAAGGACGGGGCGCGTTTGGAGATCGACTTCCGGGCATATGATGATGGCGTGGCTTTCCGCTACAAGGTCGATGGACTCAAAGGACCGTCCGAGCTATTTGCCGAGTCCACGGGATTCGTTCTTCCGGAGGGCGGGGTTGTTTACGGGTCGCCCTACGATGCTCCGGGCAGTTTCTCCCCCGCCTACGAGCGGGTGATCGGGCCGATGAGCGGAGGCATGAGCTACCTGCCGGTTTTGTCTACTGGGCCTTCGGGTGCGCTTCTCCTTCTCGAGAGTGGTCTTGGTGCCGGAAATTGTGCCGTTCATGCGGGAATCTCTCCCCGGAAATTGACCTTGTCCTTGCCTAACGCGGCGGAGAATCCCGCCGATCGCCCGCGCGGGCCGGTTGTGGAATGCCCCTGGGTTTCTCCTTGGAGATTGTTGATCCTCGGGAAGTCCCTCGCATCGATTGTGGAGTCGACCCTCGTCACGACCCTCGCGGATCCCTCCAAAATTCAAGATGAGTCGTGGATCAAACCGGGCGTCGCCTCTTGGTCGTGGTGGTCGGACAGCGGCAGCCCGAAATCCACGGAAAAATTACTTTCCTTTATCCAACTCGCTGCGGACATGGGCTGGGACTACTCGCTGGTGGATGCGAATTGGGATCGCGCGGAGGTGCCCAAGTTGGTCGAGGAGGCCAAGAAGCGCGGGGTCAAGCTCTGGTATTGGTATAACTCCGGCGGGCCTCACAACGAGGTTTCCGAGAAACCCCGCGACCTGATGCACGAGCGCGAGGTGCGTCGCAAGGAAATGGCCTGGCTCAAGGAATCGGGCATCGTTGGCATCAAGGTGGACTTTTTCAACAGCGACAAGGCCGAGCGCATCCAGCAATACCTCGACATCCTCGAGGATGCCGCGGAGTTCAACCTCATGGTCAATTTCCATGGTTGCACCCTGCCCCGCGGATGGCATCGCACTTGGCCGAACCTGCTCACCATGGAGGCGGTGGCCGGCGGGGAGCTTTACAAGTTCAAGAAAGAGCCATGGAACACCCAAGCTGGGCCGCACAATGTGAATCTCGTGTTCACCCGGAATATCGCCGGGCCGATGGACTACACACCGGGCATCCTCAGCCGCCAAGCCGAAACGGGCAAATTGAAGAACACCGCCGCGCACGAACTTGCGCTCGGTCTCGTATTTCAATCGAGCCTCCTGCATTGGTGCGACGCCGTGAACGCCTTCAGCGCCCAACCGGAGAAAGTGCGGGAGTTTCTCAAGGAGTTGCCGGTGTCGTGGGACGAAACCCGGTTTGTCGCCGGCGAGCCCGAGAAATTCGTTGTGCTGGCCCGACGCAAGGGCGACCGCTGGTTTGTCGGCGGAATCAACGGGAGCGATCAAGCTGTCGAGGTCCCGGTGGCATGGGAGAATTTCGGCGGGGCGAAAACCATCCTTTCGGATGACGCGAGCGGAGATGCCATCATCGAAATCCCCTCGGCTCCCACCCTGAAACTCGCCCCTCGTGGCGGCTTCGTGGCGTTTTAATCCACCCTCACCTTCCATGATCAAGCACACGAAAATCCCCGCCGTCTTCCTTGCCGCCGTCTCCTCGCTGGCGGTCTCCGGTGGGGCTTTTGCCGGGGATGCTGTTCCCGGTTGGTCCATGCCGGGGGACACTCCCGAGAAACTCGCCGACCCCGCCGGGTGGCGCGAAAAAGTCGAAAGGCTGCAACAAATCGACCATTGGACAAAATTTGCCACCCCCGAGCAAATCGCACTTTTCGAAGGCCCGGAGACCGAAAGGGAGAAAATCCCCATGTCTGCCTACGACCTCTCGGCGGTGGACAAGTCGATGATCGGATCGAAAGTGCCGAAGCCCGGCATCCACCCCCGCGTTCTTTTCTCGCCGGAGGATGTTCCCGCCATCAAAAAGCGGCTCGAGAACTCGCCGGAGTGGATCGCCACAGGAGTCATTCTCGAGAAAACCCTGCTCGATCCGCAAACGGATGGCGGCAAGGTGTTCGCCAAGCTCGCCTCCGGGGATTTGGAGGGGCTGACCTTTCCAAACGATGGCAATCAAGGCAGCAACGGGCACCATCTTTTCAAGGAGTTCCCGAAGATCGGCGTTTACGCGGCCCATGTGCCCTACTGGCCGAGGAACCTGCACACGATCGGCTTCTATGCATTGATCACCGGAGACCAGGAACTGGGTAAAAAAGCCGCCAACGCCCTGGTGAATTATTACAAGCTCCGCGAGCCGCTCATCGACATGCAGAATGCGCGCGCCAAGGACCCCAACGCCGAGGATGCGATGCCCGGCGATCTCTGGCGCGGCATGCACTGGGTTGCCGGCGAGGGACATCTCGGTCTCGCCTATGACATGACGGCCATGCACATGGACGAGGAACAGAAAAAGACCATGCGCCGGATCATCAACAAAGCGGTCGGCGGCAAACGCTCCTATGGTGCGAACGGCCCCGTGCGCTGGCGTGATACGAACTGGGTTGGTTGGGACACTCAACACGGGCTTGTGAATCTCGCGATCGAGGGAGAGGACGGCTACGATCCCGCCATTACAGAAAACCTCCGCGATACCGTTTACGGCTACCTCACCCACGGGATCAGCCCGCAGGGCACGATCTTCGAGACGAACGGCAAGAATGGAGCGGGCTTCCACTACGCCATGGCCAGCCTCGTGGCCACAGCCCGCCGCGGCAGCGAGCATCTCCTCGCCCATCCACATCTCCGCAAGCTGGCGGCGTCGCAAATGCAGCAAGTGGTCCCGGCCGGGGACCGCAACAACAACAACGGCACCTACGGGTGCGCGCCATTCGGCCAAGGAGCCTTTCTCCAAAGCCTCTATCCGGGCGACAAGGCCGCCCGGTGGATGGTGCATGAGGGCAAAAAGTCCGACACCCCCGCCGATCTCGCGGCCTACCGCGAGCAACTCCGATCCAAGCCGGTGAACCGCATCCATCCCCTGACTTCCACCGCGTGGATGTTCGCCGGTTCATCCCAAGCGCCGCAGGACAAGGAAGCGTGGGAGCGCGACTGGGTCGGGCTCCCGCTGGATTTCGAGGACTCGCACCATGGGCAGATGACCACCCGCAGCGGCAACGACAAGGACGCGCTCTACCTCATGACTGAATGCCGCCCGGATCTTTACACCGGAGGTCACCAACACTACGACGCCGGGCATTTTTACCTGAGCGCCGATGGAGTGAACTGGGGCGTCGAGGGCTCCAATGGTCTCCGCAGCTCCAAGTTCCACTCGCTGGTCCTGATCGATGGCGAGGGACAGGGAGACAACAACGATTTTGCTCCCGCCCGCGGGGATTGGCTCGGCGTTGTCTCGAATGAAAACGGTGCCTTCGCCCGCATGGATCAGAAGCATCCCTACGGATACAACTGGGCGATTCCCCCGCATTACGCCTGGGAAACCCCCGCGCGCAAGGCCCGGCAGTGGGAACCCGAGACGCATCCCGAGGTCGTGAAGTGCTTCAAGGGAACCCAGCACGCCAAGTGCCGGATTTGGGCCGGCTCCTATTGGAACAGCGAGTGGGGCCCCACGATGCGCACGGTGCAAAACCCTGTGCAAAAAGCCTTCCGCACCGCCGGGATCGTGCGCGGAGAGCGGCCCTACGCTCTGATTGTTGATGACATCCGCAAGGATGACACGGTGCGACTTTACGAGTGGCAGATGCAACTGCCCGAGGGAGTCACCACCGCCCAGTTCCACCGCATGCCTCCGGGAGCCACCATCCTCGTGCGCGAGGAGGATTTGGAAGCCAACGGAAAGTCCCCCAAGGCGGGCGCCCCCTGCCTCGCTGTGCTCGTGCTGCAAAAAGAATCCGACTTCTCCGGCAATCTCGCCAACGCCTTTCCCGATGAAATCCGGCAAGCCCTACCGGGGAAGACGAATCGCCTCGTGATTTCCACCAAAGCCGTCGAGCCCAAATTCAAAATCGCCCT
>CAZRLX010000015.1:0-12916 GCA_964601115.1 uncultured Chthoniobacter sp. | reverse complement strand
CCCTCATTGCTATCGCCCTTTTGGCCGTTCCGGCTCTCACCACCGCCCAGACCACGCCTGCGGCCCTGTTTGTCAACAACATGGTTCTACAGTCCGGCGCCGCTGTTCCCATCTGGGGCAAGGCGGCGGCTGGCGAGGCCGTGACCGTCGAGTTTGCCGGTCAATCGAAGAGCACCCAAGCCGGTCCTGATGGTTCTTGGCGTGTCGAATTGGATCCCATGGAACCCTCGGCCGAGCCAAGGGAGATGAAAATTTCCGGGAGGCCGCCGATTCAGGGCGTCTTGGTGGGGGATGTCTGGGTGTGCATAGGTGACCAGAACATGATGCTTGCCCCCAAGAAGCCGCAGCCCGACAATACGGGGGAGAATGCCTTGATCCGGCATTATGTCGGCCGGGGAGGGGAGTCGCCAACGCCGCTGCAGGACTTTTCCCTGCCCAGTTTCTGGGCTTTGACGGACGCAAAAGGCATGGGGCAGATCAATGCGGTGGCCCACGGATTCGCCTCCGCCATCCAGCAAAAAGCCGGCGTCCCTATTGGAATCATCAACCAAGCGACGCACCAAGGCGCTTCTCTCCTCGCCTACCTTCCCACAGCCGCGCACAAGCATTTGCCAAAGGATGGCCCCATGGCGGAGTTGCGGAGCGAACTCGAGTCGCTTGATCCCGCATCCGAGAGTGGCAACAAAACGCTCAAGGCCTACCGCGAGGCGGTGGCCGCGTGGAAGTCGGATGCCGCAGCCCGCATTGCAAAAGGGGAATTCCCCCTGCCCATGCCAAAATCCCCGGGCGCGGACACGACCGTTGCCAAAGCTTACAACGCGCTGGTCCACCCAATTGCAGGCTTCCCGGTGAAAGGGTTTGTTTTTGTCCTGCACGACCGCACCAACTCGACCGTGGACGCCACCTCGGCACAACTCCAAGCCCTCGTCTCGGGAATCCGCGATGCATTCAAGAACCCACAATTGCCGTTTTTCATCGGAGGATTCCACAACCCGGGAGCGGCGGACGAAGATCCCAATCGGTTCGGCAGTGTCGCAAAATGGGGTGAAGCGGCCCGCCGGTTGATCCCTGTCCTTCCCATGACGGGAGTTGCTGTGGGTTCCGATCTCGGAGCCCCGGGCTCCTATGCATCACTGAAGCCCCAGGAATTGGGGCGCAGGCTTGGATTGCTCGCCAATCGGCAGGTCTATGGAGACACCTCAAGCGTGGCATCGGGTCCGATGCTCAAGGCCCATGAAGTGAAGGATGGAAAAATGGTGCTCACCTTCGACTCGGTGGGATCGGGCCTTGATTCCGAAGGTGCCCTTGGAGGGTTTGCGATCGCCGGAGCGGACAAGAAATTCCATTGGGCCAAGGCGACAATCGTCGGCAACACGGTTGAATTGAGCGCCCCCGAGGTGCCGACTCCCGAGGCTGCACGCTACGACGCGGCCAATTTTTCGAATGGTTCCCGCCTTCGCAACAAAGAGGGGCTACCCGCCGTGCCCTTTGCCATCGGATTCGAACAATGAAACCCCTCCTTCTCTCCTCGCTCCTGTTGGTTGCTCTCATGCAACCCGCAGCCGCAACGCTTCAACTCTCAAAGCTCTATGGCAACCATGCAGTGCTCCAATGCGATGTCCCGCTGCCCGTGACCGGACGCAGCGCCCCCGGCGTGGAGGTCACCGTTGAGTTCGCCGGGCAGAACAAGAAAGCCACCGCGGACGAATTCGGAGGCTGGAAAGTGGTTCTCGATCCGCTCGCCGCTTCGAAAGAGGGGCGCAATCTCCGCGTCACCTCGTCCGTTGGAGAATCCATCGAGAGCACCGATGTGTTGGTGGGTGATGTCTGGCTCGCCTCGGGGCAGTCGAACATGGCCTTCGCCGTCAATGCCTCGTTGCCCGATCCTTCCGCGAAGGGGAGCGAGGATTCCATGGTGAGGTTTTTCCAGCCCCGGCCGGAGTTTTCCGCCATGCCCCACGAGGATTACATCGAGGATGTCCAGTGGCTTCCCGCGAATCCTAAAAACCTCGCATGGATTTCCGCGCCTGCTTGGTTCTTCGCGAGCGAGGTTCGGAAGCACCAGGACATTCCGATCGGTGTTGTTGTCACAGCCCGCGGCGGCACCGCGATTCAAGCGTTTCTGCCTCAATCGGCGCACAAGGAATTGGAGGGCATTGAGGAATTCGAAGTCTTGGGGAAATTGAAAAAAACGCTCGAGGCGCTTGATGTCCGAACCCCGGAGGGCCGTGCGGCGTTCGAGAAGGAACTTGAGAAAGTCGATGAATGGTTGGCCCAAAGCGCCGCCGATCTTGGCCAACAGCGCCAACCGCCTCCACCCCCGTCGTTCTTCACAAGGAAGTCGGACCTTGGCGGACTCTACAACCTCCTGATGCATCCGGTGAGGGGATTTCCGATCAAGGGCATGCTTTGGTATCAAGGCGAGAGCAATGGCGGCGACCGGAAGATGTATTTCCACATGCTTAACGCCTACCTGAAGAGCCTGCGGGCGACGTTCGGCTCTGGCGAGTTCCCCGTTTACATCGTTCAACTCGCGCCCTTCGTCTTTGCAAAAAACGACCCCGAGGGCGAAGGATCCGCCGGGGTGCGCGAGGCGCAGCGCGAGGTCGCGTCGATCTTGCCGAACACCGGCCTTGTGGTGACGCTCGATATCGGCGACCCGAAGGACATCCATCCCAAGAACAAGGTGGATGTCGGCAAGCGGCTTGCCTACTGGGCGCTGAACCGAGACTACGGGATGAAGGATATCATTCCCTCGGGCCCGCAGTTGAAATCAGCCGTGGCCGAAGGTGACAAGATGGTGCTGACATTTGACCATGTCGGCGGAGGCCTCATGGCTGGAACAAAGAACGGCATCGAGCCCGCACAATCCGTCACGGAGCCCTTCCAGACATTTCAGCTCGCTGGCGAAGATAAGAAGTTCGTTCCCGCGAAGGCTGAGATTCAAGGGGACACGATTGTGCTCACGGCCGCCGGGCTTTCCGCGCCGAAATACGCGCGCTACGCCTACAGCAGCGATCCCATAGGTCCGCTGCTCTACAACAAGGAAGGTTTGCCCGCTCCGTCCTTCAAAACCGATCCGTGGTGACACACGAAGATTCCAAAACAGGTTTTCCCCGGGATTTCGTGTGGGGTGCGGCTGCGGCCGCCTACCAGATCGAAGGCACCGCCGGGGAGCGTGGGGAATGCGTATGGGACATGATGTGCCGCCGCCGTGACGCCATCAAAGGCAACCACAGTGGAGACCAGGCCTGCGACCACTACCACCGGTTTCGCGAGGATGTCGCCTTGATGAAAGAGATCGGCCTCCAAGCCTACAGGTTTTCGATTTCCTGGCCCCGCGTGCTCCCGGAGGGCACTGGAAAAATCAATGCGCAAGGCTTGGATTTTTACGATGCTTTGGTGGACGAGTTGCTGGGCGCTGGCATCGAACCTTGGGCCACGCTGTTCCATTGGGATTTTCCTTTGGAGCTTTATCACCGTGGCGGTTGGTTGAACCGCGACTCCGCTTCGTGGTTCGCGGATTTTTCGCACATTGTGGCGGACCGGTTGTCCGACCGTGTGTCCCACTGGTTCACGCTCAACGAACCATTTGTCTTTGTCTCGCTCGGGCACTCCACGGGCGTCCACGCGCCCGGCGAATGCCTGCCCCGCCGCGAGGTCGCGAGGGTGGCGCACAATGCCCTCCGTGCCCACGGAGCCGCTTTGCAGGCACTTCGCGCAACGGCAAAGTCCGCACCAAGCATCGGCATGGCGTCGGTCGGATCTGTTTGTGTGCCCGATAGCGACTTAGCGCAGGATATCGAGGCCGCCCGGAGGGAGATGTTCGGTTTCCGCGAGTGGACGCTTTGGAAGCACTCTTGGTGGAACGATGCCGTGTTCTTCGGGCATTACCCCGAGGAGGCGGTTCGCATGCTTGGAGATGATGCGCCGCGGATCGAACCCGGCGATATGGAGTTGATTTCGCAGCCGGTGGATTTTTTTGGCGTCAATATTTACCAAGGTGAGCGGGTCAGGTTTTCCGAGGGCGGTTGTGTGGAACCTGTGCCGCATGCCGTCGGCCATCCGCAAACGGCGATCCGCTGGGCGGTCGTGCCAGAGGCGCTTCGCTGGGGACCGCTGTTTCTCCATGAACGCTACAAGGTGCCGGTGGTCATCGCCGAAAACGGCCTCTCCAATCAGGATATCGTGTCGCTGGACGGCCAAGTCCACGACCCTCAGCGCATCGACTTCATGCGTCGCCACCTTCTCGAGTTGTCAAAGGCGATCTCCGACGGCGCGGAGGTGGCGGGCTATTTTCATTGGTCGCTTATGGACAATTTCGAGTGGGCGGAGGGATATCGGGAGCGTTTCGGCCTCGTTCATGTCGACTACAAGACGCTGGAGCGCTTGCCTAAGGAAAGTGCCCGGTTCTACCGCCGTGTGATCGAAACGAACGGCGCGGAGGTTTTTGCTTCATGAAATGCCGCCATTCCCAAAAAATTCGGAGGCCACACACGTTTTATTCTGTTCCCGTTAAAAAACGGAAGTCACCATTTTGACCCACCCTTTTAGTCAGATTCACACCAACCAACCCAAAAACCATGATCAACTCAGGAATCACCAACCCGGCCCTCTGCAACCTGCTTTGCCGGATTCGCCACACCAACACCCTCGTTATTTCCGATGTGGGCTTTCCCTTTTTTCCCGAGATCGAGACGATCGACATCTCGCTGGTGCGTGGCACTCCGACTGTCCAACACGTGCTGGAGGTGATCGCTGAAAATTTCACGATCGGGCAGGCATGGATGGCCGAGGAATTCCTGAAAATGAACGGCGAGGGAGCCGACGCGCCGGTTCGCTCGGTGCTCAATGGCGCGCCTTTGGTTTTCGAGCCCCATGTTGATTTCAAGAAACGCGTTCCTCGAGCCATCGGCCTCATTCGCACCGGCGGCACGATGGGCTACAGCAACATCATCATCGAGTCCGCGTAGAACTTTATTCCCCCCGCCGCACCATGACATCCGCATTTTCACAATTCGACGAACCCCTCGCGATCACGATGTGGGATTTTTCCTGGATCGAGCGCCGTTGGCCGGGGGCTGGGTATGAGGACTGGGATCGGGTGTTGGATGAGTTGGCCGAGCGCGGTTACAACGCCGTGCGCATCGATGCCTACCCGCACCTCTTCGCGGCGGACCGGGAGCGGGAGTGGACGATTCTGCCCTGCTGGAACCAAAGTGTGTGGGGCAGTCCCGCGAAAAACCGCATCCGACTCGCTCCAGCCCTTTTTGATTTCATCTCGAAATGCCGCGACAGAAAAATCCATGTCGGTCTCTCCGCATGGTTCCAGCGCGACGAGGAGGAGCACCGCCTCAAAATCAACAGTCCCGAGGAACATGCCCGCATCTGGTTGGTTGTGCTCGATGCCTTGAAAAGTGAAGGGCTCTTGGACGCGGTCGTCTTTCTGGATTTCTGCAACGAATGGCCACTCGACCTTTGGGCGCCGTTTTTCAAACCGGAAGGTGAGCGAAAGTGGGGAAGCTCCGAGTCTCTCGACTGGATGCGCCGTGCCATGGCTCCAGTTCGTGAGGCTTTTCCCGGGCTTCCTCTGACATTCTCGGGTGTGGCAGTGCCGGAGGGCGGAGAGGGTGGGGACTTCGCTGGAGTGGATTTTCTGGAACCCCATCTTTGGATGGTTCTGGAGGGAGATTTTTACAAGACGGTTGGCTACAATTTCGAGAAGTTCGACCCGGTCGGCTACGAGAATATCGTCGACCGGGCCGAGGTCCTTTATCGATCCAAGCCCGAATACTGGCTGGGCTTGCTGGACGGGCAGATCGCCAGGGCGGCCGAAGTATCCAAGACATCCGGACTGCCACTCGTCACTACGGAATGCTGGTCCATCGTGGACTACAAAGACTGGCCGCTGCTGGATTGGGGTTGGGTCAAGGAATCCACCGCCCACGGCGTGATCAGCGCCGCAGGCACAGGCGCTTGGAAGGCGATAGCCACATCAAACTTCTGCGGCCCGCAGTTCCATGGCATGTGGCGGGACATCGAGTGGCACCGTCGGTTGACATCCTTGATCCGTAGCCCGGTCTGCAAGCCCGATGCCAATTCCATCAAGGAGCTGGCGTGAACATTCTCTACATCGATATCGACTCGCTCAGGCCCGACCATCTCGGGTGCTACGGATACCACAGGCGAACGAGTCCGAATATCGACCAGTTGGCTCGGGAGGGGGTGGTGTTCACCCGCTGCTACACCCCCGACGCCCCCTGCATGCCGTCCCGCACGGCGATGACCACAGGGCGTTTCGGGATTCGCACGGGTGTTGTGAACCATGGCGGTGAAGCCAGTCAACCGCGCATCTGGGGTGCGGACCGCGGGTTCACCTGCGGGCTTACGAATCCCAACTGGGCATCCCGCTTTCAAGCGGCGGGCTACCACACAGTTGCGTTCTCGCCCTTTGCCCAGCGCCACGGTGCATGGCATTGGTATGCGGGATTCATGGAAATCCACAACACCGGCGGCGGGGGCATGGAAACGGCCGACGCGATCTCTCCTCAAGTCATCGACTGGTTCTCCCGGCGTGACGCGGCGGAGGAAAAGCCATTTTTCATGTGGGTGAACTTTTGGGATCCCCACACCCCCTATCGGACGCCACTGGACTTCGGAAACCCCTTTGCAAACGATCCGCTTCCTGCTTGGTATGACGAATCGGTCCGGACCGCGCACTGGAACAAGGCAGGCCCGCATTCGCCGCAGGAGGTGAACGATTTTGTGCCCGAGCCTGGCTGGTTGTATGGAAATCCCGAGTTCGCCCGTCGCTTTCCGGCCTATCCGGTGCGCCAACCCACGGAAATCGCCTCCATGGATGATGCCCGCCGCATGTTTGACAATTACGACACCGGTGTCGCCTACGCCGACATGCATGTGGGGCGGATCATCGAGGAATTGAAGGCACGCGGCCTGTATGAAAACACCGCAATTATCATCTCCTCCGACCACGGCGAAAATCTCGGCGAACTTTGGGTCTATGGGGACCACCAGACCGGCGACCATGTCACACACAGCGTGCCGATGGTGGTCCGCTGGCCTGGAGTCACCGATTCCCGTGCCGGGCAACTCGACAACCGGTTGATATATTCGATCGATCTCGCGGCAACCTCCCTCGAGTGGGCCGGGTTGAAGGTGCCGCAAGAGTGGGATGGCGAATCATTTGCCGCAGATTTTGCCGTAGGGGAGGGGAGCTCCCGGCGGGAGTGGTTGGTGCTGTCTCAACTCGCATGGTGCGCCCAACGCGCCGCCCGCTGGGACCGATTCATCCTGATCGAGACATACCACGATGGATTCCACGATTACCCCGAACACATGCTCTTCGACTTGGAGACCGATCCCCATGAACAATACGACCTCGCGCCGACACGTCCGGACCTTGTTGCCCACGGAGTCGCCATCCTCAGAACATGGAGGGACGGCGTGTTGAAAAGCTCCCGACACCCCACGGACCCACTCGGCACGGTCATGGCTGAAGGCGGTCCATACCATGTGCGCAACCAGGGTCCCGCATACATCGAGCGTCTGGCCAAAACAGGTAGGGAATCAATCGCCTCCAGATTCGTTGCCCGCAAAAGACCCGTTGGGTGATGCTGGGCTTTTTCATTGAAACATTACCGAGGATCTTTCGTGTATAAAATGCCATGTTGATCATTGGCACTCGATCAAATTCATTCCGCGCCCGACTCATGCTCTTGAAAAATACAATTGATTGCATTATGGGGCTGTAATCGACACCATTCCACACCGGATTATGAAGCCCTCTTCCTCTATAAAAAAAATTGTTTTCGCGATCGTTTCAATTTGCACCATTGATTCATCGATTGCTGCTGAAAAGCCTCCCAAGCCCAATATCGTCTTCATCGTCGCCGATGACATGGGCTACGCTGACTGTGGAGTTCACGGGTCCAAGGACATCCCGACCCCTCACATTGACTCGATCGCGAATTCCGGCATTCGATTCACCGACGGTTATGTGACCGGGCCGGTATGCAGCCCGACTCGCGCGGCGCTCATGAGCGCCCGCTACCAGCATCGTGACGGAGTGCTAAATTGGATTCCCAAAGACAGTGAAATTGGTCTTGCCGAAGGTGTGCCAACGATTGCCGATTATCTTCGCAAGGCGGGTTATCGAACAGCGCTTGTCGGCAAATGGCACCTCGGCCAGAAAGAGCAGTTCCATCCGATGAATCGCGGCTTCGACGAATTTTTCGGCCTGCTCGGCGGCGGGCGGCTTTATTACCAGACCCCCGACGAAAAGGGCGGGAAGGGGACGGATGGATACGCGAATCTTTGGAACAACCGCGAGCCGGCCGTTGTGGATGGCTACCTTACGACCGCTTTTGGCAACGAGGCAGCCAAGTTTGTGGCATCCCGCAAGGACAGCGGTGCGCCGTTTTTTTTGTTCCTCTCCTTCACCGCGCCGCACACGCCGATGATGGTGCCGAAGGAAATCGAGGAAAAATTCACGCACATCGAGGACGAGCAACGCCGCCTCTATGCCGCGATGATGTCCTCGATGGATGATGCCATCGGCGAGGTGCTCGCCGCCATCCGCGATGCGGGATTCGAGAAGGACACGCTGGTGTGTTTCTTTAGCGACAACGGCGGAGCCACCACGCGCAACTCGCCGAACGGTTCCCTCAACACCCCCTATCGCGGCAGCAAGGGCGAGGTGTGGGAAGGCGGGGTGAGGGTGCCCATGTTTGCCTCATGGCCCGGGCATTTGCAGGCCGGTTCGGTCTTCACCAAACCGGTGACCCAGATGGACCTCGCCGCCACGGCGATTGCCCTCGCTGGGGAGAAATTGGATGAAAAATGGCCGATCGATGGAGTGAACCTACTGCCTTTCCTAGACGGCAAAGACACCGGCATGCCGCACGATTCGATTTGCTGGGCCTACGAAAACCGCCAGTGGGCGATCCGCGAGGGCGATCTCAAATTGGTTGCCATGAGCAAGCAGCCCAAAGCCCGAGCGAATGTGGAGCTTTTCGATCTCAAAGCGGATTCCTCCGAGACCAACGACTTGTCGGCTTCTCAGCCCGAGAAGGTTTCCGCGCTCACCGCCAAGCTCCTCGATTGGTGCCGCGATGTGGGAGCGTCGGTGCCAAAACTCGACGCGCAGAGTGTTTCTGTCGAGAATGCAGCAAGCCCTTCACCCAAGCCCGATGCGGTTCCCGCCTGCCACTTCGAGCCCCTCGACCCTTCCGTGCGCGAGGCGTTCCTGAAAGGCCGTCCGGCACCCCATGTTCTCACAGAGCACGCCGACGGCCACCGGGTGTGGTGCAATTCCGTGATCAAAGGCGCTGATGGAAAATACCACGCCTACTACTCCCGCTGGCCGGTGAAGACCGGGCACAACGGATGGCTGACCGATTGTGAAGTGGCCCACGGAGTTTCCGAAACACCCGAGGGCCCGTTCATTTATCAATCCACAGTGCTCGCCAGCACCAATCCCGAAGGGTGGGATGTGATGAATGTTCACAACCCCTATGCGCTCGTGGTCGATGGCAAGGTGCTGATTTACTACATTTCGAATGATCTCCGGGAGAAGCTGGCGGAAAGTCCCGATGGCAAGCTGCACCGCGATGTGATCAGAAACTCGCAGGTGACCGGCGTGGCGATCGCCGATCAGCCCGAAGGGCCATTCAAGCGCGCGGAGCGCCCCGCTGTCGTTCCCCATGGGGGATTCAAAAATATCGCCGTCAATCCCGCAGTGATCCATCGCAATGGCGAATACCTCATGATCATCAAAGGGGATGATGTGCGAAAGGAACGCATCACCCGCATCCAATTTGTGGGCCGCTCAAAAAATCCCGAGGGGCCGTTCACTTTTTTGGATGAGCCCGTTTATGCGCAGCGCCAGACCGAGGACGCCTGCCTGTGGTTCGACCAGACCACCGGCCTGCACAACATGGTGTGCCATGTCATGGGCGGGAACCTGGCGTGGTTCGTTTCCGAGGATGGCGACAAGTGGCGTCGCGCCGACCAGCCGGTGTTCATGAACAAGGAATTCGCCATGAGCGACGGCATTGTGTGGAAGCCCGACCGCGTCGAGCGGCCCTTCGTGCTCACCGACGAACTCGGTCGCCCCGAGTGGTTCTATGTCGCGATCAAAGAGGGTGACAGAGAAGGAAACATCGCGCTGAAAGTCCTCCGCGAGGAGTCGGTCCATTAAGTCTCATGATACCATCAATATTTCTCCGCATGGGGTGGATGCCCCTGATTCTTCTTTCGTGCTTTTCAATGCAGACCGCGGCAGAGCCCGAACAAAAGAACGCCCCCCCCCCGCAAACCGAATATTCTGATCCTCTACGCCGATGACCTCGGATACGGCGATCTTGCCTGCTACAATCCCGCGTCGAAAATTCCCACGCCGAACCTCGATAAGCTGGCCTCGCAGGGCATGCGCTTCACCGACGCCCACAGTTCCTCGGGCGTCTGCACACCCAGTCGCTATGCGTTGCTCACGGGGCGTTATCACTGGCGGGAATTTCATAATACGGTGAAGTCGTTTGGCCCTTCCGTCTTTCGGCGGGGAATTCCGACTCTGCCCGGGATGTTGCGTGATGCGGGTTATTTTACCGCAGCCATGGGCAAATGACATCTCGGCTGGGACTGGATCGCCATCAAGAAAAAGAATGTCCATCCGCAAAAAAATGAAGCCCTCGGCCCGGATGACTTCGATTGGTCCAAGCCGATTCCCGGTGGACCGCTCTCCGTCGGCTTTGACCATAACTTCGGCGATGATGTCATCAATTTTCCACCCTACTGCTGGATCGAGAATGAAAAAGTGGTCCAAGCACCGGACACAATGATGGACGCCCGCCAGCGGAAGCGTCTCAAGGAAGGGAACTGGGAGTGTCGCCCGGGGCCGATGGTGACGGGTTGGGATCCTTACCAGAACATTCCCGTCACCACCCAGTGGGCCGTTGATTTCATCGTGTCGCGAAAGGATGCCGAGAAGCCGTTTTTCCTTTACTTCGCCTATCCGTCGCCCCATGCGCCGATTATTCCGAACGACGAATTTCTCGGAAAATCCGGCGTCGGGGCGTATGGAGATTTCATCGTCGAGACGGATCACTCGATTGGTCGCATCCTCGGCGCTCTGGAAGAGGCGGGAATGGCCGGCGACACACTCGTGGTTTTTTCAGCCGACAACGGCCCCGAGCACTACGCCTATGGACGGGAGAAACGGCGGTCCCACTGGTCCTCGCATCCCCTGCGCGGGCTGAAGCGCGATCTCTACGAAGGCGGCCACCGCGTCCCCTTCCTCATGAAATGGCCCGGCGTGATCCCGCCGGACCGGGTGTGCGACGCGCTGGTATCGCAGATCGATCTCATGGCCACCATCGCGGCCGTGGTCGGCCACAAGTTGCCCCCGAATGCCGCCGTGGATTCCCACAATTTGCTTCCGCTCCTCGAAGGAAAATCAGGCGCCGTCCGGGAGGCCCTTGTCCACAACACAAGAGAAAAGGCCTATGCCATCCGACACGGCGAATGGTTGCTGGTGGATTCCAAAACCGGCTACATGACCCCCCGGAATCCCGAGTGGGAAGCCCGCCATGGCTACACGGCTGATGACACTCAACCGGTGCAACTTTACAACCTGCAGGCCGACCTCGTGCAAAAGGAAAACCTCGCCGCCAAGCATCCGGAAAAAGTCGATGAACTCCAGCGCGTGCTCGGCCAAATCCGCAAGCAAGGCCACTCCGCCCCCCGTCTCCAAACACAAAAAAACTGACCCGCCAACACCCGGCATCGCATGAACCCCGACCGCAGCTTTTTTGTCCGATCGGTCAAAAAAGTTGCGGAATTGACGATATCATTATGGGGTGGATTTTTGGGTGGCGGATGGGGGATCAGCTTTTTGTCCCAACCCGGTGGATCATTCGGTAGCGGGTGGCTGTCATTCCGCATATTTTCCGGAAGGCGCGGCAGAAGCTTTCTGGACTTTGGAAGCCGGTGGCGTAGCCGATGGCTTTGATCGATTCGTCCGTGCCGATCAATAGGCTCGAGGCCTCGTCGATACTCATGTGCAGCAAGTATTGGTGCGGTCCCATGCCTTTTCTTGCTGCCACTTTTGCACGGAAGGAACTGTAGCTCATGCCAAGGGACGCTGCGGCCTTGCGAAGCGAGGCCGGGCGTTTCGAAGTATCGCGCCAGCTCTCGAGCATTTGGCCGAGAGGATCCAGCGGATGCCTTTTGGCATCGTCGATTTTGAGAAGGAGCAGCAGGTGTTCGATACCGAGTTTGGCTTCGTCGATCGAATGGCTGTCGGGTTTTTCAAAAGCCTCGCCGAGATGGGAATGAAGCTTCACAAAGGCAGTGGCGTTTTTGAGTCGCTGGGGCACCGAGGCGTTTCGGAGCCAACCCCAATTCCTCCATTTATCCACCCTCGAACCATCCACACACAGGTAGCGCTCCTCCCAATGGGTGCCAGGTGTCGGACCGTAGCGGAATCGCGGGCCGGGCCAGATGTGGAAAAAGCACGGGGCGACGACTTCGTGGATCTGTCCGTCGTCGATACGGAAACTGCCTCGCCCTTTGAGAATCAAACAAAGACCATCAAAGGCAATCGTGGCATCCACCGCTTCCCGCTTGCGGCCAAGCCATCCCCAAGTGACCACACGGAAGTCATCGATCACGCTGCCAATGCTCGGTTCGCAGGTTTGCCATTTGGTTCGGGACGTTGGCATTTTGGTTAAGTGTATAGCAGAAATGCCAAGCATTGGATTTTGTTTTTAAAAATCTCCCGGGCATAAAATGCAATCCATGCAAACCACGCGATCCTTCCCCAAGCCCCTGATCTTGGCCGTCTGCGCCGCTTTTCTCTCCACCCCAGCTCATTCCCAGGAAGTCCTCGTCGAGGCGG
>CAZRLX010000014.1:0-31102 GCA_964601115.1 uncultured Chthoniobacter sp. | reverse complement strand
AGCACATCTCGAGACGGAGCGTGTCACGCGCACCGAGACCGCATGGCACCGCCCCGGTAGCCACGACCGCCTGCCAGGCGTCCACCGCCTCCGTCGCGGGCATGATCCACTCGAACCCCGCCTCACCTGTGTAACCGGTGGTGGCTGCAAACGAACCGGGCTGGATTTCCAGAACACGATTGCGATCGGCGGGCATCGGCGTTTGAAACAGTTTTTCAAATACAGCACCCGCGTTCGGTCCTTGGATCGCAAGGGCGGCGAATTCGGCACTGCGGTCCGTGAATTCCACACCGGGCACGCTGTGTTGGCGCAACCATGATGCGTCCTCGTCGATTTTCGCGGCGTTCACGATGAGCAGATATTTTTCCTCCGCGAGCCGGTAGGCGATGAGGTCATCGATTACCCCGCCTCTCTCGTTGAGGAGCAGGGTGTATTGGGCCTGTCCGAGGGGAAGCGATGCGAGATTGTTGGTCAAAAGCGTGTCGAGCCATGCCGTGGCGCCCGGGCCCTCGACGAAAAATTCGCCCATGTGCGAGATGTCGAACACCCCGCAGGATTCGCGCACGGCTTTGTGCTCCTGCAGAATTCCAGTGTATTGGACAGGCATCTCCCATCCGGCGAATTCCACCAAACGCCCTCCGGCGGCAAGGTGCTGGTCGTATAATGGCGTGCGCATCGAGTGCGGCACTATGGGCATGCCCGCCCGCCCTGCGAAGGAATTTTTTGGGTCATGTGGCTACGCCTCCCCCGCGAGCCTCCGGCTGAGCATGATCCGCCCCCTCGCCACCGGCTGCCCATCCCTGGAAATCCCCACATCGAACTGCGCCAAGGGCCCGAGCGACTTGACGCACTCGACCCCCGCCACCAGCGACGATCCCGGGGGCACACTCGCCATGACACGGAATGCATCCACCGATGCCACAAACACCTCGCCCCCGCCATGCGGCTCGCTGCGCATCCAGTAAACCCCGGCGGCTTGCGCCGCAAACTCGAGGAGGATCACCGCCGGAACCAGCGGGTTTCCGGGGAAGTGGTCTTTGAAAAACCAGCAGTCCTCGCCCGGGGTCCAACAGCCGACCCCCTTGCCCTCCTGCATTTCAAAACTGTCGAGAAAACGAAATCCCGGGCCGTGGGGTGTGAGTGCGGAGTTCATTTGGAAAGCCGATGGTAGTGGTGCCACTGGTCGGGTGCATTGCAAAACATCGGAACCAGCCCGTTCACGGCCAACTCGCGCGTGAACTTCTCAAATGTCGCGGCGCGTCCCTCAGGAAGCCACTCGGGCCATACGGGGGGCGCGGCCTCGACACGGAACCGCCCGTCGGCCTCGCGCGTGATGCCGACAGGAACAATCGGCGCCCCGGAGAGCAGGGACAGCAGGACCGGCGAGGTCGAAAACGGAATCTCTCCGTGCGGCAACTCGACAGGAACCGTGTTGCCGTCAAACGGCCGGTCGGCCAGCAAAGCCACAAGGGCGCCCTCCCCCAACGCCCGCGTGATCTCGACGGCCGAAAAGGCATCCGCACCGACCACCACCGTGTCGACTCCCCATGTTTTCCTGAAATCCGAGCGCCAATTCGTCAATGCGGCGCTCGGCTCTGGCAGGGTGAGCGTCACCACACGGTATCCCAGCCGCGACATGATCAGCCCTCCCAACTCGAAAAATCCCAAATGTCCTGTCACCAACAGGCATCCCTTTCCCTTCGCGCAGGCCGCCTCGATATGCTCCAACCCCGTCCGCGAACCCATCCTCGCAACCACCGCGTCGGGCGTGTCCTTCTCCATCCAGAGATCGGCATATTCGCAGAAGTTCAGCGCCTGCTGGATACATAGCCTCGCGGCATTCGCCAAGGTCGCCTTCGCGGGATCGAGCAGGGTGATATTGTCCCGGATCGCGACGAGAACTCCCGGATGCGACACCGCGTATCCCGCTCCGATCATCGTTGCCACCGCCTTGCTCAATGTGCGCCCGAGCAAACCCCGCAACAGAATCGCCAATTCAAACCCCTTGGAGTTGTAGAGCACCTTGTAGAACGCCGCGCTGCGGTAGCCCACCACACCGTTCCTCCTGCGGATCGCCAGTAAAAACACCAAGGCAATGGCCCCGAAGGCAAAAATGGCAAGCGTGCGGATCAAAATCGTTCCACCTATCTCAACGACGGAATGCGCGGCGCAATTCGCAGGATTCTCTGCAAGTTGCAAACCAACCGGAACGCGGCGATTCGGACATGGTCGGCAAACGACAGGTCCGTCATACCGCCCACCAGATACCCGATGCTCCGAGGAATTTGGAACACCGGCATCGGCTGCATGAAAATTTCAAATCCCGACCGCTCGTAAAACGACTGGATCACCCGCCCGTAGAGCTTCATCCACGAAGTCACTCGCCGGGTGTAGCGACGGCGGACGCGCGGCGACAGCGCACAACCCAGCTTCTCGGCCGCAGTGATCTCCTCCGCAGCCAACTGCCCGGATTTCATCGCGAGCATGACCCCCGAGGAAAAGATGGGATCGACGAACCCTGCAGCGTCGCCAGTCATCAAGACCCGCCCGGAGGCGAATGAGCGAAACCTCCAACTGTAATCGGCCGTGACCCGCAGCGGCATGGTTTTCACCGCACCGGCCATGCGTGTCCGCAGCTCGGCGTTTTCCTCCACACAATGCCTGAAAACAGCTTCGGAATCCCCTCCCGCCGCACGCAAGGCCTCGGGCGGAATCACCGCGCCGACAGACGTCACCCCGTCGGCCAGGGGAATCAACCAAAACCACCCCTCCTTGATCCGAACGATCACCGTGTGCCCCGCAGCGTCGCCGCTGTTCCGCTGCACATTTCGGAAATGCCCGTAGAGCGCAACCATGCGGCGCTTGCGGGTGGGAAACTTGGGGATTCCAAGCGATGTCCCGGCAATCCCACGGCGTCCGCCGGCATCGACCACCCACTTGGCACGATATGTCGCAGTCCCCTCGGGAGTGGTGCAACCAACCTCGACCATTCCATCCCCGGTCTCCCGGACCCCCGACACCGACACCCCCTCGCGCGTCTCGCACCCGTGCCGCCGGGCGGCATCCAGCAAAAGACTGTCGAAACTCGCGCGATCGACCTGGTAGGTATGCGCATGCCGCTCCCCGAGCGCTTTCCGGAACCAATACCTGTTGAACCGCTCGCTTTGACCAGTGCAAAAATCCGCGCCGAATTTTTTCACAAACCCCCGCCGCTCCATCTCCGGCCACACGCCAAGGTCGCGGAGGATGTCGTTGCCGCACGGCAGCAACGACTCGCCGATTGCAAACCGTGGAAACTTCTCCCGCTCCAAAATCAACGTGGACAGCCCGGCCTTGGCCAGATACGCGCCGGCCACACACCCGGCAGGACCGGCCCCGATCACAATCACATCGGGACATGCCTCGGCGGGATTCATCGTTTCCATCTACGCAGAGGCCCCGAGTCGCCTGTTGATCCAATCCTGGAGCACCCCGAGGCTTTGCAGCGCGTCCTTGGCGGCGGAGGCGTCTCCGATGGCCACCCCGAACTTCTTCTCGACGGCGATGATGATTTGCAGAGCGTCGATCGAGTCCAACCCCAGCCCCTCGGGACCGAACAACGGCGTGTCCTCCTGAATACCGGACACGTCGGTCTTGAGCATCGCATTGTCTGCCAGCAACTCGCGAAGCTGATCCATCGTTACGGATTTTGCCGCGTCCATACTCAAGGGCGCTGAAAACTGTGTGTCTGGCGTCCCGGGGTTGCCCTTCGAACCGCTCGTGGGCGGTCACAAATCGTTGCGGAATGAATATCCATCTGCCCGAAGCGTATTCAATAGCTCCAAAAGTGTGCAAGCCCGCTCTCCCCCGGACATCCCCCGCAGGTGGCTATCGTGAAGAAGAACAATGCCACCGGGACGCACCGACCGGCGGATTTTTTCAATCACGCACCCCGGATCGTGCGCGATGCCGTCATGCCCGCTCGCAGACCATCCGATCAACGGCAACCCGGCCTCGGCTGCCGCCAAATGCACAAACGGATTCGCCATGCCCACCGGCGCGCGGAATTGGCGCGGCCTGATTCCTGTCGCCTCGAGCACAGCGCCGGAACAGGCCAGAATTTCGCGCCGCGCGCGCCTCGGCATAGCCGCCCAGAACGTTCCTGCGGCGTGCGTTTCCGTGTGGTTCTGCACCGAATGCCCCTCCTCCACCATGCGCCTGCACAGCCCGGGGTGCTCCCGTGCATTCCGACCGATCACAAAAAATGTCGCCCGCACCCCGCACTCCCCAAGCACATCCAATACAGCGGGCGTCTGCCTCGGATCGGGCCCGTCGTCGATCGTCAGCCACACTTCCCTCCCACTCGTGGAAAACCCGCGCCGCACAGGACCGAACATCCGGCAGTTCCTCCACACGCACGGCACAACCGCCATCCATCCCAGCCACGCCCAAAACACCCCCCGCGACATCATGGAGCCGCAATCCTCGATATCCTGTCCCCTTCACGGCGAAGGTTGGCCCGGAAATACCCCTCGATCTCCCTCGAAAACTCCCGCGCCCGCCGCCTGCGGGATGCCGTAAAGACCTCGCCGGTGGAAATCCGGAAGCGCAGCGGCGGATGCGCGTTCCTGAAAAATGAAAACCCCTTCCCCAGCGCCATCGAATCGCACTCGATGAACACCGTGCGGACAGTCCCGCCGGACTGGATCGCGGGCAACGCAAACCCGCCTTGGAAAGCGTTCAACACTCCATCCGCCGTCCGCGTTCCCTCGGGAAAAATCACGATGTTCGCCCCGTCCTCCATCCGCCTCCGGCACTCGCGAAGCATCATCCCGGCCGGCTCGCTGGGCACGTAACCGGCGCGCCTCGCGGGCACCGCCAACAGCGGATCGCGCCACGGATTCCGCCCGATCACGCAATCGACCTCCGGAATTTTTGAAAAAAGAAACAACGCGTCCAGCAGGGACGGATGGTTCGGACACACCACCGACCCGCGCCAATCGGCGGCATCCTCGAACCCCTCAAACTCGACATACAATTGCCCCATCTCCCCCAACCGGCGCAGGAACGCGGCGCAATGCCTCTGCACGATCCCCCGCGCATTCGCCGTTCCGGGCGCCGCCAACAAGGCCAGCGACAGCCACACACTCCGCGCAAAAAAGGCCCCGTGCGCACGCGCCTGCGACACCCGCCCCATCGGTGCCGATTCCATCGCACTCGCAACAAACCCCGATCCGTATGCCGGGGAGGTCCAATTTGCCTGCTGGCGGTTGGTTGCCATCTGACGGATTATTTGATCAACATCCCCGCCTTCCACCAGAAGAACCTTGTCAAACTCACCCGAGCAATCCAATCCCCACACCCCCGCTGCGGCGTTCGATGTCTTTGTCGCAGGCGCTGGCTCGGCCGGTGTCGCCGCCGCCATCTGCGCCGCCCGCGCGGGCATGCGCACCCTTCTCATAGAGCGCGGCCCGACCCCGGGCGGCAACGTGGCAAATGCACTCGTCCACAGCATCTGCGGACTTTACATCATCAGTCCGGACATGATCCCGAGACAGGCGAACGGCGGATTCACCCAGGAATTCGCCCACGCGCTGATCGATGACGGGGCTGCCACCGGACCTGTGCGCATGGAACGCTTGGATGTCCTCCTGCAGGAACCGATCCTCTTCTCCCGCTTTTGCTCGAGAATGCTGTCGAAGGAAAAAAACCTCACCTTTCTTCCGAACACAACCATCCAGGACGTGGAGATCGACGACTCACGCATCCTCTCGGTCCGGGTCGACTCGTTGCCGGATCCGGTCCGTGCCACTGCCTTCATCGACACCACCGGTGAGGCGGACCTCGCCCACTTCGCAGGTGCCGAGTGCGAATCCGCCCCTCCAGGTCAACTCCAGCGCCCGGCGTATATTTTCTCGATTGGGAATGTGAAAATGGACGCTGTGGATGAGGAAGGCCGCTTGGAGTTCTCCCGGAAGATCGTCGCCGGCATCCGCAGCGGTCTCCTCGATCCCCGCCTCGCAGCCGCTGTGATGCGACCGACCTGCGTTCCCGACCAGGTGCAAGTCACCATCGACCTCGATGCGGAGGGCGACCACTACAGCCCGCTCAATCCGGAATTTCTTACCAAGCTCCAGATTTTGGGAAAAAACCTCGCCACCCAACTCCAGGACCACCTCCGCTCGCAGGTGCTCGGCTTCGAGAACTGCGAGATCACCACCTTCCCGGCCCGCGTCGGCGTTCGCGAAAGCCGCCGAATCGCCGGCCGCCACCGCCTGACCGCCACTGAAATTCTCGAAGGCGCGGAGTTCGAGGACACCGTCTGCCGGTCCGCATGGCCAATCGAGTTGAGGGAATCCGCCACGGGCCCGAAAATGAAATACCCCCGCGACGGCAAACCCTGCGGCGTCCCCCTCCGTGCGCTTCTCTCGAAGGACTTCGACAACCTCCTCATGGCCGGCCGCTGCATCTCCTCGACCCACGAGGCCCAGGGCGCGCTGAGGGTCATCGGCACCTGCCTCGCCATGGGCCAGGCGGCCGGACTCGCCGCCGCGCACCTCGTCCGCTCCGCGACTCATAGGATCGAACCGGGCACCGAGGCGACTGTCGCCGCGCCAATCCGCGAAGCTGTTCTTGAGGGAATCTGACACCATCCATGGAAGACGCATTTTCCAGAAAACAAATCGCCCGCTCATACGGCCCCTCCCGCTGGGTGCGCGGGTATGTCCGCGGAAAACTCGCGCTCGACCCGGTATTCCAGGTCGCACGCCGCATCATCGCGAAGCGAAACCGCCCGGTCGTGGATCTCGGCTGCGGACTCGGCATCCTCGGCATCTGCCTCCGCACCTCGGGTATCACCGTCAAATACAAGGGCACCGATCCCGAACCCTGGAAAATCAACACCGCCAAGCAGGCCATGCGCTACTTCGGCTTCGAGGAGGTCGGCTACGAGGTTGTGGACGCCCTCCGCACGGACATCCCCGCCGGCGCGACCGTCTGCCTGTTCGATGTCCTCCACTACCTCGACGAAGCCGATCAGGATCGCATGACCTCCCGCCTGGCCGATGCCTCCCGCTCGGGGTCGCTCATCCTGATCCGCACCGCCCTGCGCGGCACCGGATGGCGCTATTGGGTGACCTTGCTGGAGGAAAAATGGACACGCCTGTCGGGCTGGATCCGCGGCGGAGAGATCAACTTCCCCTCCCGCGAGGAAATCACCGCGTCCTTCTCAAGGCATGGCCTGAATCCCCAAATCATCCCCCTCTGGGGAAAAACCCCGTTCGCGAGCCACCTCATCATCATCTCTCCACCGGGCGAACCGGTTTTGCGCCTTTGAATCACTCCCACAGCAGTCGTATGGTCCACGGCATGTCGATTCGCTCTCTTATGGCCGCCTTTTGCCTGCCAAGCCTGGCGCTTTCCGCCGCCGCGAACGACGCCCCCCTCTCCCTCGAGGAAATGCAGTCCACTCTTTTTGTGGAGACGATCGCCATCCCGTCGCCGGGAGAATTCTTTCTCGCCCTGGACAAGGAATGCCAACCGAACTGGTCCCAATTCGCATCCCCGCCCGCTGCCGCCGCCACGGCGGACCGCGAGTTCATCGCGATCCAACTCGGAATCCTCATGACCGACGGCTACATCGCCGTCCAGGCAAGGGACGCCCAGGCCCTCCGGAACACCGGCATCGACATCCTCATGCTGGCCAAAAAACTCAACGCCAGCCAAAACCTCCTCGCCCGCAGCCAGAGCATCGGCGACTTTGCCGAGAAAGGCGACTGGAACACCCTCCGCGAGGAACTCGACGCCTCCCAAAACGATGTCCGCCTCGCGCTGATCGAGCAGATGGATTACAATCTCGTCACCCTCGCCGCCACCGGCGCCTGGGTTCGCCAAATGGGTGTCGCCGCGAGCGTCATCGCCGCGAACTACAAACCCGCCCCCTCGGCGCTCCTCGTGCAACCCGCCCTCGCCGGACACTTCCTCGCCCGTCTCCGCTCGCTCCCGGAACGCAACCGCAACAGCCCGGTCGTCCGGCAATTCATCGCCGGGATCGAATCCGCCCTCGGCCAGATGGAACTCGCCTCCGCCTCCTTCATGGCGAAACCCTCCGTCGAAAAAATCGCCGAAACCATGTCGGGACTTTCCGCCCTCGCCTTCGCCCCCCCCGCCAAGCCATGAGACACCCCATCCTCGCTGCTCTGCTTCTTGGCGCCACCCCCCTCGCCGCAAACGACTCGAAACCCTCCCCGGTCAACTGGAACGAAACCCCGCAGTGCTCTCGTAGCAAGGCGCTGGAAAACATCCGCCCCTTCCGCGGCGAGGGCTACCAACTCCGCGACGGTTACTGGACAGGAGTTCTCAAGCGCAGCCAACCCGTCATCCTCGACCTCCACCTTTTTTCAGGAAACGATTACTGGTTCTCCGCCGCGAACTGCGACGCATCCACCCGCTTGAAAATCTCCCTGTTCGACGCCAAAGGCCAGCCCGCCGGATCCGTGCCGCTCGCGGAACCCTCCCGTGCCACCGCCGCCATCTCGGTCGCCCGCAGCGGCAGGTATTTCCTGCGCTTGGAAATGACCGAAGGTGACAAAGCGGAAACCAGCATGGTATATTCCTACAAATAGGAATCATCTCATGAGCGCGATCACCTCGGAAAAAATGAAAACCCCTCAGGTCCGCCAATTTTCGGTGTTTCTCAAAAACAAGGTTGGCGCACTGCTCGAACTCGTCCGACTCCTCGATGAAAAAAACATCGTCGTGTTGGCACTGAGCATTGCCGAGTCATCGGAGACGGCCATCAGCCGCATGATCGTCAGCGACCCGGACCGCACCGCGGAACTCTTCCGGGAACACGACATCGCCCACAGCGAATGCGAACTCATGGTGGTCGAACTTCCCGGCGGCCCTGGCGACCTCTCGGGTGTCCTCGCCGCCCTCCTCATGGCCGAGGTGAACGTCTATTTCATCTACCCCCTCCTCGTCCGCCCGCGGGGACATCCCGTGCTCGCCCTGCACATGGACGACATCGAGTGCGCGACCTCCGTGCTCCTCGGCGAGGGATTCAAGCTCCTGAATCAAGGCGATCTCTCGCGTTGATGCGGCATCCGCGGACGGCTCAGATCGCCTGAACCCCCGGGCACATCCCGACATGAAGCGCGTCCTCCTCATCGATATCAGCAACAGCTTCACCAAAGCGGCCATGGCCCGTGGCGACCGCATTGGGAAGGTCCACAGGTTTCCGACGTCCACGCTGACCGCCACCTTGCTCAAAAAATCATTCCCCACGCGCGAACTTGACGGCGTCGTGCTGTCTTCGGTCGTCCCTTCGCGGACTCCCATCGTGGAGTCCGCATTCGCCAATGTCTGCGTGGTCGGACCGAACACCACCCTCGGCGTCGGGATCGACTACCCGGAACCCGCCACCATCGGCGCGGACCGCCTCGCCAATGCCGCCGGCTGCGCCGCCCACCATGGATTCCCGGCGATCGTTGTGGATTTCGGAACGGCGGTCACCTTCGATGTGCTCTCGGCCCGCGGAGCCTACACAGGTGGCGTCATCGCACCGGGACTCGAGGCCATGACCAACTACCTCCACACACGCACCGCCCTGTTGCCGAACATCCGCCTCGCCGAACCCGCCAGGGCCGTCGGACGCACCACCCGCGAGGCGATGCTCTCCGGGGCCGTGCACGGTTACCGCGGCCTTGTGCGCGAAATCATCCAACAAATCCGCGCCGAAGCCTTCCCGCGCAAACGCCCCCGCATCATCGCCACCGGCGGCGACGCCGCCATAATCGGATCCCGCGTCCCCCTCTTCGACGCCATCGACCCGCTCCTCACCCTCAAAGGCCTCTTGGCCATCTCCCGCCTCAATCCATGACCATCGAAGCATTCCAAAACCAACCCGTGGTGAAACTCGCCAGCGGCGACGCCACCGCCCTCGTGTCCCCATCCCATGGCGCGAAACTCCTGAAATGGCAACGCGCCGACTGGACCGTCATCGACTGGCCTGCGAACGCCAATTGGGACCTCGTTCCCAAGGTCCGCGGCGGCGATCCTCTCCTGTTCCCGTTCATCGCCCGCACATTCTGCGATGGCCGGATCGGCCTCTGGCGCGACGCCCACGGCATCGAACGCCCCGCCCCCATGCACGGCTTCGCAAAGGATTTGCCCTTCCGCATCGTGGATGGCGCAGAGGACTTCACCACCCTCCGCCTGGAGGCCAACGAACTCACCCTCGCCATCTACCCTTTCGCCTTCCGCCTCGATGTCACCCACCGCCTCACGGGCGATTCGCTCGAAACCTCCTTCACCGTCACCAATACCGGCGACAACCCCATGCCATGGACCGTGGGACACCATTACTACTTCCATGTCCCCGCGGCCGAACGCCCGGACTGGTCACTCACCCTCCCCTGCGCGGAGTGGGGCCATCAGGATTTCGCCACCGGGGACATCTCGCTCCACCCCGCCGGGCCGGCCACCGCTCCCGTCTCCGACCCCGCTTGGATCGACCGGTTCCAGTCCCGCCCCGACCTGCGTGCCATCCGCCTCTCCCATCAAAAATTCGGCCGCTCCATTTCCTTCGACGCCCCGGACTCCCACCTCGCCCAGTGGATTTGCGCGACCACCTGGACCGAGAAGCCGGACTCCGATTTTTTCTGCATCGAACCCTGGAGCGCCTTTCCAAACGCCATCCACTCCGGCCTCGGCCTGCAAACCCTCCCGCCCGGCGAAACCACGGAACTCTCAAGTTCGGTCCGCACCGATATTCGTTCTTGAATCCGGCCCGCCCCCGGAGCAGATTACGCCCGCAAACGGGCCGTGGCTCAGCTTGGTAGAGCGCTTGAATGGGGTTCAAGAGGTCGAGAGTTCGAATCTCTCCGGCCCGATGTTTCAACCACGCGGTTGAAATCCGATCGGAGCGTCTCCGGTTTGCATGCCTTGCGGCAAACGGTTTGAATCCTCCGCCATGACGAACACACGGGAGTTGGAAGACGCGTTGAAGCGACACTTCGGGCACGAGGGGTTTCGCGAGGGCCAGCGGCGCGTGATCGAGATTCTCCTCGAGGGCCGCCATGCCTTGGCGATCTTCCCCACCGGGGCGGGAAAGTCGCTCTGCTACCAGCTCCCGGCGGTTCTTCTGGAGGGAATGACAGTAGTGGTTTCGCCGCTGATCGCTCTCATGAAGGACCAGGTCGACGCCTTGCAAAAACGCGGCATCGCCGCCACGCGACTGGACTCGACACTCACGGCGGACGGCACCGCGGAGGTTCTCGCCTCGATCACCTCGGGCTCGCTCAAGTTGCTTTATGTGGCGCCGGAGCGCTTCGCCAGCGAGGCGTTCCTGGCCCGTCTCCGCAAGGCCCCGCCCGCGCTCCTCGCCATCGACGAGGCGCACTGCATCTCGGAATGGGGACACAATTTCCGGCCGGACTACCTCCGCCTCGCCGCCCTGGCGAAAAAACTCCGCATCCCCCGCGTGCTGGCGCTCACCGCCACCGCAACGCCAACCGTGGCTGAGGAAATCCGAAAGGGGTTCGGCATCCTAAAGAAGGACTGCACCATCACCTCGTTCCACCGCCGGAACCTCTCGATCCATGTCTCACCGGTCTCCGCAACCGATCGCCTAAACCTCCTCGTGGAACGCCTCGCCGACACCTGCCGGCACCCGGCCATCGTTTACGTCACCCTCCAGCACACTGCCGAACAGGTCGCCGCACACCTCAAATCCCGGGGACTCTCCGCCAGGGCCTACCACGCGGGAATGGCGGACGAGGTCCGCGCATCGGCCCAGGACGACTTCATGCACGGCCGCTGCGATATCATCGTCGCGACGATCGCCTTCGGCATGGGCATCGACAAGGCGGACATCCGGTCGGTGATCCACTTCAACCTCCCGAAGACGTTGGAGAACTATCAGCAGGAAATCGGGCGCGCAGGCCGCGACGGGAAACTCTCCCGGTGCGAGATGCTGGCCTGCGCGGACGACCTCACCGTGCTCCGCAACTTCATCCTTGGCGACACGCCGGACGAGCCATCGCTCCGCCGGTTGATCGACCATTTGCTGCGCCAAGGTGATGAATTCGACATCAGCCGCTACGACCTCTCGCGCACTACCGATATCCGGCAACTCGTGCAGGAAACCGTGATTGCCCATCTGGAAAAGGAACGCCTCCTCGAACCTGCGGGCATGTTCCACTCGCGCTTCCAAATCGCCTTCAGACATCCGGAGGAACGCGTCATCGCGGGCCACACGCCGGCCCGCCAGCGGTTTCTCAAATCCCTCTTCGACTCGGCCAAGCGCGGCACCCGCCTCCTCACCCTGGATGTCGATCAATCCGCCGCCACCCTCGGCGAATCGCGCGACCGGATCATCAAAGCGCTCCGGTATCTCGAGGAATCCGGCGATATCGAATTGAAGCCCGCCGGGTTGCGCCACCGCTTCCGCCTCCTACCCGCCGCGAAGGACTGCGCCCCGCACGAGGTCGCCACATGGCTGTTCGAACTGTTCACCAGCCGCGAGGCGCGCGACCTCGACCGACTCGATGGCATCGTCGCCTTCGCCACCGGCCCGGGCTGCCTGACAGCTCGCCTCTTGGACTACTTCGGCGAGACGATGGACGCGCCGTGCGGCCATTGCGGGGGCTGCGAGGGGGCGGCTGCCGACTCCCTGCCGGCGTCTCCCGTTCCTGACATCACCACCACGCACATCGCCGCGATCCATTCCCTCCAGAGGGAGGGCCATGCCGCATTGAGGAGCAAAAGGGCACTGGCCCGGTTTCTCTGCGGCATTTCCAGCCCCGCCACCACCCGCGATCGCCTGACCCGCCACGATGCCTTCGGCATGCTTGAATCTGTCCCGTTCGCCAGGGTGATGGACCATCTCGAAGCCTCGCTTTGAATCCCGCTTTGCCGGATTGCGCAATCCGGCGAAGTCGGCCAGTCTCGAAATCAAGCGATGACCACCGGACGCTTCACATTCCTCATGCGGCTCTCGAGCACAGTTGTGCTCTGGGCGCTGATGTTGACCACAGTGTTCGCCGGATGGGAGATCGGCTTTTTCGCCCTCCTCGGCTTCATGGCCCTGCGCGCGCTCTGGGAATACTACCGGATGCTCGAGGTGGACGGCATTGCCGTGTTCACGCTCACCGGACTGATTTGCGCCGCGGTGCTTTTGTTCGGGGGATTCTGGTTCATCCGCAGCGAGGGCCCCGAGAACAGCATGGATTTCGAACTGCTCGTGCCGGTTTTGTTTTTGCTCACGGTCTTCACGCGACAGATGTTTCGCGGCGCGTCGGATGATCCGTTGAGGGCGATGAGTTACACGGTCTTCGGGCTGCTTTACATTCCTTGGCTGTTCAGCTTCGTGACGAAAATCATCTACCTCACGCCACGACTCGAAAGCGGCATGACCACCGGCCAGTATTATGTCCTCTACTTGGTTGCAGTGACAAAGTTCAGCGACATGGGCGCGTATGTGTTCGGCACGCTCTTCGGAAAACACCCGTTCGCTCCCCATATCAGTCCCAAGAAAACATGGGAGGGCTTTGCCGGCGCTCTCATCTCCTCCCTCCTTTGCAGTTACTGGATGTATGCACTCATGCCGGAAAAGCTCAGCCTCTTCCGCTTCGACGACCTCACCCTGCTCGGCCTTGGCTTGGGCTTTGCGGCGGTCATTGGCGATCTTGCCGAATCGGTGGTCAAACGCGGGGCGCACACGAAGGACTCCAGCACGATGCTCCCGGGCATCGGGGGCACCCTCGACCTGATCGACAGCATCCTGTTCACCGCGCCGATCCTGTTTTTCTATATGCGGTTCGTGCTTGGGGCGGGCTGAGACCAGCGCCGCTCGAAGAGGGGAACAAGAAAGAGCGCGACGGCGGCGTTCAATGCCAACCCGATCGCCGCGACTTTCCCGAGCGTTGCCAAACCGGCATGGGTCGAGAATCCAACGGAACCAAACCCGGCGACCGCCGACAACGCACACAGAGCGATCACCAGCGCCACCTCGCGACGTGCCCTTGCCACGTCACACCCCTGCCGCTTCAGCGCGAGCAGCATCAACATGCTGTAATCCGTGCCCGTGCCCAAAAGGAGCAGGATCGCTGCAAGGCTGAAGATGTTCCAAGATATCCCGGCAATCGACATCGCCCCCAACAGGGCGGCGGTCGAAAGGGCGATTGCCCCGGCGAATACCACCACACGCCTGACGCTACGGAGGGCGATCCCGAGGATGCCCAGCACAGCGACTGCCAACCCGAGGGTCAAATGCAACAACCCTCCCGCCAAAACCCCGGCGATCTCATGGCCAAGCAGGGGCCAACCGGTCAGCAACACCCCATCCGCCGCGATTTCATGCGCCACCGCAACCTCGCTTCCGGGCGCGGCCACCACATAGCCCGAGGCAAAAAATCTTCCGTCAGGCGCAACTTTCGCAAACCGCTCGAGAATCCACCGACTGGACGGGTTTTCAGGCAAATCCGGCATCCCGGAGGCGTTCCATTTCTCCCACTGGTTGAGAATCCCCGCATCAAGCGCAAAGGCCTCCCGGGTGAACCCGGCGTCGAACGCCGCTTGTTCAAGCTCCTCCGTGGGTAAAGCTCCCCCCGCCGCCAGCGCGAGATTTTCCCGCAACTCCACGCCGCGCGGCCAGAAATCCAACGCGGTGTGGAAGCGGAGGACATCTCCGCTTTGTTGCGCCGAGGCGAGCCTTCGGTTTGCGGCCTCCAACCTTTCTCGCACCTGTTCCACGGAATCGCCTTCAACAAGCAGATTCAGCACCTCGCGCTCCCCGGAAAACTCGCGTGTCAACGTCTCCAGCGCCGCATAGGCGGGGGTGTTGCCGGGCCTTAGGCTTTCCGGCGAAAAATCAAAGGCGGGAGGCCCTTTCAGCGCAAGCGCCACCAGGCACACGCACACGACAACACCGGTCGCCACAGCTCCATTTCTATTCCACGAGGGGGATTGTAGGAGACGGTGAATCGCCAATTCGCGCGCCGACGGATTCGAACGCCAACGCATCGCCATCGGCGCGAAGAAAAGCACCATGACCCCCAGCCCGACAACAACCCCGACCCCGACAAGCAATCCGAGTTGCGACAGCCCGGGCAGACCGCTCACATCGAGCATGAAAAATGCCGCCGCTGTCGTTCCGGCCGTCAGCGAGAGAGTTTTCAGACAATCCACCCGCAACTGCCCGACCGTCCCCTGAAAGCCCCGCGACCGCTCGAACACAAAATACCCGTAGTCCACACTGAGCCCGATCAGGATCGCCGCGCAACCGGCCCCGATCGCCGTGAGGGTTCCCGAAACCAGCCCGCCCACCCCAAGCGTGATTGCGAAGGTGAACAACAAAAGCAGGATCAACCCCGCAAGCGGCCTCACCCGCCGGTAGCAAAACCAGAACACAAATCCCACCAACACCAACGCGATCCCCCCGGACAGCACCATGTCGCTCTGCATCGCCCTCGAGATTCCTGCCACGAACGCCGGTTCGCCAGTGAACCCCAAGCGCACATCCAATCCCTCCACTGCTTCAGCGGCAGCCTCGGCCACCCCGTCCACGATCCTCCCGAGGTCACGATAGCCGAGGCCGGAAGCCTCCGTCTCGACATACAGCACACGGAAGGTGCCGTCGGCATTCGCAAATCCATCACTCCCCGCCCATACCTGCGCGCCGCTGGGAAGAGCATCGACCAAAAGCCGGTAGGGATCGTTGGAAAGCAGCGCGCTCTCGGCGGGAGACACACTTTCGGAAAGCCGCCGGATCGATTCCTCCAAGGTGCCTGCGCGGTTCCCCTCCGCCATTCCTTCGAGCGTGACCTGGAACTCCTCGGTCCCGCGGTTGAGGGCCAGAAAGGCCGCAATTTCGACAAGGGATTCCGGTTGCGATTCCCAAGGCGGCGAGGAAACCACACCGCCGGGCGCGAGTTCGGCATCGCCCTCCAGACCCGCGGCTATGCGCCCAACCGCCTCTTCGACAACATCCGCATCACTCCCGGACACCGTCACCAGCAACCTCCCGGGCTGGGAAAAATTCTCCAGAAACACCCGCAATCCCCGCACCTGCGGCAGGTCGCCGGGCAGCAATCGGAAGATGTCTCCCTCGAAGGACAGACGCGACACTCCCGCGATCGCCACCGCAACCAGCGCGGCCGCCACCCAACCCAGCCTCACAAGCCAACCTCCCGCCATCCGCTCGTTTCAATGCGGAAGATTCCCATGTCCACCGGCTGGTTTACCCGCGGCTGAAGGAACTCGTTGCGGAGGACCGCTCCGTTTGCCAAACGAATTTCAAACTCCAACACCGCACCGCTCTCCACCACGAACTTCAACGCCATCCCCTTCACAGCCCCCCTCGCGCGCACCTCGCGCGGCAGCATTTCTACCCGGCAAATTCCGGCATCGTCGATCGTCTCACCGACCACCTCGAACCGCCTGTGAAACTCCTCGGCACCCAATCCCCCCGGAAACTCCAACGCCCCGAGCCACTCGGCACCGGCCGCCCCCGACGGGTCGACTTTTTGAAACTCCCTTCTTCTCGGCCAAGCCAACCACACACCCTCCGGCGTCCGCAACACGACCACACCTGCCGGATCCCCGATCTGCCAACGGAAATACCCGCCCCGGACCATCCACACTCGACCCTCGCTCCGAAGCGGCACGCGCAGCGCCGGCAGCTCCCGCGTTTGCACAAACGCGGCCTCGACCGATTCCAACCGCGCCTGCGACTCGATCCAACGCTCGAGCACCTTCCCCGCATCCAGGGGAGCGGCAACGGCAACAGCCGAGATCGCAATCCACACGGCCAGAAATCTGGGATCAAACACCCGCGCACGATAACCCCGCTCCCCCGCATGTCTGCAATGCGGAATCCCTGGGAAAATCCCACCCGCCCCGAATTTCGTGATGCCCGTCGGCAGCGAACGTGACAAAGATGTCACACGTCCAGCATTCCTGCGTTCTCAAGCCGCTTCAACTCTTCCTTATTTCATGTCAACGCCCCGCTGCCATTTCCTACTGTCCGCCGCGTTCGCTTGCCTGCTCTGCGCCCTTTCCTCGACAGCCAAGGCCGCGGACACCCCCCTCCGCATCGGAGCATGGAACCTCGAACATCTCGGCAGCCGCACGGAACCCAAGCGCACGAATGAAGATCTGGACGCCCTGGCCGCAAAAATCCGCGATCTTGGCGTGTCTGTCCTTGCCGTCTCCGAAGTCAACGGCTGGCGCACCCTGCGTGATCTGGCGCGCCGTATCGGCCCGGAATGGGACGGCGTCCTCGGCCGCAGCGGATATCTTGGCGGCAAGCCACCGAAGCAGATCGGTATCGGATTTCTTTGGGACACCCGCCGCGTCGAACTCCTCGAGGCCTCGGATTGGAAAGCACTCCCCCGCCGCCGCGATGGACTCCCAGTCTTCCACCGCGTTCCTGTGACCGCCTGCTTCCGCGCCGTTGGCGGCGGCCCGGATTTCCGCCTCGTCGCCGTCCACCTCAAGGCCGGCTTCGAACCTGCCGACACCCAAAAACGCTCGGTCGAACTCTCGGAAATCAAAAAACGCATCGATACCCTCCTGGCCACCCCGGGCGAGGATGCCGACATCGCCGTGCTCGGCGACTTCAACCACTGCCCTGCCTCGCCGGAGCTTGCCATTCTCACCCGGAAAAACTTCGCCTCCTACCTCGCAAGCGACCCGCCGGAACCGTCGATCATCCACTTCGACCAACAAATCGACCACATAGTGCCCTTATCTGGATTCCGCGAAATCCGGAAAGCCACCTTCGAGGTGGTCGACGACGAGGGAAATCGCGACAAAACCGCCTGGCGCACCCGCTACTCGGACCACTACCCGGTTGTTGTCGAACTCGACCCCGGCCCGGACGACGACCCCGAGGCTACCTTCTCCCCCAGCGAAGCCCCCCTCCGCCCGCTCTCCAAATTCCGCGACTGAGCTTGCAAATCCGCCGACTTTGGCGAATCTTCCAAGCCTCTAACGGGACCGCCCCGCCCTCCCCCGACGGCGTCCGCTCCCCGCCAAGCACAGACTTCATGAAACACATTCTCAGCAAAATCCGCGTCACCAACAGCGTCTTCCTGATTGGAACCTTCGCCACCACCTGCACTGCATTGCCCCTTTACATCTGGCACTACGGTCTCGACCTCTTCCAAATCGCCCTCTTCCTGTTTTTCTTCATCTCCACCGGCCTCAGCATCACGCTGGGTTACCACCGCCTCTTTTCGCACCTGACCTTCAAGGCGAATCCTGTGGTCAAACTCTACACCCTGCTTTTCGGAGCGGCGGCCTTCGAGGGCTCGGCACTGGCTTGGTCGGCCGATCACCGGCGGCACCATAAGTTTGTGGACCATGATGACGACCCCTACGACATCTCCCGCGGCCTCTTCCACGCCCACATCGGCTGGCTCCTCTTCCGCCGCGGACCAGACACACCGCTGACCTGGGTTCGCGACCTCCAGCAAGACAAACTCGCCTGGTGGCAACATCAATACTACGTGCCTATCGCTGTGTTCATGGGCTTCGGCGTCCCGGCCATCATCGGCTGGATGTGGGGCGGACCGGTCGCCGCCCTCGGTGCGTTCCTCCTCGCAGGCGTCGCGCGCATCGTTTTTGTTCACCACACGACATTCTGCATCAACTCCCTGTGCCACTGGATCGGCGACCGCCCCTACTCCAGCAAATGCTCGGCCCGGGACAGCCTCATCATGGCGTTCTTCACGTTTGGCGAGGGATACCACAACTTCCATCACGAATTTCAGCACGATTACCGGAACGGCGTGAAGCCATGGCAGTTCGATCCCACCAAGTGGACGATCTGGCTCCTCAGCAAGGTCGGCCTCGCCAGCAACCTCCGCACCGTGCCCGAAGAAAAAATCCTCAAGGCGCAAATCGCCGAGCAGGAAATCATTCTCCAAAAACGCCTGCAAAGCCGGGCCACCCCGGTAACCGATCAAATCCAAACCATGGTGGACGCGGCCCGCGCCCAAATGAACGCAGCCCTGCTCGAGTGGGAAGGACTTCTTGTCCAATACCGCGCCGCCCTTGCCGGGAAAACCGAACTTTCCCGCCGCGAACTCGCCGAACTTCGCCGCAAGGTGAACGCCGCCTCGGACAGTTTCCGCGAATCGCTCCAAGCTTGGCGCGACACTTGGCAGGCGATTCCCGTCGGCTGCTAAGCCAATCCTATTTCTTGAAAAACCGGATTGCCGTCACCAGATCGACGGCCCGCTGAAGCACGGGATCGCGAAGCGCATCGCCCTCATCCGTTTTGCCTGCCGAGATTTCCGGGTTCGTTCCGGCCACCAGTGCGGCCTCGTTCATCCGGGGCCGTTCGACATCAAACACAAATCGACTCACTCCGCCGGTTTGACTCTGCTGGAACACCCGGTCGCGCAGTCCAGGTTCGAACTCCACCGGCACGTCGGGACGCACACCCTCCGGGAAAAGCGCGCCGCCGACTGGCATGACCACCCGGGAGACGGCCACCCGCAGCACCTTGTCGCCGCCAAGCGGAAACTCGCCGAATTCGACCCCCTCGCCCGCTGTCGGCGCCCCGACCACCATCGCCCCGGCGTGCTCGCGGAGCGTTGCGGCAAGCACCTCAGCCGCGCCGGAGGTGCCGGAATCCACCAATACAAGAAGAATCCCGGAGAACAGCGGATCCTTGTCGGAGGTCAGGATGCGTTCCTGCTTGGCACTCGGATTTTGAATCGTGAACAGGATTTTCCCCTTGGGCGAAAACCGCCGGGCGAACTCCGCAGCCGATTCCATATCGCCGCCCGCAGCCACACCCCTCAGGTCCAAAATCACCGCCGGAACATCCTTGCCGGTGAAATTCTCCAAGGCCGCATCGGTTTGACCGAGCGCCTTTTCATCCAAGGTTCCGGGGCGGATGTATCCCGCCTGCCCGTCGAGAATCTCGGCCAGGAATGGAGTGTCCGCCTCGTTTTGCGCGGGACCGGCGCCGAATCCAATCCCCGGGGCGAACCGTGCGCCAAACCCTTCGAGCAATGCCCGTTGCTTGGCGGTGGCATCCAACCCCTCCGCTCCTTGGAAGTGGATTTCGAACAATTCCAGCGCTTTCTGCACTTGGGCGTTGTCCAGCCCGTCAACCCACTCACCGAACGCCGGCACCGGCGTGGGTGATGGAGTCGGCTCGGGGGAAGGCGACGGTGCAGGCTCCGTGGCATGCAACACTGGCAACAGGGTGAAAAGCAGAAGAATCCGGCGCGTGGTCATGGCATTCGACGTGGAGCACCAATGTCGTTGCGACGCTGCATCCCGTCGAAGGAAATTTCATCCGCTCCGCGGTAGGCCAACTCCCGCGCGGCCTCCAACCCGAGCGCCTTGCCGGTGACACCCAACACACGCCCGCCACTCGTCAACACCTGCCCGTCACTCGCCTTGGTCCCGGCGTGAAACACCTCGACCCCCTCGATCGCTGCGGCATTTGCCAGTCCATGAATCGTCTTTCCCTTTTCGTAAGTCCCCGGATACCCGCCTGAGGCAAGAATCACACATACTGCGGCGGCATCGTCCCACAGGGGCGACTGGTCCGCGAGCGTGCCCTCGATCGTGGCCTCAAGCAGCGGCACCAAATCGGAATTCAACCGCCTCACCAGCACCTGCGTCTCGGGATCACCCCACCGGCAGTTGAACTCAAGCACCTTCGGCCCGTCTGAGGTCAACATCAGACCGGGAAACAGCATCCCACGGAAGCTCAACCCGTCGGCACGGATACCCGCCATGAACCGGTCGAGGATTTCCGTGCGAATGCGCGCTGTCATTTCGTCGCCAACCGTGCCGGACGGACAAATCGTGCCCATGCCGCCGGTATTCAAGCCGAGATCCCCGTCGAGTGCCTTCTTGTGATCGCGGCAATCGGGAAACAGCAAATACCCGTTCCCGTCGACAAGCGCGTGGATCGAGCATTCGACCCCGACCAGAAACTCCTCGACCACGATCTTCATCCCGGCTGCGCCAAACGCCTTGTCCTCCATGCACGTCCGGATCGCGGCCTCGGCCTGTTCGGCATCCGCGGCGATGATCACGCCCTTTCCGAGGGCCAACCCGTCGGCTTTCACCACAAGCGGGTAGTTCGCCATGCGGCAATAGTCGCGTGCCTCGGCGCTGTCGGTGAATTCGCGATACGCGGCGGTGGGAATCCCGTGCCTCTGCATGAAATCCTTCGCAAACGCCTTGGAGGACTCCAACCGCGCGGCGGCGGCCCTCGGCCCGAAAATCCTCAGCCCGGCATCCTCGAACACATCGACCACCCCGGCCGCCAAGGCGTCATCCGGCCCGACGACCGTCAGATCGATTCGGTGCTCGCGGGCAAACGCCAACAAGCCCGCCGCGTCCTCGGGCGCGATCGGCACATTCTCCCCGACCAATGCGGTGCCGGCATTCCCGGGAGCCGCATACACTCGCTCGACGCGTGGAGACTGGCTCAACTTCCAGGCCAGGGCATGCTCGCGCCCGCCGGAACCGGTGATTAAAATTCTCATGCCCATTGATCAAAAATGCAGGGTGGCCGTCGCGGCGGGGAGCATCTCGCGGGCAAGCAGAAATGTGCTTCCATTGGCCGTGAATTTTTCCCCGACACTCCAACCGCGCGCTCCAGTGCCGGTCGGAATCACCAACCTCGGCTTCAATTGACCGATCAACGCATCCCTAACGCCCGAACCCATCCCCTGCGGATTTATGAACAACACATCCACCCGCCCGATCTGGGCGAGTTGGTCGGCATCCAGCGGACGCACCGGACTCTCCGCAAAGCAATAGCGGATGCCATCCATCGTCCACACATACACGAGGTTCATGCCGAGAGAGGAGGCGACCTCGGGGTTCATGTAAATCGGCACACCGACGATGCTGATGCCAGTGATATTGTTCACCCCGATCCCGACCCCGCCGCGCAGGATGGCCGGTTGGTTGGTCAACGCGTTCACATTGTTGTTCCGCGGGGACTCGGACGTGACCAACACGACATCGGTCTTGAGGTTCGCGGGCAACGTCCGCCCGCCGGTTTTCGCGGCGTAGGGATTCGTGAGGATCGAAGTGCCGATCGGCGAGGTGATGCGGAAGCACTCGTTGCCGAGCCACTCGATGCGCGTGTAGCGGGGACCGGCAGGCGCGTCGGCTTCGCGGCCTCCGCACCCGGCCACCGCCAGGACAAACGCCGCCAAAAGCAGGATGCGGCGCATGGTCAGGCGGGAAGCGTCAGTTGCACGCCAAGGTCGCCAACCCGGCTGATCGTCAGGCCCTCAAGAGCGGAAACCCCGGAAGCCATCTGCTTGAAGACCTCCTCGATGGTGTAGATGCCATTCGCCCCGGAGACCGCATGGATCAGATCGCGCAGGATTTCCCAGTCGTCCCTCGCCTGCCCGGGTGGGTTCACCGCCTGGTTCAAGCGCTGCAAACGGCCTTTGAGGTTGATCATCGTGCCGCGCTTCTCGGCCCACGCGCTGGAGGGCAGAACAACATCCGCAAGACCGGTGCTGGTGTTTTCAAGGATTCCCATGACGACAAGCGCCCCGAGTTTTTCCAATGCCCCTTTCGAGATGCCGCAGTTGGCCGCATCCTCGCCGAGGACTAGAAGGGTTTGAATGCCGCCGGACTCCACACCACTCACGATTGCCGGCAGCTTGCCCGTGGCCACGCCCAGAAGTTTCGCGCCGGTGGTATTCGGATTGCCGTCGTCGGACACAAGGAATCCGTCGCCCTGCTGCGGACGTGGCAACACATCGAACTGGTCGATCTTGAGCGCCTCGGCAAGCCGGCGGGCGAGGAAGAGTTCCTCGTTCGTCATGCGCGCGGAGGCGATTATCGCCGTCTTCGCGGGATCGCACCCGCGCAACTTCCCGGCGGCAGCCTCGATCGCGCGCGTCCATTTGGCGGGGACTTCCTCGCCTTTCACCACTGGATCCTTCAAGCGCGCCTCGCTGTTCAAAAAATGGAAATTCAACCGGTGGCTGTCGGGCATCCAGCAGGAGTTCACAAAATCGTTTTCGCGGGGAGTGATGCGGTAAACCACGTTCTCGCGGCTGGAGATGAGAATGTTCGACCCCGTTCCGCAGGTCACATCGATGCTCTTCGTTTCCTTCAGGAACCAGACACGCATCTTGAAGCGGAAGTCCTTGCTCGTCAGCGCACCGACGGGGCAGATGTCCACTGTGTTCAGCGAGTAGTTGCTGTCGAGGCGCTTGCCGGGATAAACCGACAACGTCGTGTGGCTGCCGCGGTTCAGGAAGCCCAGCACGTCATCGTTTGCAATCTCCTTCATGAACCGGATGCACCGCGAGCACATGATGCAGCGCTCGTCGTCGAGCACGATCCGCTCACCGATATCCACCCGCTTGGGCTTCTTGACTTTTTCCTCGCGGAATCGCGACTCGCCCTTGCCGAACTCAACCGAAAACTCCTGCAACCTGCACTCGCCGGCCTGGTCGCAGATCGGGCAGTCGAGCGGATGGTTGATCAACAGAAACTCCATGACCCCCTTGCGGCACTCCTCCACCAGCGGCGACGTCGTGCGCACCCCCAAGCCCTCGCTCACCTCGGCCGAGCAGCAAATCTCGGGCTTCGGCCCCCAAGCGATTTCCGGACGCCCCTCGGCGTCGAGCACAGGTTGGCGGTCGGGCGTCATCTTCGGGCGACCCGTCTCCACAAGGCACATGCGGCAATTCCCGGGGGAACTCAATTTCGGATGGTAGCAATAATGCGGAATGAATTTGCCGCTTTGCATGCAAGCCTCGATCACTCGCGTGCCTTTGGGGAATTGCTTCCACTCCCCATCGATTTGCACATTGACCATTGCCACAGGTGTTGCCGTCTCGCTCATGTTGAAAAGTATCCTTGGAAAAATCCCCGGTCCCGGGGTGCTGAAAAACGCGCTAACATATCGGCGGATGCCTCTTCACTGGCAAGCAAAAGAAGGGATCCGATCCCCGGGTGGCTCGGCACGCGCGCCGCGACCGTGGAATCGGGCGGAACAATGCTCCCTTGATCCTCCATTCCCGGTTCCCATACGCTGAAAAAACCATGCGCATCATCGTCACAGGACTCATCGGCCAATACTCGTTCGGCGGGGTCATTTGGGATTACATCCAATACGTGCTCGGCTTCCGGGCCCTCGGGCACGATGTCTGGTATCTTGAGGACACAGGTGCCTGGGCCTACGACCCCGTGCGCATGGAACCCAGCGCCGATTGCTCGATCAATGTCGCCCGCCTCTCCAAGATCATGCGCGATTTCGACATGGGCGACCGGTGGATTTATCGCAACGGAGCGGATGGAACAACCCACGGCGTCACCGATCCCGCGGAGGTGGAAAAAATCCTCTCGTCGGCGGATGTCCTCGCGAACGTCTCCGGAGCCTGCTGGTTGCGCCCCGAAACCGCCCGCATCCCGCTGAAGCTTTTCCTGGACGGCGACCCGATGTTCACCCAGATCAAACTGGCTGAAAACTTGCATCCGGAACACACTGCCCGCGTCAAGGCCCATGAGCGCCACTACTCGTTCGGCCTGAACATCGGCCACCCTGGTTGCCTTGTTCCCTTGGCCGGCATCATCTGGCACCCGACCGTCCAACCCGTGGCGCTCGACCATTGGCTGTCCAACGACTCTCACGGAGCCAACTGGACCACGGTCATGAACTGGGCCAGCTACGCCCCGAAAGAATTCGAAGGCGAAAACTACGGGCAAAAGGATTTGGAATTCACTCGATTCATTGATCTTCCGCAGCACTCCACGGAACACTTCGTGCTGGCCATGGGCGAGGGAATCGGCTCCCGCCGCCCGACCGCCATGCTTGAGTCCAAGGGCTGGACCATCCTGGAACCGGACGAGCACATTCCCGACCATGTCGCGTATCAGCGATTTCTGACCTCATCGAAGGGCGAGTGGAGCATCGCCAAACACGGCTACGTCCATTCGCGGAGCGGATGGTTTAGCTGCCGCAGCGCGTGCTATCTGGCGGCCGGAAAGCCCGTGGTCGTCCAGGACACGGGTTGGAGCGACCATCTGCCAACCGGATCGGGTGTGTTCGCCTTCACCACCATGGAGGAGGCGCGGGCAGGCATCGCCGCCGTCTCCGCCGACTACGAACACCATTCCCGCGCCGCCCGCGCCTACGCGGAAAAATATTTCTCGGCCGACAAGGTCTGCGCCGATCTTCTGGAACCGGTGGCCTGATCACAAAAACCGGGGTTCCATTCCCCGGCGGCTCTCGTATCCTTCGCCCTGCCATGAATGATTTTTCCCGCTCGGCACTTGTGATTGTCGGCCACGGCTCGACCGTGAACCCCGACTCCAGCGCCCCGACACTCGTCCACGCCCGCGACATCCGGAACCGCGGAATCTTCTCGGAGGTCGCCAGTTGCTTCTGGAAAGAGGAACCCGGCTTCCGTGAAGTCCTCCGCATGGTGGACAGCGACGAGGTCTATGTCGTTCCGAACTTCATCAGCGAAGGGTATTTCACCCGCACCGTCATTCCCCGCGAACTCGGACTCGAGGGAAAAACGACCCGCCTCGGCGACCGCACGATCCACTACTGCGAACCCGCCGGAAGCCACGACGCCATGACCTCCCTCCTCATCAAACAGGCCAAATCCGTCGCTCCGGACATCCCACCCTCCGAAACCACACTCTTCATCGTGGGACACGGCACGGGCCTGAATGAAAACTCGGCCGTCGCGGCGAAACACCAAGTCGCCATCATCTCGGAACAGGGCGAATACGCCGAGGTTCTCGCGGCCTACATGGAGGAGGATCCCCTCATCTCGGACTGGGACAAACTCTCCTCCCAACAAAATGTCGTCGTCGTCCCGTTTTTCATCTCGGATGGTCTGCACAGCTACCAGGACATCCCGGTGCTTCTCGGCATCCAAGAGGACATCGGACCGGCCGCCAGCCAAAGCGAGGTCTTCCGGCACAACCCCTACCACCTGCGCGGCAAGCAACTTTTCTACAGCGGCGCGATCGGCACCGATCCCGGCTTTGCCGAGGTGATTCTCGACCAAGTCCGCAGCTTCACGCCCTGAGCGGACTCACCCCCCGATCACAAAAAATCGCCGTCACCCCCGGGGGCGGCGGTCGTGCTGTTGATGATCGACGCCAGGCGCTTCACCCCGGGAAAATCCAGCATGCACGCCCAAGGCGACTTGGTGATCTCGAAATCCGCCTGGGGCAGCACCACCCTCCATTGCGCCGCCGTGTCATGCTCGACATCGGCGGGCAACACCACCGTGACCGGAAAATCACACGGCTCGATCTGATACGACTTCCACAGCTCCAGATGCCTCTGCTCGAGATCGCCGTCCAACCCGCCGGGCTCCATGCGCCGTGGCGGCGGGGATTTTTTCAACGCCTTCTTCAATGTCCCCAACCACCCGGCGGGCACCTCGTGTCGCGGTGGCATCGCGCCAAACAGCAACAACCTCGGCAACGGGCGTCCCGCCGCGGCCAATTGCCGCGCCATCTCAAGCACAACCGTTCCCCCGAATCCAAACCCCGCCAATTGGTATGCCTCGGAGCGCTCCTCTTCGAACAATGCCGCCAGATAGTGCGCGGCGGCGCTTTCCACCGACGGATGGCAGGCCTCGGGGTTCGAGGCACCACGGGCCTCGATGCCGACCACCGGACGCTCAGGACCCAGCGCTTTCAGCAATTCCATGTATTCGCGCGGATCGCCCGAGGCGGGGTGGACCAACACAAGCAATTCCCCTCCCTCGCCCGACTGCATTTTGACCAGCGGCGTCCATGCCTCGGCGGATGATCGGCGCGGCGGCGGGGGTTGGCGTTGGGCGGCCTCGTGGCGCACGGAGCTTGCGGATGTCTGGACAGGTTGGGGTTCGTCTGGCGCGGCGGCACCCCGCCCGGGCAGGGCGGAAGCATCCACCCAGCCAGCCCTGTTGAGTGGCCATTCGTCCACTCGCACCGCTCCTGGCACGTCATCGGTGGAAAGAACAAAAACGTCACCGGCCACGCACACATCCAACGCATGCGCATTGAATGGAACACCCGCCGATCGCTCAGCGGCCCCGGGAAGCCCGGTGCAAATGTTTTCCGCGCTCTCGACCGTGAGATCGCCCGAGACATCCCGCCAACCAAGCAGCCCCAACTCGACACCGAGGCGACCACCGCCTCCTGCAAGATTTTTCCATCCGGGGAATTTCATGTGCACCGAGGCGGCGAATCCCGGCAACACCTCCATGCCGTCCTCGTCGGCCAGAAACACCTGCACATCGCCGGTGGGCTTGCCTACAGTAAGAGTTGAAAGGTCTTTTCTGGCGGCCCCGGCGAGTCCCATTCCAACAAGCCCCGCAGGGCTGAAAAAGACAACCTGGTGCAGCGGCGGATGCAACCGTGTGTGCCACACGGTCCGAGCGATCTGCGAGGGCATGCCGGCCTCGACCGCCACCACCCGGAGCGTGTCCGCCGGCGGAGGAGTGCCGCGCAACCAAGCCGCGGCCTGGTTCGCCCACTCGGGCGTGGTCAACCGCAGATGCGTCACCGGCGCGGTCGCCGGCTCCTTCAATTCCTCGTCGGCGATATGGACCGTCCCGCCCGCAAGCAACGGGATGAGCCACTCGTCGAAAAACGCCCCGCTTCCAGGAACCGCGCGGGCAAGGAACGACTCGCCGGGCTTGAAATCCATGACCCTTGCTCCCTCAATCGCGGCCGCAGCCATCGTCCCGTGGGTCAAGGCTCCGAGCACTGGCAACTCACACCCCTCGTGGCCCGGCAACGTTGCCGCCAACCGGTCCGGCGTGATTTCCCTCGGCTCCAACAAGGCAAGCTCGAGCGTGTCCCAATCCTGGTCGATCACGATGCAACGCCTCTGCGATTGGTCGATGCCCGGCGCAGTGCCCGCATCACAGACAACCACCGCGACATCGTGCGCCCCGAGGGTCCTCTCGATCCAGGCCGCATCCGCCTCGGGGTCGATCGCAATGCACGAATTCCCAGCCTTCCACGCCCCAAGCATGGCGACGCCGATCCATGCCGAGGGCGACAGGACCAACCCGGTGTGCCACCCTCCCGCGAATCCGGCTTGGGTCAAATGCGCAGCCAACTTGTCGGACAACTCGTCCAATTCCGCATAGCTCATCACATAGTCGCCACATCGAATCGCCACGCTACCGGCGTGCACCTTCGCCGCCGATCGGAACGCCTCGACCAGCGAGGACGGCGTCTGCGGAACCTCGGCCCCCCGCGTCCAATCCCGCAGCACCCGAATCTCGTCGGGTTGCAGGATCGGCATCCGGTCGACCGGCTTGTTGTAAATGCCGGAAATTCCGGAAATCAATCCAACCAACCTCGACAACACATCCTTTGCCACAGCCTCGGTCGAAAACGGCCCGGAGAGAACCAACTCGAGCCGGGGCCCGGGATGGGCCTCGAGATACACCCCGGCGGAATCCACCTGACGCGGTTGCGCGTCGAAATTGATCCACCTCGGCAGGGCGGTATGGATAACCGTATTGATCGATCCGGTCTTGGACGCATAGGCCACCGGGATGTCGGCGGCCCGGAATTCCAGACCCGCCTCCCGCAACGCGGCATCGGGCTCGATCCAGGTGTGCTCCGACACGGCATCAGTTCGCTCCTGCTCCTCGGCAAGCCATTCGCGCACCGCGCCCCTCCACGAGTGGGCCATGGGCAACCAGTTCTGGAAATATCCGGCCTCGGCAGACTCTCCACGCCCGTCGAAGAGCACGTTCATCACATTGCCCTTCGCCCCGAGGCGCCTCAGGAGCAGCGCAAACAGGCAACGCACCACCAGGCTCTCTTCCAAATCGTGATCGAGACAAAACGCGGAAAACTCCGCGGTTTTGTCGCGATTGAGCAGGATCGACGCCCTCACTATCGATCCATTGCCGTGCCTTGGAGACAGCACCTGCGGTGCCGTGGCCTCCTTCAAAAACCCCTCCCAGCCCTTCGCAGGCAATTGACCGGGAATCTCCCCGGCGGGAGAAATCCGGGCGTCGCCAAGAATCAAAAGGAGATCGACGAGGATCCGGGTCGTCGAAAAATCGTCGAGCAAATACGAGGGACACGAAAGCAGATGGTGGCTCGCGCCCCCGGGCAACTTGATGGCATGCCAGCGGAACAACGGCACCGCCAGCGCCTCGAATTCGTTCCCGGCATCGCGCACCAGCAGCTCGTTCCACTTCGTGGGGATGTCCTCCGGCGGGATGCTTTGCCAATCGAGTGCGATCCAGTCCGGCTCGCCCTTGTCGGCCTCGCGCACCATCAGTCCCGTTCCGGTTTTGATGAACGCCGAACGGAGGATCGGATGCCGATCGAAGACCACACGCCAAGCCCGGCGCAATTCCTCCAGATCGACGATCTCGCCGAAGCTGATCGAAATCTGGCGCGTCGCTCCGGCGGCCCGGGGCGCGGCCTCGTGGCGGAGGAAGGCCGCCGCCTGCATCGGGTTTGCCGGATATTGGCTCATGCCACGAACACCCCTGCGATCACAACCCCGCGTCGGTCACCGCTCCCTCGGATGCGGTGGAAACAAGTTTCGCGTATTTCGCCAGCACACCGCGCGTCATGCGGGGCTTGGGCTTTTTCCATTTGGCCAGCCGCGCCTCGATTTCCTTCTTCGGCAAATCCAGCGTGAGCGTGTGCGCGATGCCGTCGATTGTGATCAAGTCGCCGTTTTTCACAATGGCCAGCGGACCGCCATCGAACGCCTCGGGCGTGATGTGGCCGACCACAAATCCATGCGTGCCGCCGGAGAACCTTCCGTCGGTGATCAACGCCACGTCCTTGCCCAGTCCAGCCCCCATCACGGCGCTCGTGGGCGAGAGCATCTCCCGCATGCCGGGCCCGCCGCGCGGCCCCTCATAGCGGATCACGATCACGTCCCCCTTTTTCACCTTGCCCGAAAGAATCGCCTCCAACGCGTTCTCCTCGGACTCGAACACCCGCGCGCGGCCGCTGAATTTCTCGCCTTCCTTGCCACTGATCTTCGCCACTGCCCCGGCGGGCGCGAGATTGCCTTTCAGGATGACAAGGTGGCTGTCCTTTTTGATGGGTGCCTTGAGCGGTTGAACAATCGTCTGTCCCTTCGGGTAGGGCTTGAAGGGTGACAGGTTCTGCTTGAGCGTTTTTCCGGTCACCGTCAGGCAGTCGCCGTGGAGCAACCCCTCGGCGAGTAGCGTCTTCATCAACGGAACGATGCCCCCGATGTCGACAAGCTCGCTCATCAAATACCGGCCGCTGGGCTTCAAGTCCGCAAGCACCGGCACACGGGCACCGATGCGCGTGAAATCCTCGAGCGTGAGCTTGATGTTCGCGGTGTGCGCGATGGCAAGGAGGTGCAACACGGCGTTGGTCGATCCTCCCAACGCGATCGTCACAGTGATGGCATTCTCCAGCGCCTCCTTGGAAATGATGTCGGACGGGCGGATGCCACGCTTGAGCAGATTCAACACCGCTGCGCCAGCGTTCCGGCAATCGGCGGTTTTCTGCGACGAAACGGCGTTTTGCGCAGAGCTGTTCGGCAGGCTGAATCCCATCGCCTCGATCGCAGAGGCCATCGTGTTGGCGGTATACATGCCACCGCAAGAACCCGGCCCGGGGATCGCCCGCGATTCGACGTCGTGCAGTTCTTTTTTGGAAATTTTGTTTGCAGCGCATTGCCCCACTGCCTCGAAGACGGACACCACATCAAGCTGACGCTTGGCCAGGCACCCGGGCTGGATCGTTCCGCCGTAGACGAAGACCGATGAGCGGTTCATGCGCGTCATCGCCATCACGCAGGCGGGCATGTTTTTATCGCATCCGCCGATCGCCACAAAGCCGTCGAACCCTTGGCAACCAACCACCGTCTCGATCGAGTCGGCAATCACCTCGCGGGAGACGAGGGAATATTTCATGCCCTGAGTCCCCATCGAAATCCCGTCGGAGATCGTGATCGTGTTGAAAATCGTCGCCTTGCCTCCCGCGGAATCAACTCCCAACGCGGCCTCGCGGGCGAGTTGGTCGATGTGCATGTTGCACGGCGTGACCATGCTCCAGGTCGAGGCGATGCCGACCTGCGGCTTGGAAAAATCGCTCTCCTTGTAACCGACCGGATACAGCATCGCCCGGC
>CAZRLX010000013.1:7542-31789 GCA_964601115.1 uncultured Chthoniobacter sp. | reverse complement strand
TCACTGTTCGACCTCAGTGTTTGGAGATTTTCTCCTTGGTTGAATGAATCGTCCGCCCGCAAAAAACCTTTAGCGCTTTTTTTAAAATTCTTTTCCCGGGCCTTGAAAAAGCAGATCATTCATGGCGACGCCCCATGTGTCCCCTCCCCCAAACCGGCATTTCGCTTACACTCATCGCGCGCGACGAGGAATCCGTTATCGCGCGCTGTCTGGAATCCGCAAAATCCATCGCGGACGAACTCATCGTCGTGGACACGGGATCCGTTGATGCCACCCGCGAGATTGCCCGGAACGTTGGCGCCACGGTGATCGACTTTCCTTGGGTGGATGACTTCAGTGCCGGCCGGAATGCGGCTCTGGAGGCGGCGACGGGCCGTTGGATTCTGGTGCTGGATGCGGATGAATACCTGCCTGCCTCAAGCGCCAACGCGATCCGAACCCTCATCGCAGAAACCCGCGACGCACCGCGGGCGTTCCACCTCTTGAACAAAAGCAGCTCCGATGAGGGGCGGACAGGGGTAGTGGGAAAAATCGTGCGCCTGTTCCCGAACCGCACAGATGTGCGCTACGAATGGCCGGTGCATGAGCAGGTCGTCACAAGCCTGCGGCGCGCCGACATTCCGATCCATGACACTGAGATCGAAATCATCCACACCGGCTACACAAACGCCGAGATCAATCTGAAAAAACAAACGCGCAATCTCCGGATTCTGGACTCGTTTCTCTCCTCGACCGCGACTCCCCTTCCAATGGCGCATTTTCTTCGCGGAGGCGCATTGCTCGATCTCGGGCGCACCGCGGAAGCGCTTGAATGCTACACGCAGCTCCAGTCGATGCTCCCCCCGGGCGAGGCGCTGCACGAGGCAGCGATGGTGCGGCGCGCCACATGCCTCGCGGAATCGCAACGTTTCGCGGATATCCTGCATTTGCACCCTGGTTCTCCCGAGCAGCAGTGGCATCCCGAGTTGCTGCTGCTTCGCGGTCAGGCGGAACTCATGCTTGGCAACCCCAAGTCCGCTGTCATGCACCTGAGTCTCGTCTTCGAATCCCCCGACACACCGTCCATCCCGGCCTACGACCCGGTCCGCGTGCGCGCTCGCGCTATTTTATTGCTTGCCGAAATCTTCAAAAACCCGGCCCCGGCGGCCTCCATCGCCATGCTGCGACTCGCAAAGGAATCATTGTCCAACGGACGTAAAATCACATGGCAGGAGGTGCTCGCAGTGCCGTTTTCTTGAGATGGTCACCTTCCCGCACGGCTCAATGGAGTAAAAAATTGAAAATTTTTTTGACATATTAATTTATTATTCAATACTCTAAGCAAATAAATATTCCACCCCTCCTTGGATGGGTGCTGTAAATCAATAACAATTTTGAGAAAAAAGCGTATATTCAAGTCGTGGGTGATAATCTCCTAAGCAAACGTCTTCGCAACCTCCGTCGTTCCCTCGGCCTCTCCCAAGAAGCCATGGGGATGCAGGGCTTCGTATCCACACCCGGCTGGGTGAAAATCGAAAATGGAACACGGCATCCCAGCGACGAACTCATCAAGAAAATTGTCGATTGGCTCGTTCGCGACGGCTATCTCAAGCCGAACGAAAAAGACTCCATGCTCGATGAATTTCTCACCTTGAAATACATGAGCCACCTGTCGCCATTCGTCCGCAAATTGGCACGCGACTACCACACGGTCAAGGAACCCAACGTGCTCAAAGCAGCTGAGGATCCCACGCCCTACGGTCAAAAGCGCTGATCGGTCATTCGCGCCCGTTTTTCGGAGGCGACACGCGGACTTCAGAAACTTCTGGAAACTCCAAGATCTTTGAAATGATCCTGACCGCGTTGCGACTCCGCAGAGGAGAATGAATCGTGACCGAAGCGACTCCATTGCGAAATGCAACTTCTGCCTTTTGCCGCTCATCTGAGGAGCGAACAAGCGCCCTGATTTCACCAAGCACAATTGCCTCTTCAAAAAGCGGCAGCGGCTCATTCATCGGCTTTGTTCGTGAGACAATCAATGTCCCTGAACTGGATTGGCTCACCGCCACGCCGGCACCCAATTGACCAGCCACCCACTCCTCCAAGCCCTGAGCTTTCGGCTCGACTGAGGGCTTCCCACCCCGTCGATTCCGGTCGGTTGGCGAGATCACGGCCGGCATGCTCTGATCAGTTCGCGGAGAACTTGAAATGCCCTCCCTCGAAAGCGACCCGTTTCCTTGTGCTGTGGCATCCCTTTTCGGCGCATCCATGGCAGCTTGCACCAAGGGAAGATTCATTGGAGCAGGCAAATCTGCCGGACGGCGTGACGCACACGAGGAAAATGCGAACATACACAGACAAACAATAACGGCAGCAACGCCGGACTTGTTCGTCCACGAAAACTGTCCTGCCAAGATGGGCTGCGAGACAAATGAAAACATTGATCGGTTCAAGGCATCACCTTGGATCGAAAAACAACCGCATGCAACCCACCCAAAGGCAGTTCGAAAACAACCCGCGCCATGGCGGGAAACGACCTACGACTTGTAGCGCAGGCGCTTCTTGTGGCGGTTTTCCTTCATGCGCTTGCGCCGCTTGTGTTTTGCGATCTTCGTTTTTCTTTTCTTTTTTAATGAACCCATGTGATGCGGGATTTCCTAAATCAATGAACAACTTTGTTGAGCGGATACTCGATGATTCCCTCCGCGCCGAGTGATTTCAGGCTGGGAATAATCTCGCGGACGATTTTCTCTTCGATCACCGTTTCGATGGCGACCCATCCGGGTTGGGCCAAAGGCGAAACGGTAGGATTTCTTAATGCGGGCAATGCCTCAAGCAAATTCTTCAAGCCCGATTCTGGAAGATTCATCTTCAACCCCACCAGATCGCGCGCTGCGAGGGCCGCCTTGAGCAGGATCGAGACACGCTCGATTTTTTCACGCTTCCATTTGGACGTCCATGCGGCGTGGTTGGCGAACAGCGCCGGATACGACTCCATGAGCGTGTCGACGATGCGAAGCTTGTTCGCGCGGAGCGACGAACCCGTCTCGGTGATGTCCACGATCGCATCGACAAGATCGGGCACCTTCACCTCAGTCGCACCCCAAGAGAACTCGACTTCCGCACGCACGCCGGCACGCTCGAAAAACCGCTTGGTGATTCCCACCGCTTCGGTGGCGACCCGCTTGCCTTCAAGGTCCGCCGTGCACTTGATCGGCGAGGCCTCGGGCACCACCAGCACCCAGCGCGTGGGATTCGAACTCGCCTTGCTGTAGGGCAACTGCACTACCTCGTGAATGTCGGAGGCATTCTCCTCCACCCAGTCACGGCCAGTGATGCCGCAATCAAGATACCCGTGCTCGATGTAGCGGCTGATTTCCTGGGCCCGCAGCAAGCGAATCCTCAATTCGGGATCATCCACCGAAGGCCGATACGAGCGGCTCGAGCCGGAAATCGAAAATCCCGCCTTCGCGAAAAGGGCGATCGTGGGCTCCATCAAACTGCCGGATGGCAACCCGATTGTCAGAATATTGTCTTCCATGTGAGTCGTGGACATTAACCAGACACTGCACCGCCCGCGCAGAAAAAAATTTCCGCACCGGCGGGGCAAGTCGTCGAAATGCTACTCGATCCCCACCGCGCGGAGCTTGGCCTCGACGTGGTGGAAATGCCGCTCGGGTGAGCAGGCCTTGTCGATCTCTGCGGTCGACAGGCGCGCCGCGACCTCGGGTTCCTCCGCGAGATTTTTCGGCAAGCCATCCCTGTTCCTCCACGTCTTCATCGCCGCCCGCTGCACGGCTTCGTAGGCGTCTTTGCGCTCCATGCCCTTCTCGGTGAGCATGAGCAATGCCGCCTGGCTCGCATACAGTCCACCGGTCAATTCCATGTTCCGCCGCATGTTCTCGGGATACACGATCAGCTTCGCGACGAGCTTCCGGAGCGTGACCAGCATGTAGTCCACCAGCGTGCAACTATCTGGCAAAATAATCCGTTCTACCGAACTGTGGCTGATGTCCCGCTCGTGCCAGAGCGCGACATTTTCCAGCGCCGCCATGGCGTTTCCGCGAATCACACGGGCCAATCCGCTGAGCCGCTCGCCGGTGATCGGATTGCGCTTGTGCGGCATTGCGCTGCTCCCCTTCTGCCCCTCGCTGAAATACTCTTCCACCTCGAGCACCTCGGTCCGCTGCAAATGGCGGAACTCCGTCGCCCAGCGGTCGATGCTCGACGCAACCAGCGCGAGCACCGTCATGAATTCCGCATGGCGGTCGCGCTGCAAAATCTGCGTGGAGAGCGGCGACGCCTTCAGCCCCAGACGGCGGCAGACAAATTCCTCCACCCGCGGGTCCAGGTGCGCGTGCGTTCCCACGGCACCGCTGATCTTGCCAACCTCCACCCGCTTGCGCATCTCGCGAAGCCGCTCCAACGCCCGCGTGAACTCGTCATACATCAATCCCATTTTCAACCCGAAGGTGATCGGCTCGGCATGAATACCATGGCTGCGTCCGATCATCGGCGTGAACTTGTGCTCCCGCGCCCGCTCCGCCACCGCCTCGCGCAATTCGAGGATGTCTTTTTCCAAAATCGCGCACGACTCGGACATCTGCACCGCCAGCGTCGTGTCGAGCAAATCCGAAGACGTCAACCCTTGGTGGATCCACCGCGCCGCCGGCCCCACCCGCGAGGCCACGTCCTCGAGAAACGCGATCACATCATGGTTCGTGCGCTTTTCGATCTCCTTGATCTTTTCAATGTCGAACGCCCCCTTCGCGCGAATCTCCGCGGCATCGGCGGCGGGAATCGTCCCGAACTCGGCCATCGCCTCGCACGCGAGCGTTTCAATCTCGAGCCAGATTTCCAATTTTCTCTTCTCGGTCCACACGGACCTCATCCCGGGCAATGAATAGCGTTCAATCATGAGGGCGCAGATCAAACCACTCCCCACCCCCTCCGCCAACTCCGGATTCAGGAAAATCCCCACCGGCCCATCCGAAAGGAGCGATTCGCCAAAACACCGCCGGGCCTGCCAGAACCGCGTTCAATAAGGCCCGCGAATATGCTGCCGGACCCTCTCGCCGTAAAACGCCGCCAGCCTGGCATGCAACTCCGGTGCCAGCGGCGGCAGGGCCGATGCCGCGGCGTTCGCCCGCGCCTGCCGCGGAGAACTGGCTCCGGGAATGACCACCGTCACCGCGTCATGATCGAGAATCCAACGCAGGCTCATTGCCGCCATGTCCATGCCCACAGGCAAATCCGCCTTCAACGCATCGGCCAACTCGACCCCGGTTGAGTAGGGAAGCCCGGCGAACGTCTCTCCGACATTGAACTGCGCGCCGTCGCGGTTGAAGTGCCTGTGGTCGCCTTCCACAAACCGCGTGTCGATTGACATCTTTCCGGCCAGCAACCCGCTCGCCAGCGGCAACCTCACGATGACCGCCACCCCAAGCGCCTTGGCCTTCGGCAACAACTCCTCAAGCGGCTTCTGGCGAAAAATATTGAAGATCACCTGCAATGACGACACCCCCTCCTGATCAAGGCAAATCAAGCCCTCCTCGACACTCTCCACACTCGCCCCGAAATGCTCGATAAGCCCCTCACGCTGCTGCTCGCGCAGCCAATCAAACACCTTCCCCTCGCGCAACACCCCGGGCGGCACACAATGAAGTTGCGTCAGGTTCAACCGCTCGACCCCGAGACGCGACAACGAAGCCTGCGTCGCCTCAAGCAACGACTCGCGCGAATACCCGTCCGGATAAATCCCCCCGCGCCCAAGCTTCGTCGCCACAAAGCAATCACCATGCGTTTTCAAAAACCGCCCGATCGACCGCTCGCTCTCGCCGCCGCCATACACATCCGCCGTGTCAATAAACCGGGCCCCCGAGTCATACGCCGCCCGCAAAATTTCCTGCGCCACGCCGTCATCCCATGGCTTTCCCCACCCCCCGCCAAGCTGCCAGCAGCCAAGGCCAATTTCAGTCCAGGAAAAACCATGCTTGGGAAGAGTGCGGGAATTCATGAATTTCAAAGCTGGACTGTTAAATGTCCTTTTAGATTCCTTCCTGAAGCGGGGCGAATTTTATTATCTGCTTACTTCTCGTCCAGCGCGGCGACGCCCGGAAGCGTTTTGCCTTCCAGAAGCTCGAGCGAGGCTCCGCCGCCGGTGCTGCAATGGGTGACCTTGTCGGCAACACCGAATTTTTTCGCAGCGGTGGCAGTGTCTCCCCCGCCCACCACAGTGATGGCGCCGTTCGCGGTGGATTGGGCAACGGCGGCGGCCATGGATTTCGTGCCCGCGGCGAATTTCTCAAACTCAAACACGCCGGCCGGGCCGTTCCAAATGATGGTCTGCGCGCGGGCGATGGCGTCGGCGAAGATTTGGCGGGACTTGGGTCCGCAATCGAGCCCCTCGAGTCCTTCAGGAATACCCGCTGTGTCCTCCGCCTCGCCGGTGGTGGCATCGGGAGCGAATTTGTCGGCGGTGATGAAATCGACGGGCAGGTGAATCTTCACGCCGCGGGCTTTGGCTTTTTCCATCAACTCACCCACGATCTTGGCGCCCTCGGAGTCGAACAGGCTGTTGCCGATCGGCATGTTGTTCAGAACCTTCTTGAAGGTGTAGGCCATGCCTCCGCCGATGATGATCTCGTCGGCAGTCTCGATGAGATTGCGGATCAGCGGAATCTTGTCGGCGATTTTCGCGCCGCCAAGGATCGCCAGAAGCGGGCGCTTGGGATTGTCGAGCACGGCAGAAAAGGCATCGAGTTCCTTCTGCATGAGGAAACCGGCGACCTTCGGCAGATCCACGCCGACGACGGATGAATGCGCCCGGTGGGCGGTGCCGAAGGCGTCCGAAACAAACACGTCACCGAGCTTCGTTAGGCTGGCGCGGAAAATCTCGACATCGTGCGGAGCCGCCTTGGTGGAGGTGCCGTCCTCGTTTTTGGCCTTGCCCTCCTCTTCAATATGAAAACGCAGGTTCTCAAGCAACGTGACCTCGCCGGGCTTCATGTGGGCACAGGCGGTCTCGACTTCGACACCAACGCAATCATCAAGGAAGCGCACCGGACGCCCGAGAAGTTCGGAAAGTTTTTCGGCGACCGGCTTGAGGGAATACTTTGCCACACGCTGGCCATTCGGGCGGCCAAGGTGGCTCATCAACACCACACTCGCCCCTTGGTCCAAGGCGTGTTGAATCGTCGGAATCGCGGCGACGATGCGCTGTGTGTTGGTGATCGCGCCGGTGGCCTTGTCCTGCGGCACATTGAAATCTACGCGCATGAGAACGCGCTTGCCTGCGAGCGAAATGTCTTTGATGGATTTTTTCATAGCGAGTGGTGTGTTGGGTATTTCAAAAAAAGGACCACAGAGTTCACAGAGCGCACAAAGGGTTTAACCTCCTCCGTGTTCTCTGTGTCCTCTGTGGTCAATTAATAGGATCGCTCCGTTACTTCGAGATGACGCGGGCCATTTCGAGGACCTTGTTCGAGTAGCCCCACTCGTTGTCATACCAGGAGACGAGCTTCACGAAGGTCGGATCGAGCGCGATGCCGGCTTCGGCGTCGAAGACGGAGGTCTGGGTCTCGCCACGGAAATCGGTGCTGACGACCTTCTCGTCGGTGTAGCCGAGGATGCCTTTCATCGGGCCTTCCGAAGCGGCTTTGATCGCGGCGCAAATCTCCTCGTAGCTCGCGGGCTTGTCCAACTCGACGGTCAAGTCGACGACCGAAACATCGGAGGTCGGCACACGAAATGCCATGCCGGTGAGTTTTTTGTTCAACTCCGGAATGACCTTGCCCACGGCCTTGGCGGCACCGGTCGATGAAGGAATGATGTTTTCAAGGATGCCGCGTCCACCACGCCAATCCTTGCTGCTCGGGCCGTCGACCGTCTTTTGGGTCGCGGTGGCGGCATGCACTGTGGTCATGAGACCGCGCTTGATGCCGAAGGTGTCGTTGATGACTTTCGCGAGCGGCGCGAGACAGTTCGTCGTGCAGCTGGCGTTGGAGATGATCGCCTCGCCGGCGTAGGCGGTGTGGTTCACGCCGTAGACGAACATCGGCGTGTCGTCTTTCGACGGAGCGGACATGATGACCTTCTTCGCACCGGCCTTGATATGCGCCTCGGCACTGGCCTTGTCCAGAAAGAGCCCGGTGGATTCGACAACGATGTCGGCTCCAACCTCGTCCCACTTCAGCGTGGAGGGGTCTTTCACCGCGGTGAGGCGGATGGAGTTGCCGTTCACGATGAGGTTGCTGCCCTCGACCTTCACTTCGCCATCAAAACGCCCGTGAACCGAGTCGTATTTGAGCATGTATGCCAGATACTCGGGATCCAAAAGATCGTTGATGCCAACAATCTGGATGTCCTTGCTGAAATTCTTGACCGCCGCCCGGAAGACCATGCGTCCGATGCGCCCGAAACCATTGATGCCGATTTTAACCATAGAGTTTTGTGTTGATGTTTCTGTCTCTTTGAGACGCGCGCATTTAAGGGGCGGCAGGCTGGGCCGTCAATGAGGAAGCTGGACAACAAACAGCGAAGCTCACTTCGCGGAGCCAGGAATCGCTCGAGAGATGCCCGCCTTGATCCACCGGCTCAATCCGGAGCGCGATTTGGCGTCTGCTGCGACAGTCGGTTCGGGAAGGATTCTTCCATCCAAAGCCGCACGCAGATGATCGATCAACTCCTCGTAGGAGGCAAAACGATCCGCGGGATCGGGAGCTACCATGCGGTTGATCACCCGCACGGTCGGAGCGGAAACACCGGGAGCAAGTGTTGCCAAATCCATCTGCTCGGCTTTTTGCTTCTTCAACTTCTCGTAGGGCGGCCACTCCTCATCGAGCGGCGGCACCTTGGAGATGGCATGCATCAACGACATGCCGAGGCTGTAAATGTCGCTGCGCAAATCCTCCGGCATCTGGTCGAGACGCTCGGGAGCGATGTAATACGGCGTGCCCAAGACAGCATCACCTTGCCCTCCCTCTCCACCCAGCGCGGTTGCCAACCCGAAATCCACAAGCTTCGCAGTCGTGTCGTCAGCAAAAAGAATGTTCGCCGGCTTGATATCGCGGTGCACCAATCCCTTCCTCAACGCCGCCTCCAACCCCTCGGCCACGTTGATGCCGGCCCTCAAGGCCTGCTGTTCCGTAATGCCGCCCTCATGGTGCATCCGATCGTGCAACGACCCCCCGGGAATCAACTCCATCGCGACGTAGAATTCCCCCTTCGACTCGCCGAAATCATAAATCTTCACAATGTTCGGATGCTCGACCAAGGCGGTCATCCGGGCCTCCTGCGCGAGTTTTTCACTTTCCTCGGGAGCGCCCTCACCCTCCAAGCGAAGGACTTTCAGCGCCACATTCCGCCGCAGATATTTATCTCGAGCCAGATACACCGTGCCCATGCCTCCCTGCCCGAGCGTGTCGAGAATCTCATACTGGTTCCAAACCGAACGCGCCCAAATCGGCACCCCGCAGGACGGACAACTCACCTCGTCCAACGGCGAAAGCCCGCTCATATCGAGCGGCGCGGAGCACAATGGACAATCTTCGACAATCATGGAGGGGCGGTGAAAGCACGCACACATACCGGCCGCATTCCCGGTGAACAACTCCAAATCTCTTCCGCCGGAGTTTGATTTACCCCACGCCCGCAAGCGCGTATCACCACCCGCAATGACCTCATCCGCCGAGCACCCCCCGCGACACTTCACCGCTGCCACGGAGGATTCCAACATCCGCTTGGACCGCTTTCTCGGCCGCGAATGCCCCGACTTTTCCCGCGCCCGCCTTCAGGAATTCATCAAAACCGGCCGGGTGCTTGTGAATTCCTCGCCTGCAAAACCCTCGCTGCCTCTCCGCGCGGGCGATGCGGTCACACTCGACATCCCGCAAGACACCGCCCCCTCGCCGCTTGCCGCCGAGGAGATTCCCCTCGAGATTCTCTTCGAGGACGACACGCTCCTCGTGCTCAACAAACCCGCCGGCCTCGTGGTTCATCCCGGAGCCGGCAACCGCGAGGGCACCATGGCAAACGCCCTCCTCCACCACTGCCCCGGCATCGCCGTGGCGGGGGGCACGGAGCGGCCGGGCATCGTCCACCGCCTCGACAAGGAGACATCGGGTTGCATCGTGGCGGTCAAAACCGAAGCCGCCCACCTCGCGCTCTCGACCCAATTCGCCTCGCGCGCAGTCGAAAAAACCTACCTTGCCCTCGTCGATGGCGTTCTCCGCATGCCCCATGGAAAAATCGAGGCCCCCATCGGGCGCCACCCCGTCCACCGCCAGAAAATGGCGGTTGTCGAGCGCGGCCGAGAGGCGCTCACCCGCTACCGACTCCGCGCCTCGCAGGAGGGAAAATCCCTCGTCGAGTGCCATCCCCTCACCGGTCGCACCCACCAGATTCGCGTCCACTTGAAGCACCTCGGCCACCCGGTCACCGGCGATCCCGTCTACGGACGCCGAGGCACCCACACCCGCCACTTCCTCCACGCGTGGAAAATCTCCTTCATCCACCCCGCCACAAAAAAACGCCTCTCCTTCACAGCGCCCCCCGGCAACGACTTCCCCGCATGGGCACTGGCGGCGCTCCGGGACTGAAGCCATTCGACACTTTACAACCCCTCCGCCCCGCACGGATGCTCTCCCGCTCGAAATGACGACTCTCGACAGCTTGGAAAAAAACCTCGGCCGCTACGCCATCCCGGGCCTCATCCGCTACATCGTGGCACTCAACGCCCTCGTGTTCATTCTCGTCACCCTCATGCCGGAATACGAAAATGTTCTTTCCCTGAACCCCGGCGCGATCCTCCAAGGCGAGGTCTGGAGGCTCGTGAGCTGGATTTTCATCCCGAACACCATGAGCCCGTTCTGGGTGCTGTTTTACCTCATCTTCACATGGTGGATCGGCGACATGCTCGAGGCCCAATGGGGCGCCTTCCGTCTCAATGCCTACTACTTTCTCGGCGTGCTCCTCTGCATCGTCTCGGCCCTCGTCTTCGGAGCCTCGGGCGGGAATTTCTTCCTGAACCTCTCGCTCTTCCTCGCGGTCGCCACCCTCGCGCCGAACTTCGAGATCATGCTCTTCCTCGTCATCCCCGTGAAAATGAAATGGGTGGCCCTCTTCAGCCTCCTCGTCCCGGCCCTCTACCTGATCACAGGCCCCCTCAGCATCAAAATGATGGTCGTCATGTGCCTCGGAAACTACCTCCTGTTCTTCGGCCCGGGCTTTTTCCAAGGGCGCATGGAATCCCGCAAAAACTCCCAACGCCGCGAGCGTTTCAAGGCCGCTTCCACCTCAGACACCCTCCACCGCTGCGAGCACTGCGGCGCCACCGAGGTCTCCCACCCAGAGAAGGAATTCCGCGTCACAGCGGACGGCAGGGAATTCTGCACCGACCACCTCCCGGCGAAATCCGCCTGAGCCTCACGCCATCGCCTCGACCAGCGGAGGCACCTCGTGCAAGCCGCGCACCGTGTGATGCGGCTTCACGTCGTCGTGCTCCTCGGACCCCGGCACCTGCAGCCAAATCGCCGCCGCAAGACCGGCGTTCAACGCCCCGGCGATATCGCGCTCGAGGCTGTTGCCGACCATCACCGCCGCTGCTGGAGCGACTCCGAGGTCTTTCAGCAACAGATGAAAAATCTCGGGCCTCGGCTTTCCGATCCCGCGCTCGCCGGAAACCGCAATCGCATCGAAATGCTTCCCCAACCCCGATGCGGCGATCTTTTCCCTCTGCAAATCCGGAGCGCCATTCGTCAGCAACGCGACCTTGTGGTTCGCCTTCAAGCGCACCAGCGTCTCCACGGCATCGGGCATGAGACGCTGCAGTTGACGCCGCACCGTGCTGAAATGTTCGGCCAACCGCTCGGCGACCTCCTCGTCGCTCACCTCCTGCGCCCTCAACGCGGCGGCGAAGACCGCCTCGCGGTAGTCAAGCGCCCACGCGCGCAGCGCCTGCAACTCGGGCGCCTCTCCATGGAATTCTCCCCAGAGGCATTCGTTGAAGCTGATGCCGATCGACTTCGTGTAGGAGTGGCACCCACCCTCGCGCCACAGCGCGGCACCAGTCTTCCTCGCCTGGTCGACAAACAACGGCGCGGACACCCCGGCGAGTTTGGAGGCAAGCTCCGCCGTCGATTTCATCGCCTCCATTGAGACCGCCTCGTCGACAATCAACGTGTCGTCCAAATCAAAAAGAATCGCTTCGATAGCCATCCCCTACCCGTTTCACATCCTGCGCCGCCGTGTCCATGGGATTTCTCGGAAAATCCCGCCGCAACCTCTCCTCGAGCCCGGTGAATCGCCTCTTGGCCTCGGCATTCCGCACGGCCGTTCTCACGGCTTTCCCCTCTCCGACCAGCACCACAAGCCGCCGCCCGCGCGTCACACCGGTGTAAAGAAGGTTCCGCTGGAGCAGCAAAAAATGCTGCATCGCCAGCGGCATCACCACCACCGGAAATTCCGAACCCTGGCTCTTGTGGATCGTGATCGCATACGCGGGCGCGACCTCGTCGAGTTCGTTGAAATCATAGACCACCTCGCGTCCGTCATAGGCGACCACCACCTCGCGCTCCATCGGATCGATCGCACCGACCCGCCCGATATCGCCGTTGAACACGTCCTTGTCGTAGTTGTTCCGCAACTGGATCAACTTGTCGCCCCGGCGGAATTCCCACCCGAACCTCTCGACCACCGCCTCGCCGCTCCGCGCGGGATTCAATGCCTCCTGCAGCAGGCGGTTCATCGCCATCGTGCCAAGCGAACTCCTGTTCATCGGACACAACACCTGCACATCGCGCAGCGGATCGAATCCCCACTTCTTCGGAATCCTCCGCGCGACCAACTCGAGCACCGTGGCGGCGATCCTCTCGGGATCGTCCCGCTCGATCAGATAAAAATCGGTGTCCTTCTCCGACTCGGGCATCTCGCCGCTATTAATGCGGTGGGCGTTCACGATGATCCTGCTCGATGCCGCCTGCCGGAACACCTCGGTCAACCGCACCACAGGCACGCGGCCGCTTCGAATCACATCCCCCAGCACCGCCCCGGCTCCCACACTGGGCAACTGGTCGACATCCCCGACAAGCAGCAAGTGCCCACGCTCGGGCAACGCCCTCAGCAAACGATCCATCAGCAGCGTGTCGATCATCGAACTCTCGTCAACCACCAACACATCACAATCCAGCGGGTTCTTCTCATTCCGGGAAAACCCGCCGCCCTGGAACTCGAGCAGACGGTGGATCGTCTTTGCCTCGAGCCCTGTGGATTCCGACAAACGCTTCGCCGCACGACCGGTCGGAGCACACAGGAGGCATTTTACCCCCTTCGCGCGCAGCACGGAGAGAATCGCGTTCACCAGCGTTGTCTTCCCCACCCCAGGCCCGCCGGTCAACACCAGCACGCGGGAGACAAGCGCCTGCCTCAAGGCTGATTCCTGGCTGGGCGCGAGGTCGATGCCATTTCGCTCGGCAAGCCAGGCGATTGCCTTTCCGGCATCGACCTCGGGATACAACGCGGGCAATGCCGTCAACCGCCACAATGCCGCCGCGATCCCCTCCTCGGCACGCCTCAACGCGGGCTGGAAAACCAAATCCTCTCCACTGATCGATTCCTCGCTCACCTCCCCGCGATCGAGCATTCCACCAAGCACCTCGGCAACACGCACCTCGTCGACCTCGAGGAGCACCTTCGCCTGCTCGACAAGCCTGCCGCGCGGCAACGCGCAATGCCCGCTCCCGCCAGCCTCCAACAACACATGGCAAATTCCCGCCTCGATCCGAATCAACGAATCCCGTCCGATCCCGAGCTTTGCCGCGACCGCGTCGGAGGTCTTGAAGCCAATCCCGCTGATATCCCGCGCGAGCAAATACGGATTCCCCCGCACCCTCTCGACGGACTCCTCTCCGTAAGTCTTGTAAATCCTCACCGCACGGCTCGTGCCGACCCCGTGGGAATGAAGAAACACCATGATGTCGCGCACCACCTTCTGCTCGGCCCAGGCGGCCTTGATGACTTTTCGCCGCTCCCGTCCGATGCCCCGCACATCCTCAAGCCGCGCGGATTGCTCTTCGATGATCGTGAACACCTGCTCGCCGAATTTCTCGACGAGCTTCTTGGCATACACCGGCCCGATTCCCTTGATCAGACCGCTTCCGAGGTATTTCTCGATCCCCTCGCGCGAGGTCGGGGCACTCGTGCGCAGCGTGTCGGCCTTGAATTGCATCCCGTGCTCGGCATCGCGCACCCACGCGCCCTCGGCCTGGATCCACTCCCCGGCATTGATGTCCGGGGCGCTCCCGAGGACGGTGGCCAGGTCGCGACGCCCCTCGGCCTTCACCCGCACCACAAAAAAGCCGGTCTCGGCGTTGTGATACGTCACCCGCTCAATTAGACCAGACAACGTCATCGCTTTTCCCGCTGCGCTACCTACGCCGGCGTCAGCGTGGTTGTCTCTCTCACCCCGCGCGGTGGCTTGCCGAACAGCAGCAACCTTCCGGGAATCACCTGCTCAATCCACCCCAGATGCCCGGGCACCACCCGATGGCGGTTTTTCCATTCCGACTCGACGAGAATGAAATCCGGCGCCGCGTCCTGCAGGATGTCGCACAACACAAATCCCGTGTTCGTCTTCACCACCCGCACATCCACCTCGGGCGATATCTCTCCGAGTCTTTCCGCGATTTCGTCGAGCGTCTCCCCCTCGCTCCCCCGCCCTTTCGCAGTGGCAAATGGACTGTCCGCCGCAAGTATCGAGATTTTATCCGGTCGCATGAGGCGCAACGACTCCTCGGCGGCCCGCCAGCGGGGCGCGTGGGCCTCAAGCAACAGGCAGGCGCTTGTTTCCTTGGCCGCCTCCTCTCTGGGATCAGGGATCAACAGCAAATCGCATGGCGTGCGGGCGATCAGTTCACGCACGATCGACCCGGTGAAATTCCGGTGGTCCTCCGCCCTGCCAATCGTTCCCGCAATGAACAGATCGAACTCCTCGCTTGCCGCCGCATCCACCAGCGCCTCGACGGGCGTCGCCCCCTCGCACCAGAAGATTTCCACATCCTTCCTGCCCAAGTCCGAAAAAACCTCGCCAAATGTGGCGATCTTTTCGTCCGTCTTCTCCCCCGCGTGAAGCACACTCAACCGCGCGTCAAACCGGCGCGCCACACGATCCGCTTCCATGATAACCCCCCGGAAGCGGGGCGAGAAGGTTGAGGCGACGGCGAAGTGGAGCTGTCCCATGCAACGCAAACGTCCACCCAAAAACCCCTCGGAGCGAGAGGAATTTCACCCGCCCCCGAGTTTTACGATCCTCGCGAATTCGGCGGCCTTCAGCGGCATCACGCTCAACCGCGACTGGCGGAGCAAACCGATCTCGGCCAATGCGGGATCGGCCTTGATGTCCTCAAGAGTCACAGGCGTTTTCAATGCCCTCACCGGCTTGAGGTCCACACACGACCAGTCGCCCTCCTCCGCCGTGGCATCCGGATACGCCTCGCGAACCACCTTGGAAATGCCGACCACCGCCTTGCCGGTCACGCTGTGGTAGAAAAGCACCTCGTCACCGGGCTTCATGGCGCGCAGGTGGTTCCTCGCCTGGAAATTCCGCACCCCGGTCCACGCTGTGCCGCCATCCTTCACAAATTGCTCCCACGAATACGCCGTGGGCTCCTGTTTCACGAGCCAGTGGTTCATTCCTTCTTTGCTTAGCTCGATTTTCAGGGAAGATCAAAACCCTTCGCCTCATGTCGCACTCTGGATTTTTCATCACATTCGAAGGCTCCGAGGGCTGCGGGAAATCCACCCAGATCCGCCTCCTCGCCGACCACCTGCGCGCCTCGGGCCACGCCCCGCTTCTCCTCCGGGAACCCGGCGGCACCCCCGCGGGCGAGGCGATTCGCCATCTTCTCCAACACGCGCCGGAGGGCGAGGCCCTCACCGCCGAGGCCGAACTCCTCCTCTTCGCCGCAAGCCGCGCCCAACTCGTCCGCGAAGTCGTCCAACCGGCCCTCACAGGTGGCCGCACCGTCATCAGCGACCGCTTCATGGACTCGACCACCGTCTACCAAGGCGTGGCCCGCCGCATCGATCCGGCACACACCGCTTCCATCAACGCCTTCGCCGTGGGCTCGACACTTCCTGATCTCACATTCGTTCTCGACGTGGACCGCGCAACCGCCCGCCAACGCATGAGCGCATCCCGCGACAAACTCGACCGCATCGAACGCGAACCGGAGGCGTTCTTCGATGCCGTCCGCCAAGGCTATCTCGCCCTCGCCAGGGAAACCCCAGATCGCATCGTGCTCATCGACGCCTCGCAATCGATCGAGGACACCGCCCGCGCCATCCTCAAGGCCATCGCCGCGAAACGCCCGGACCTTATCCGCACGCCGCCAGCGGATGCTTGCCCGCCCTGAAAAACACGGCATATTTTGACCTGCATCGGGGGCATAGCTCAACGGTCAGAGCAGGCGGCTCATAACCGCTTGGTTGTCGGTTCGAATCCGGCTGCCCCCACCCTCACTTCACCGAGGGACAAATATCCCGCAACTCGCACCCCGCACAGTCGGGCTTCCTCGCCGCACAGCGCCGCCTGCCGTGGAAGATCAGCCAGTGGCTCAGATCCGTCCACACATCGCGCGGGAAGAGTTTCATCAAATCCTTCTCGATCCGGACCGGATCGCTGAATTTCGTCAATCCCAACCGCTGCGCCAACCGACCGACATGCGTATCGACCACAACACCTTCGTTTTTTGAAAATGCGTTCCCGAGCACGACATTCGCCGTCTTCCTCCCCACGCCGGGCAATGCCGCAAGCTCCTCGAGTGTCTCGGGCACCTTGCCGCCATGCCGCTCGACCAGCGCCGCCCCCATCGCGCGGATGTTTTTCGCCTTGTTCCTGTAAAACCCCGTGGACCGCACCAACGCCTCCATGTCCTCCTGCGAAATCGCCGCATAATCCTGCGGGGTCTTGCATCGGACAAACACAGCGGGTGTCGTCAAATTCACCCGCTTGTCGGTGCACTGCGCCGAAAGAATCGTGGCGACCAACAGCTCGAGCGGATTCGAAAAATCCAACTCGCAATGCGCCCCGGGGTAAATCCCCGGCAACCGCTTCAACAACTCTTCCGCACGTTCCTTCCGGTTCATCGGCCCATCAATAGCCGCTTCCTCCCGCGGCGTAAAACCTCAATCGCCAATCGCGCCCGTGAAGGCGCGACGTTCCGGCTCGATGGCTTCAAGTCAGCGACAACACAACCCCGAGGGAAAAATTTCCCCGAGAACTGCGGCTGCGCTATTTGAGGACTGAAATCGCTCAGCGGGCCATCCGGCGCAGAAGCGCGTCGGCCATGTCGGCGGGAGTCGCGGCGACTTCGATGCCGGCGGCTTGGAGCGCCTCGATCTTGCCTTGGGCGGTGCCTTTGCCTCCGCTGACAATCGCTCCGGCATGCCCCATGCGGCGCCCGGGAGGCGCGGTGGCTCCGGCGATGAACGCGGCCACGGGCTTCTTGCAATTCTTCCCGAGCCACTCGGCGGCCTCCTCCTCGGCGGTGCCTCCGATCTCGCCGATCATAATGATCGCCTCGGTGCCGGGATCGTCGTTGAACATTTTCACCACATCGAGGTGGGAGGTGCCATTGATCGGGTCCCCACCGATGCCGACGCAGGTGGACTGGCCGTGCCCACGGCTGGAGAGTTGCCACACGGCCTCGTAGGTGAGCGTGCCGGAACGGGACACAACACCGACCTTGCCGGGTTTGTGGATGTAGCCGGGCATGATGCCGATCTTGCATTGACCGGGAGTGATGATGCCCGGGCAGTTCGGTCCGATCAGGCGCGAGGCGCTCTTCGCCATAGCGGCCTTGACCTTCATCATGTCGAGGACAGGAATCCCTTCGGTGATGCAAATGACAAGCTCCACACCGGCATCGACGGCCTCGAGGATCGAGTCGGCCGCGAATTCCGCGGGCACGAAAATCATCGAGGCGTTGCAACCTGTCTCGCGGCGCGCCTCGTGAACGGTGTCGAACACCGGCACTTTCCCTTCAAAGACCTCGCCTCCACGGGCGGGCGTGACTCCGGCGACGACGTTGGTTCCGTATTCCATGCAGGACTTGGCATGGAAGGCTCCGGACTTGCCGGTGATGCCCTGAACGAGCAGGCGAGTGTTTTTATCTACGAGAATGGACATGGGTTTGTGAGGGAGTTGAGGTTCAGGCGACGGCTGCGACGACTTTCTTGGCGGCATCGGCGATATCGGTCGCCGTGGTGAGTTGGAGTCCCGACTCGGCCAGCAACTGGCGACCGGCCTCCACATTCGTGCCTTCCAGGCGGACCACCAACGGCACCGGGAGGTTCACCGCCTTCACGGCATTGATGATCCCCTGGGCGATGATGTCGCATTTCATGATGCCACCGAAAATGTTCACCAGAATCCCCTTCACGCGCTTGTCGGCGACGAGGATTTTGAAGGCTTCGGTGACCTGCTGCTCGGTCGCGCCACCGCCCACATCAAGGAAATTGGCGGGCTCGCCGCCGTTGTGTTTGATGATGTCCATCGTGGCCATGGCAAGGCCCGCGCCGTTGACGAGGCAGGCGATGTTTCCATCCAACCCGATGTAGCTGAGGTTGAACTTGGAGGCCTCGACCTCGCGGGGATCCTCTTCTTCGATGTCACGGTAGGCTTGAATCTCCGGATGACGGTAGAGGGCGTTGTCATCGAAGTTGAATTTCGCGTCGAGCGCGAGCACCTCGCCGCCCATGGTCACCACAAGCGGGTTCACCTCGACCATCGAACAATCCCGGGCGATGAACAATTTGTAGAGATTCGTGAACAGCTTGCAGGCGGCACGCATGTCGCCGGGGGCAAAGCGGAGCATCTTCGCGAGCTTGCGGGTCTGGTAGGGCTGCAGGCCGAGCAACGGATCGATCGGCATACGGATGATTTTCTCGGGGCTCTTCTCGGCCACGGTTTCGATATCCACCCCGCCCTCAGTGCTGGCGACAATCACCGGCGCGGAGATCGCACGGTCGATCAGAATCGCGAAATACAGCTCGCGGGAAATCTCCACCGACTCGGAAACCAACACCTTTCTTACCACGCGCCCCTCGGGCCCTGTCTGGTGGGTGACCAATGTCTGGCCGAGCATTTTTTCGGCGAGATTGCGGACCTCGCTGGGGGTCTTGCAAAGTTGGACTCCTCCCTTGAATCCACTGGTGAAAGCCCCCTTGCCACGCCCGCCGGCGTGAATCTGGGCTTTGACAACGAGGTTGTTGCTGCCCATGGAGCGCGCGACTTTTTCCGCTTCCGCGGGGGTCGAGGCGACTCCGCCGGGACTGTTTGCAACCCCGAATTGATCGAGGAGTTCCTTGGCTTGGTATTCGTGGATGTTCATCGGGTAGTCAGAAGAGGCCCGCTTATAAACAGATGAATTCCGCGATGCAATCCCGTGGGCGCTTTTATTTAGGTCGCTTGAAACCAAGGGGGCGGCGGCGCCTCGAACACAACCTCGCCGTTGCCGACCGGATGCCTGAATGCCAGCCTCCACGCGTGGAGACACATCGGAGGATCGCCAATCTCAAGCGTTTGCGTTGACCCGAGGACGCCCCCGGCTTGATACAACGGATCGCCACACACCGCATGGCCAAGATGCCAGAGATGAAGGCGAATTTGATTCGTCCTCCCCGTCAATGGCTTTGCCTCAAGAGCGGCCGTGCCGTCGGCATTTCGCGCAAGCACCCGGAACCGAGTGAGCGCCGCCAACCCCTCCGCAGCATCCACCCCGCGCCCGCCGACATCGAGGGGATTCGTTCCAATCGGCGCGTCGCACTCGAACTCCTCCTCCAAAGGGTGTCCATGCACCTTCACAAGATAGGTTTTTTCAACCGCGCCCCGCTCGAACTGTGGCTGGAGCACCTTGGCAAAACGCCTCGCCCGCGTGAAAACCAACAATCCCGTTGTATTGGCATCAAGCCGATGCGCGGGGCGCGGCTTCTCGGGATGGTATACCGTCTGCAAAATCGACTGCAGCGTGTTCCGGTTGAATCGGCCACTGGGATGGATCGGCAATGGCGCTGGCTTGTTCACGACGATCAACGCCTCGTCTTCGTGCAGAATCCGAATCCCAGCATCCACTGCGGGTTCGACGAGTCCGGGCAGTCGCCGCGCGTAACGCTCCCCGGCCCGCACGACGCGATCCGCCACCGCAGGAGTCCCCTCGGAATCCAGAATGTTTTCCTGCTCGAAAAGCTCGCCCCACTCCGCTTGCGGCGTGTGGGGAAAGATGGACCCCAGCGCCTCGGCCAGCGTCTTCCCGTCGAGTTCCAGCGGGATTCGCACCGGACGCCGGTTTTCATAAGGCGCGCTGCCGGGCAATGGCGAGACCGCGCGCCGGATCGCCTCCTCGCGCTCGGCGATCCGCTCCGCCAGTTGCTCTGCGGAGGATTTGTGGCAATACGGACAGGACTTCCCGGCGACATACCTCGGGTCCTCCTGCTCCTCGCCCGTGAGTGGCGCGAGGCAGCGGTAGCACTGGGCGGATGATGTCTCCCGAAGCGCGGGATCCACGCCCACCCGCTGGTCGAACACAAAACACTCGCCGTCGTAGTGCGCTCCACCGCACTCCTCGAAATACTTCAGGATGCCCCCGTCGAGTTGGTGGATGTTTCGAAACCCCCTGCTTTCCATATACGGCCCGGCCTTCTCGCAACGGATGCCACCGGTGCAAAACATCACGACTGGCTCGTCCTTCATCGACTCGGGCAACCGGTCGACCGCCTTCGGGAAATCACGAAAATGGTCGATTCCCGCAGGAATCGCGCCCCGAAACGTGCCCAGCTTGACCTCATAGTCGTTCCGCGTGTCGAGCAGCGTGACACGCCTCCCCTCGTCCAGCCATTGCTTCAACGTCGCCGCCGGAAGCTTGGGCGAGGTGCGAATGCCGGGGCGAATCCCTTCGACACCGAAGGCAATGATCTCCTTTTTGATCCGCACCAGCATGCGCGAAAAAGGCTGGTGCGCGCTTGTGCTGTATTTCGGTTGGAGCGCCCCGAGACCCGGAACCGCTCTCAACTCGGCGAGCAACTCCTCGATCCCGGGGGCCTCCCCGGCGACAAAAAGATTCACCCCCTCCGTGCTCAACAGGATCGTTCCCTTCAATCCCCTCTGTTTGCAAACCCCGAGAAGGCGCTGCCTCAGGGGCTTGAGGTCCGCAAGCTCGGCAAAGTGGTAAGCCGCGATGTTCGTGATTTCGCTCATTCGCCCCGCTTCGGTGGCACACCCCGTCTCCAATACACTCATTGCCCCGAAAGACCTACCCTTCACACCCCCCGCGCCCCAAGAAACTTTTGACGCCGCCCTCCCGGCGACATCCAACCTTCAGCGCCCATCAAAAGCAGACGCACCGACAGCCGCCACCTGCGCGCGGACCTTTTTCCAAAACGGGAAAAACCCCGCGCGGGCATACCCGAAAAACCGCTGATCCCACTCGCGGCGGCACTCGACCACGCCCACGCCGGATTCCTCCAACGCCGAACGCACCGGCATCCAGGCGTCGGCATCAGGCCCGACAAAGGGCGCCTGGAGCACCACAGCATCGCAATCCACCCGCCGCACCCACTCAACAACCGCCCCCCAACCAGCCAACCGCTCGACCCCGGTCCCATAGTGCCCGTCCCAGCGCGCCGCCGCGTCGTTCATGGCCCGCGTGCGCCACGCCCGCTTCGCCTCGCCGTCCGTCAGCGATGTCGAATCAACCAACCCAACCGCCACCGGACGCAACTGCCCCAGCGGACCGGTCTCGATCGACAAGTCATCCACATGCCCCAGCAATGCCATCCTGCCTGAGCTCACCGGCGGGGCCTCGGGATACTCGACCAATCGCACCCGCGAACAATCGGCTGTGTCCACCGGAACAAACGCGCTTGAGTGATCGTCGATTCCTTCCAATGACCCCCTGCACTCCCAGTATTTCTCAAGGTTCCCGCGCCGGAGCGGATACGTCTTGCCGGGCGTTTGCAGCCCTGCGACCCACCGCCATCCAAGGGTGTTGCTGGCCGGATCGGCATCGATCAAGTGGTCGAAAAAGAATGCCGCTCCCTGCGCCCAATCACGGCGGCACTGGTGGCACCACCACGCCGCCCACCACATCCGCGCATGGTTGTGCAAATACCCGGTGGCGACGAGTTCCTCGGTAAACACCGCCATCGGCCCGCTGGACTCGGGCACAGCACGGCCCCGCACCTCCCCGGCAAGTCGCGCATAGTCCCGCCACGCGCCGGGATGCAACTCGATCCAACCCTTCCAATAAGTGCGCCAAAGCACCTCCTGAACGAATTTTTCAACCACGGAAAACCGGTGCCGCTCCAGCACCGCCGCCAACACCTCCTCCTCGGAAATCAACCGATGCCTCAACGCCGCCGAGAGACGCGACACATTGTCATGCGCCGAATTCACAAAATTCCGACGCCTTGCGTAATCAGCGACCCCGCTCCGCACAAATTCATGCAACCGCTCCAATGCGCTCCGCCGGTCCGATGGGAATCCTCCCCCCGTCATGTGACCCCCTCGAATCCAGGAAGAGACGGTTGCTGACCTTTCGATGCGGTTCGCGTGGCTTGCCGCTTGCGGCTTCCGTGGCGCACGAACACGGCACGCGCCTCGCTGCGGGTTTCCAGCCGCCGCCTCACTGCGGAAATCTTCTCCCGGGCCTCTCTGATGGCGGAGGCATGTTCGACAATCGGCGCGGGGTAGTTCCTCCCGATAAGGCACCCGCACCGGCTCTGGATTTCCTGCGGCATCTGCTCGGGCTTGGACAGCCACGCCACCGGCACATCACGGAGTTCCGGAACCCACCGGCGAATGAATTCCCCCTCGGGATCCTGCTCGAGCGCCTGTTTCGCGGGCGAATACATCCGCAGCGTATTGATCCCGCTCGTGCCGCTCTGCATCTGGAATTGGCTGAAATGAATTCCCGCCTCGAAATCGAGGAAATGCGACCCGAGCCACACCGCCGGGTCGCGCCAGTGCAACCACAGGTGATACGCGGAGAAACTCGCAAGCATCGCCCGCATGCGGAAGTTGAGCCATCCCGTGGCTTTCACACAACGAATGCACGCATCGACCATCGGATATCCGGTGACGCCCTCCTTCCATGCCTCGAATCGGCGACGTCCCTCGGGGCCCGCAGTGAACTCCTCCCTGAGCCCGTCGTAGGCGCGAACGAAATTGCCAAACTCGATCCGCGGCTCGTCCTCGAGCTTTTGCATGAAGTGGCAATGCCAGCGCAACCGCGATCCAAAGCTCTTCAGCGACCCTGCCCAGCGACGGTCAATCGAGGCCCCGACAGCCTTGGCGGCGCGCAAGTCCGCCCGGCGCTCCTCGAGCCTCCGCACCACCGTGCGCAGGGAAATGCACCCGTGGGACAAATACGGGCTGATGCGCGAACACGAGTTCCAGCCCGCCACCGGACTCGACATCGCCGCCCGGTAATCCACCCCTCGCTCCTCGAGAAACGACTCAAGCGTGCGATCAGCCATTTCCGCGCCGCCCCTCTGCGCCTCGGGCTTGTCGCTTGGTGGCAACCCCAACTCGCTTGGCGACTGGACACCCCCGCTCTCCACCCCCGGCACACACCTCAATGCAGGCGGCGGCGGCAACGGCTCGCCGCCCATGACGGACTCCCAATGCCTCGCCCATCCATTCCGAGAGACCAAGCGCCGCACCACCCCGTCCTGCCGGAACTCATGCCATGGGATTCCCCGCTCGCGGCACCACCCGCCCACCGCCCGGTCCCGCCGGTAGGTGGCGTCGCTCCCCGTTTCCTCGTGCGACCAAAGCGTGGAAAATCCCGTCTCCCGACGCAGCGCCTCGAGCACGTCCATCACCACGCCCCGCCGGACCACAAGAGCACCACCCAGCCGCCGCAACGATCGCTCCAACGAACGCAACGATTCATTCACAAAAACAAGGTGCGCCGCAGTGAACTCCGGCCCGCCGAGCAATTCCGTCTCGTAAACATACACGCAGACCACCGGCCCGCGCCGCGCCGCCTCGACCAGTGGACGGTGATCCTCGACGCGCAGGTCGCGCTTGAACCACACCACTTGCACATCCCCGCTCATCGCACATCCACCCGCGCCCGGCGGCACCTGTCGCTGCAATACCGCACCTCGGCCCAGACACGCTCCCATTTCTTCCGCCACGCGAACGGACGTCCGCAGGCCACACAGACCTTTGTCGGCAAATCCTGTTTTTTCACGCCTCGCATGCTCCAAA
>CAZRLX010000013.1:0-7442 GCA_964601115.1 uncultured Chthoniobacter sp. | reverse complement strand
AACCCCTCACCGATCCGCACGACGCCGCCACCATCGCGCTCACGGACGACTCAAACGCCTACCGTCCACTCAAGACCGCCCCGAATTTGCGCCATGGCTGGATTCTCATCCTTCCCGACATCGCCTCACTTCACCTGGCGCTCGATCTCCTCTACCCAGCCGCCCTCGGCAACTGGCGCGCCCTGCTTCTGAACAAAACTGTTGCCACGCCCCTCCGGGACACCGTCAATCGGCAAACCGGAATGTATCGTGTCACCGGTCTCATCACCGACGAGGAGGCCCAAGGCATCGTGGACACGCTCTGCCGTCCGGGCTGCATGCGCCAAATCCAATGGCCGATTCCTTCCGACGCCCCGCACCACACCCCACGCCTCGAGCCAAACGAAATCCCTCTCCTCTGCACCGACGCCTGCAGCCTCCTCATTGCCGAGGCCCGCAAGGTCGTGAAGGCCCGCATGGCCAAAAATCCGCCCCAAACCTGATCACTCGCCGTCCCGGAACCTCACCCTCGGATACGTCTCGAGGTGGTTGGCGATCTCGTCGGTGAACAGCTTGCCGAACTCCGCCGCCTTCCGCTCGCCGATGCCTCCGATGCCGCCCAAATCGGACACCTTCATCGGATAATCCCTTGCCATCTGGCGCAGCGTGTTGTCCCCGAAGATCACATACGCCGGCACGCCACGCTCGTCGGCGAGTCGCTTCCGCAACTTGCGCAGACGGTCGAAAAGCGTCTCGTCGCACTCGATCCCGCCGACACGCGGCACCCTCGGTGCCTTGGGCGATGACATCGGCTTGGTCAGATGGATCATTCGCCGGCTCCGCAATGCCTCGATGCCGGTTTCGGTGATCGAAACCGTGGGATACTGTCCCCCGTCGAGCGCGAGGAACCCCAGTCGCAACAACTCCCTGCCGAGCGCTCCCCACTCGCCTTTTCCAAGCTCCCTGCCGATCCCGTAGGTGCTCAACCGGTCGTGACCCCAGCGGCGGATTTTTTCATTTTCGGAACCCGTCAGAATTTGAATCACATGGTTCATCCCCACCCCGAAGCTCCCGCCCTGTCGGACCCGGTAGACGCACGAAAGCAGCTTCTGCGCCTTTGTTGTCGCATTGTAGGTCTCGCGCGGCTCGAGGCAGTTGTCGCACGAGCCGCAGGACTCCCCGCCGACCTCCTCGCCGAAATACCGCAGCAACTCGCGCCTCCGGCAATCGGGACAATCGGAATACCGGATCATCAACCCCAGCTGCTCGCGCGCGATGTCGCGCTCCTTGGGGTTCGTCATCTCGTCGATGAAGTGCGTCTGCTTGGCGGCATCCCCCGCGCTGAACAACAAAAGACAATCCGCGGGCAGCCCGTCGCGACCGGCACGCCCGGTCTCTTGGTAGTAGCCCTCGAGGTTTTTCGGAAGGTCGTGGTGGATGACCCAACGCACGTTCGGTTTGTTGATGCCCATGCCGAAGGCGATCGTGGCGCAAACGATCCGCACCTCGTCGCGAATGAACAATTCCTGGTTGGAGGCGCGCACGGTGTTCGTCAATCCGGCATGGTAGGACACGGCCGCGAACCCGCGGTCGGAGAGGCTTCCCGCGACCCGGTCGGCCGTGGCCCGCGTGGCGCAATACACGATCCCGCTGTCCATCGGCCTCTTCCGCACGAAATCGACAATCTGCCCGATCGGCTGGTCCTTCGGAATCACACGGTAAAAAAGATTCGGCCTGTTGAAGCTGGCGACGAACACCGCCGGATCCTTCATTTTCAGGTGGTGCACGATGTCGCGCCGCACACGCTCGGTGGCGGTGGCCGTCAGGGCCATCATCGGCACGCCGGGCAGCAACGCGCGCAACCGCGAGATTTGACGGTATTCGGGACGGAAATCGTGCCCCCACTCGGAGATGCAGTGCGCCTCGTCGATCGCGATGCCGGTCACATTCCACGCGGCGAGGTTTTCCTTCCAATGGTCGAGCATCAGGCGCTCGGGCGCGGCGTAGAGCAACCGGTATCTGCCCTCGTGCAAGCCGCGCAGCCGTTCCTTGGTCTCGCGCACCCCAAGCGAGGAATTCAAAAAGGTGGCCTCGACACCCGCCGCCTCGAGCTGGCTGACCTGGTCTTTCATCAAGGCGATCAACGGCGACACCACCAGCGTCAACCCCTCCCGCAAAAGCGCGGGCAACTGGAAGCACAGCGATTTTCCACCCCCCGTGGGCAGAAGAGCAAACGTGTCCTTTCCGGCGAGGATGGACTCCATGATCTCGCGCTGCAGCGGACGGAAGCTGTCGTAGCCGAAGGTTGATTTCAGGGTCTTTGCGAGTTGGTCCATGCGCGGTGAAACCCGAACACCCTCCCCGACAGCGGCCGCTTGATCGAGCCGATTCTTCCCCGCCGCCCGCAATGATAATTTGTGGCAATCCCGCCGACGGCGTTTAGATTTTCCGCATGGTCGGGTTCACAACTCGGGTTTGTGCTCTGGGATACATCGCCGCTTGCGCGGTGGCAGCGCCTTTCCATGCCGCCAGCGCCTCGGTCTCGGACCTCGATGTGCCCGAGGAGTGGAGCAACGCCGGGGAATTCTCCCTTCCCGAAAGTTCGGAGAGAACCGCGGAGGCCCATGCAAACTACATGCTGGCCATCTTCGAGGAGGAAAACGAGGGGCCCGACAAGTCGATCACTTCGAAGGAGCGTGTCCTCCACCACGACCCAGGCTTCTCCGCGCTGGCGATCGATGTCGCGCAACACCACCTCCGCCGCGGCAATGTCGCGGAGGCCCTCTCCGTGCTCAAGGATGCCGCCACGGCGAACCCGAAGGACACCACCCCGCTCATGGTGCTCGCCACCATTTATCTCCGCCACCTAGAGAAACCCGCCCTCGCCGAAAAATACGCCCTCCGCCTCCACAAGTCCGACCCGGCCAACACCGCCGCCATCGAGCTTCTCTGCGACATCTTCCGCGCCGGGGGCAAACCCTCGAGGATCGAACCCCTCCTCGACACCGCGGCCAAAAGCCAGTCCGACGATCCGGCCTACTGGATGGGCCTGGCTGAAATCCGGCTCCGCGAACTCTCCAAATCACGCCGCACACCCTCGGAAAAAAACCAACTCGCGGTCCTCGAACCCGCCAGCAAAGCCATGGACCTCGCTGGCTCCGATCCGAAAATCCTCGCGGCGGGAGCCGATATCCACGCCCTTCTCGGAAAGCCGCACGACGCGATCACCGCTTACAAAAGAGCCTTGGACACCGGCCACGCGCCGGATGGCGTCCGTGAAAAACTCGCCAATTGCCTCATCGAAACCGGCGACACGGACTCGGCCCTCGGATTGCTGGAAGAGATCGTCGCCCAAAATCCGCTGAACCTGGCGGCCTACGACCAACTCGCCCGCATCCACTACGCGAAGAAAAACTTCCCCCTCGCCGTGGCAACCATGCGACAGGCCATGCGCCTCGCTCCCGTGGACCCCGCCCGTTTCGAGGAAATCATCCGCACCGCCCTCCTCGCGGAGGACCCCGACACCGCAATCCAGTTTTCCACCGAGGCCGAGAAACGCTTCCCCTACCTTTCCGGGTTCACCCTCCTTCGCGCCGTCTCCCTCAGCCAGTCGGGTGACCACAATGCCGCCCTCGCCGCATTTGAACGAACCCTTGTCACAGCCCCGAACCACAATCCCGAACTCCTCAACAGCGGCTTCTACCTCAGCTACGGCGCCGCCGCCGAGCGAGCGGGCCACTACACAAAGGCCGCTGAACTCCTCAAAAAATCCATCGCTCTCGATCCACAAGGCTCCGCCGAGGCCTGCAACCACCTCGGCTACATGTGGGCGGAAAGGAACGAACACCTCGACGAAGCGGAATCCCTCGTCCGCCGCGCCTTGGAACTCGACCCAGGCAATCCCGCCTACCTCGACAGCCTCGGCTGGGTCTACTACCGCCAAGGCCGCTACTCGGAGGCACTCGCCGAACTCCTCCGTGCCGCCTCGGGCACCGAATCGCCGGATCCCGTCATCCTCGAACACGTCGGCGACGCCTTGGAGAAGCTCGACCGCTCCGCCGAAGCCCTCCAATACTGGCAAAAAGCCCTCCAACTCGCTCCGGAGAACAACGCTCTGGCGTCAAAAATCGACCATCTTACCCGCCCGGTCGCCCGCCAACCGGAACCTGCACGCCCGCCACGCACCCCCTGAGGAAATTTGCGGTTCATTGCTTGTCGCCGCTTGGCCGATTGGATACACGCATCCCATGGCAACCAAACCTCTCACAGGCCACGACACCCCCGGCGACTCCTGCACCATCGTGATTTTCGGCGCCTCCGGCGACCTGACCAAGCGCAAGCTTCTCCCCGCCCTCTACAATCTCAAAGCCCTCAAACTCCTCCCGGAAAATTTCGCCGTTATCGGAGTTGCCGTCACCGACAGCAACGATGAGATGTTCCGCTCCCAGATCACCTCGGACATCAAACAATTCGCCACCCGCCCGGTTGATCCAGCGGAGTGGGACGATTTCGCCAAGCGCAGCTACTACATCTCGGGCGATTTCAACTCCCCCGACACCTTCGCCCACCTTGGCGCGAAGATCGAGGACGTCCGCAAGACATGGAACCTCCCCGGCAACGTTCTCTTCTACCTCGCCATCTCTCCCTCGTTCTTCGGCAAGGTCGTGGAACAACTCGGCAATGCGGGCCTCACCAAAGAAGCGCCGGACGCATGGCGCCGCATCATTATCGAAAAACCCTTTGGCCACGACCTCCAAAGCGCGCGCGATCTAAACACCCAGATCACCTCGCACGTCCAGGAGTCCCAGGTTTACCGCATCGACCACTACCTCGGGAAGGAGACGGTCCAGAACATCATGGTCTTCCGCTTCGGCAACAGCGTCTTCGAGCCGATCTGGAACCGCCGCTACATCGACTACGTGCAGATCACCGTCGCCGAACAACTCGGCGTCGAACTCCGCGGCGGCTACTACGACCACTCGGGCGTCACCCGCGACATGGTCCAAAACCACATCCTCTCCGTGCTCTCCCTCGTTGCCATGGAACCCCCGGCCTCGATCTCGGGCGACAGCGTGCGCAACGAAAAGGTCAAGGTCCTCGAGGCGATCCGGCCCATGGAACCCGAGGAGGTCCTCGCAAACACCGTGCGCGGTCAATACGGCGCGGGCCTCATCGGCGGCAAAAGCGTTCCGGCCTACCGCAGCGAACCCGATGTCAATCCGGCATCGAACACCGAGACCTTCGTGGCCATGAAGCTCAACGTCGAAAACTGGCGCTGGGCGGACGTGCCGTTCTACATCCGCAGCGGCAAACGACTCGCCGCCCACACCACCCAGATCGTCATCGGCTTCAAGCGCACCCCGCTCCTCCTCTTCGGCAAGGAAGTCCAGGACGACTTCATGCCGAACCGCCTCGTCATCCATGTCCAACCCGACGAGGGCATCACCATGGACATCCACGCGAAGCGTCCGGGTCCGGGCATCTCGATCGCAAACGTCCCGCTCGATTTCAGCTACAACGAATTCGGCGAATCCACCGCCGCGACCGGCTACGAGACCCTCCTCTACGATTGCATGATCGGCGACATGACCCTCTTCCACCGCTACGACAGCGTGGATGCCTCCTGGCGCATCGTGAACCCCATTCTCGATGTCTGGCAGGCCCTCCACCCGCGCGATTTCCCGAACTACGCCGCGGGCACTTGGGGCCCCGAGGCCTCCGACCGCCTTGTCGCCAAAACCGGCCACGCCTGGCACCATTACGAGCTGCAAAAGTAATGGTAGCCTCCAGCCACCTCATCCTCGCGGGCGACATCGGCGGAACGAAATCCAACATCGCCCTCTTCCGCGTCGTGGGCGGGAAACTCTCGCTGATTCGGGAGCAACGCTACCCGAGCGCCAACTACCCTGGCCTCAACGCCATCCTCCGCGAATTTCTCGGAGCCAACCCTCCCCCGATCCTCGCCGCCGGATTCGGCGTTCCCGGCGTCGTCTCGAACGGCCGCGCCAAACCCACCAACCTCACATGGGGCGTCGATGCAGGGGAAATCTCGGCTGAATTCGACATTCCACACGTCTCCATCCTGAACGACCTCGCCGCCAACGCCCACGGCATCGCCCACCTCCATGCGAACGACTTTGCCGTCGTCCAGGAGGGAATCCACGGCGCCTCGGGCAACCGCTGCGTGGTGTCTCCGGGCACGGGCCTCGGGCAGGCGGGACTCTTTTGGGACGGCCGCCGACACCACGTCTGGGCCTGCGAGGGTGGCCACTCGGACTTCGCCCCGCGCAACGAACTCGAGATCGCCCTGCTGGAATACCTCATCAAGCAATTCGGCCACGTCAGCGCCGAACGCGTCGTCTCGGGCATGGGCATCGAAAACATCTACAAATTCCTCCGCGACACCGGCCGCGGCACCGAACTCCCCGCCGTGGCGGAGGAGATGAAATCCCGCGACGCCGGCGCCGTCATTTCCAAACACGCGGAGGATGCCTCCTGCCCGATGTGCGCGAAGACCCTCGACATCTTTGTCAGTTGCCTTGGCGCCGAGGCCTCGAACATGGCCCTCAAGACCATGGCCACAGGCGGCGTCTATCTCGGCGGCGGCATTCCCGTCAAACTCCTCCACCGCATCCAGAGCGTCTCCTTCGTTCACGCCTTCAACGACAAGGGCCGCCTCTCCTCGCTCCTGGAGCACACCCCCGTTCTCGTGATCCTCAACGACCAGGCCGCCCTCCTCGGCGCGGCCTACAGCGCCTTGGACAAATCCCTCGCCAAGTGAGCGCAGGCGGCCGCATCAACATTCGCACGCCGGATGTCATGCTCCGGGTCCAGGAGCAGGTGGAAAGCCACTACCACAGCCGCCTCGTGGACACCCTGCGCGAACAAGGCGGTGTTTTGGTTGCGGGCAACACCACCATCCGCCTCGCGAAGCAATTCGGATTCTGCTACGGCGTCGAACGCGCCATCGATCTGGCCTACGCGGCAGCCAAGGTCTTCTCCGACAACCGCATTTTCCTCCTCGGCGAAATCATCCACAACCCGGACGTCAATGCCCAGATGCAGGCCCTCGGCATTCGCCACATGCCCGCCCGCCCGTCACCAGCGGACCTCGACGCCCTCGATCCTGAAGACATCGTTGTTGTTCCGGCCTTCGGCGCCGAGACCGAGACCGTGGAAAAAATCAGCGCACGCGGATGCCGTATCGTGGACACCACCTGCGGCGATGTCATGAGCGTCTGGAAACGTGTCCGCCAAAACGCCCGCGAGGGCGTCACCTCGATCATCCACGGCAAGTCGTCCCATGAGGAAACACTCGCCACGGCCTCGCGCGCGCGCGGGACGGATGGCAATGGCCGCTACCTCGTTGTGTTCGACCTGCAGGAGGCCGAAGCGGTTGCCCGCTTCATCGAGGAGGGCGGCGACACTGTGGAATTCATGAACCGCTTCGGCACTGTCGCCAG
>CAZRLX010000012.1:30810-31868 GCA_964601115.1 uncultured Chthoniobacter sp. | reverse complement strand
TTGCCGGCGTGGCGAAATGGCAGACGCAAGGGACTTAAAATCCCTTTTCGCGAAAGCGGAGTGCGGGTTCGAGTCCCGCCGCCGGCACCATCTGGGCGTCACCCCTTCCTGATCACCAGCAGGCGCGGTTCGGTCATCTCCTCCATCGCGTAGCCGACACCCTCGCGCCCGGTGCCGCTGGCCTTGACTCCCCCATACGGCATGTTTTCCACGCGAAAGGTGGGAACCTGGTTGACCATCACCCCGCCGGCCTCGATCTCCTCGTGCGCGCGGTAGGCCTTGGAAATGTCGTTGGTGAACACGCCGGCCTGCAGACCGAACGCCGAGGCATTCACCAACCGGAGCGCCTCGTCGAACGTGTCGTAGCCTTGAAGAACAGCGACCGGCGCGAACGCCTCGCCTTCGAGCACCGCGCATCCCGTCGGCACATCCTCCAGCAACACCGGAGCCACCACCGCGTCGCCTTCGCACCGCACGGGCACCAACGTCGAGGCTCCCGCGCCCACGGCCTCGCCGATCCAATCGAGAATCCGGCCCCTCGCCGCGCCATCGATCATCGGCCCGACAAGCGTCCCGCGCGAGGACGGATCGCCGGTGTGGATGTGTTCCAGAATGTGCGTGATCAGCGCATCGCGAAACACGGGCAGGATGTCGCGGTTCACCAGGATGCGCTGGACACTGATGCATGACTGCCCGGCGAATCCATACGCCGCAGCGGCGATCAATGGCACCGCCTCCCGCCAATCACAGTCGGACTCGACAACCACCGCCGCATTGCCGCCGAGTTCAAGCGCGACCTTCTGCCGTGCCGCCATTCCCTTCAGCCTCCACCCGACATCGACACTTCCCGTGAAACTGAGCATTTTCACCCGCGGGTCGGTGAGCAACGGTCCGACAAGCGTGTGCTCGAACGGAAGCACATTGATCTGCCCGGCGGGCACACCCGCCTCATGCAACACCTCTGCCAAAAGCAATGCGGTCAGCGGCGTTTTCAATGCGGGCTTCAACACCATGGTGTTCCCCGTTGCAAGACACGGGGCCACCTTGTGCGCCACCAG
>CAZRLX010000012.1:16845-30710 GCA_964601115.1 uncultured Chthoniobacter sp. | reverse complement strand
GACAAGGGAGGCACCGCCGGCACGGAAATGCCACCCTTGGAGAGATCCCACTCGAAACGAACCCAAGAGATCATAGAGCCGCCAAAAGGAGTCGGTTGGAATTTTGCAAAGCGTTAGGATGCCCCTTGATCATCCCTGCTTACCCACCACACACCGCCGAGCAGTGCGGCAAAAACAATCGCGAATGCGGTAAATGGCAACATAAAGACGATGCGCTGTATCCCAGATGTGGAATCGGCGGTCAATGCAATTCCCCGGGGCGCTGTCGCGCGTGACCCGCCATTTCAATCCGCACGCCCACGCTTGCCGGCGATTCCGAGCTTTTCCGCGAACAACACCAACTCCGCCAGGGATCCCGCCCCCATTTTGTGCATGACCCGGCTGCGATGCACCTTCACCGTCTGCTCGACGATTTCCAGATTGCCGGCGATCTGCTTGTTGGGAAGCCCACGGACCACCTCGATCATCACCTCGCGCTCGCGCGCAGAGAGCATGGCGTGCCTGGCCTTCAACCCATCGATTTCTCCCCGTGCCACAACCATCTCCGCAGCCTTCCCCAATCCCAGCCGGATGGCGGCAAGAAGCTCTTCGTCCTTCACTGGCTTGGTCAGAAAATCCACCGCACCGCCCTTGATGGCGCGGACACTCATCGGGATATCTCCGTTGCCTGTGAGAAAAATCACCGCAAGACAGCTCCCCAGGGTCTGCAGCCGTTGTTGCAACTCCGAGCCGTTCATCCCCGGCATGGCCTCGTCAAGCACCACGCAACCCGGCCCGGCGGCGACCGCCGCCCCCAGAAAATCCAGCGCGCTTCCGAATGCCCTCACTGTGAACCCCTCGGCCTTCAACAGCCGCGTCAACGCCTTCAACAGGGCAGGCTCGTCGTCGACAAGGTAAACAGGTCCTTTGGAATTCAATGCGCTCATGCGGCGATCGGCAGTGTGAAATGGAATGTCGCTCCCCGCGACTTGTTTTGCTCGGCGTGCAGCCTTCCCCCGTGCGCCTTGACGATGGTCTGGCAAATCGTCAGCCCCAGCCCGAGCCCGTTTGCCTTGGTCGTGCGGAACGCCTCGAAAATCTTGTCGGCGTCCTCTGGCAACCCGCACCCGTTGTCCCTGACCGAAAACCGGAGTTCCTTGCGGTCGAGCGAGCACATCACCGACAACTGCTTGGGCTTGGTGCCGTTTCCACCCATGGCCTCGGTGGCGTTCTTGATCAGGTTCAACAGCACCTGTTCAACGGGAATGCGGTCGGCCAGAGCGGCGGGCAAGCGTCGTGAGTGCCTCACCGACACCTCCACTCCCGCGGCCTCCAGGTCCGCCTTGGCGAGACGCAGGACCTGACCGATCAGCTCCCTTGGATCCACCGGCGCAAGTGCCGGCTCGCCGTGTTGCAGGATCGACCGCAAGCGCTTGATGACATCCGCCGCGCGGATGTCCGCGCTGACGATATCGTCAAGAATCTCGCGCAACTCGCCGAGGTCGGGAGACTCCTGCCCGATCAACCGCTGGGCGGCCTGTGCGTTGCTCAAAATGATCGCCAAAGGCTGGTTAAGCTCGTGCGCGAGCGAACTCGACAGCTCGCTCATCGAGGCGAAGCTCGAGAGGTGCGCCAGTTCCTCCTTCTGCTTGGCGGCCTCGAACGCCAACTGCCGGAGCGCCTTCACATCGATGCCGATTCCGATCAAGTGCGGCCGCCCCTCAAACGCCACGCGAACCGTCCGGAAGAAATACCTCCCCGGCTGGTCCCCACGCCCCTTCAGGTCCAACTCGAACTCATGCCGCCCGGCTTCGAATGTCGTCTGCCGGGCCCGCTTCAGCAGCGCCATGTCACCCTGCCGGTGGAGCATCGCAGCGAGCCTGTCCCCTTCGGGCGGGCCGCCTGAAGAACCGTCATCCCCGGGGGAACTCCACCGCACGATCTCCCCCGCCTCGTCCTCGAGAAAAATAATCCCCGGCGCGCTCTTGAAAATCGCATCCGTCACCTCGCGCTCGCCGCGCAATTCCCGCTCGCGCAATTGAAGCCCCTCGGCCAGTTTGGCGGCACGCAGGAGATCGTTGCTCAACTCCGCGCCCATCGTCGCCACGATCCCCACGAAAAACAGGCTCGCCGTCATCGGAGCATCGATTGCGTTCCACAGCACAAGCATCGTCTGCAGCGAGAGCGCCAACACGAAGAACACCATGCTCGTGCCGACACTCAGCGCACGGCGCTGGTTCCCCGCCCGGTAGGCGCTCAGCGTCGCATCAAGCACATACGCCGCAAGCAACAACAGACTCAACTGGCCGAACAACATCAACGGATTCGGCATCCCGTCGACCACCGTCACCTCGGACCCCAGAAACGGAATCCGCCGCAGTTCCTCGATCGACGAATAGTAGACATTCGGACTCGCCACGAAATTCAGCGCCAGTGCAACCGTCCGCAACCCCACCACCGTCCACCCCAGCCAGGCCCTGTCCGATCCGAGGTAAAAATGCACGAACCCAACCACCGCGATCGTCATCAGCCACAGCGGAAACGCGAACCACTTCAATGCCATGCCGAACTCCCCGGGCGTCACCGCGTTCATCATCCACAATTCGCAGACCGCCATGCCGGCCGTGCCGATCGCCACAAGACAAAACAAAAGACTCTCGACCGCGGTGCGCTTCCGCAACCACACAAATCCATGCACCGCGGCCAGCGTCAGCGAGGCGGATGCCGCCATCGCCCAGATCACAACCACCCAGTTCACAACACGCGCCTCCTCCAAGCGGCAATCCGAGGGGACCAGGAAAATCTCATCGCGCGTTACCTAACCGCCCGCCGGCCATTAGATCAAGAGCCCTGTGCGCCGCGCGCCCCGACCTCGCGCAATATCGCTTGAGCGCGCCAACCCGATGCTGTTTGCTTGACCCCATGTCATCCCTCAATCCCTCGGACGTGGTTTGCGACGGCCGCTATGAAATCCTTGAAAAAGTCGGCTCCGGCGGTGAAGGCGCCGTCTATCTCGCGCTCGACCGCACGCTGAACCGCAAGGTCGCAATCAAAAAAATCCATGCGGATTCCGATGCCTCGGAAAACAAACAGAACATCGACGAAGCCTCCCGCCTCGCCAGCCTGCAACACCCGAACATCGTCACCGTCCACGATTTTATCCGCGAACCGACCGGCATCATGGTCGTCATGGAATTCCTCAACGGCCGGAATGTGGACGAACTCCCCGTCCCCATGTCGCTCGACGCGTTCGGAAAATTCGCGTCCCAGTGCCTCCAGGGCCTCTCGGCGGCGCATGCGATCGGCATGATCCACCGCGACATCAAACCCAGCAACATTATCGTTCTGGAGTCCTCCCCGGGCAACATTCTGGTCAAAATCCTCGACTTCGGCTTGGCCAAGGTCATCGACAAACCCTCCGAACAAACAAAGGACCACTCCGGCGCGCTCCTTGGTTCGATTTTCATGATGTCCCCGGAACAACTGCGTGCCGAACCAATCGATTTCCGCTCGGACCTCTACTCGCTCGGCTGCGTGTTCTACAAGGCGCTCACCAAGGAACACCCTTTCCAAGGAGAGACCGTCACCGCGGTGATTACCTCGCACCTGCAGCACGAATTCCAACCCCTCGCTTCCATGCGTCCGGATTTGCCCGCGGACATCACCTCTTGGGTGGAGCGCCTGTTCGCATTGGACTCCGCCGCACGCCCGGCCTCCGCCACCGCCGCCCTCGAGGAACTCAAATCCATCCAATCCGCACTGTCCAAGCCCTCGCAGCGCCCCAGAAAACCTCTGCCCCCGAACATCGTTGTCCACCGCCACGAGGACAGCCCCTACGTCACGCTGGAGCTTCAAGCCATCACCGCCTGATCCGCAGGATTGTTACGGGCGTGTTGCATGCCTGTTCGCCGTTGCGTCTTGAGTTCGGGGAGCGATCTGGTTTTTTGCCTGCGTGGAACCGATCGAGCACCCGGAGACCCTTGGTAACGGACGCTATACCATCCATCGCCGCCTCGGCGCCGGCGGCGAGGGCGCTGTGTTTCTCGCTTACGACAGCGTTCTCAGCCGCTGGGTCGCCATCAAACGCATCCACGACCACGGTTCAGTTCCCCTCCTCGAGACCGCCGCGATTCGCGAGGCCACCCACCTCGCCCGCCTGCAACACCCGAACATCATCACCGTCCATGATATCGTCACCGCGGAGGACGAGGTCCTCGTCGTCATGGAATACCTCCCGGGGCAAAACGTGGACGAACTCGCGGAGCCGATGGATGCCGCATTTTTTGCAGAATTCGCCACCCAATGCCTGCGCGGACTGGCGGCGGCCCACACCACCGGTATCGTCCACCGCGACATCAAGCCCGGCAACATCATGCTGGCCGCCCAGCAGTCCGGTGGATTCCAGGTCAAGATTCTCGACTTCGGCCTCGCGAAAGTGATCGAGGAGCCCTCGCTCCAGACCATGGACCACTCCGGCGCGCTCATGGGGTCCATTTTCATGATGTCCCCGGAGCAACTCGAGGGGCTCCCCATCGACCACCGGACCGACATCTACTCGCTGGGCTGCGTGTTCTACAAGGCGCTGACCCGTCGGCATCCCTTCCAGGGAAAATCCATCCCGGCCGTTGTCGCGGCGCACCTCGCGCACGATCATGAGCCGCTTGCAACGCTCCGCCCCGACCTTCCACTCCCGCTTGTCGAGTGGGTTGAGATTCTCTTTGCCCGCGACCGTTCTGTCAGACCGTCCACCGCCGCCGAGGCGCTCGCGGCCCTCCCCGCCGCCGGCGGCAAAGGGCGCACCTCCTCACCGGCAAGCAAACCCTCGCTCCCGGCCCAATCCCCGCCGCCCGCAACTCCTCGCCCGCCGGGTTCGAAAAACAAACTCCTCCTCGCGGGTGCTGCCGCCGCTCTTCTCCTCACCGGAGCCGCCTATTGGCTCCTCGGCGGATTTTCCAGAGGCAACCCCCACGCGAAAATGATCGCCGAGGCCGATGCTCAGCAGGCCGCCCGCACCTCGTTCGCCTGGAACGAACGCAAGACCGTCCTCGCACGCGAAGGCAAAAAAACCACCCTCACCGGAACCATCGGGAGCTTCGAGGAGGACAAGCAAGGCCGCTTCCACCTTGTCTTCAAAGGAGCCAACTCCCGCGACCCGACCCTCTGCTTCGACAGGGCAAAAGGCGATTTTTCCACTCTCCTCCTCAAAAAAAATGTCGGGCTGGATATTCAAGCCACCGGGATTGTCGGGGTGGACGGCACACGCGTCTTTCTGGAAAACCCCTCCCTGCGCGAATTTGTGATTCCCAAAGCCTCCCCCTCCCCCCGAGAATAGCCGCGCCGTGAAACGACTTCTCCGCACCGCCGCCGCCATCTTCTTCGCCGCCATCCTCATCTGGTGGGCGGCCGCGGGCATGAACCCCGGTTGGACGAAAACCTCCGTCGCCACCATGGAAACCGATCCGATCACCGGCATCGAATACCCCGTTTGGAAAAAACACTTCGTCCCCGGCGTCGATCTTCTCGCCGCCGGCACCGGTGCCGCCGCCCTTCTTGTGGCACTCTCCCTCCTCCCGATTTTCCCCGGAACCAACAAAAACCACCTATGAAACACACAGCCATCATCCTCGCCACGGCAGCCGCCCTGGCCACCACAGCCAACGCCGAAGAAATCGCCTTCGATCTCAAGGATCCCAAAGGCGTGAACAACATCGTCTTCACCCTCGACGCCCCGCTCGAATCCATCAGTGGCACCGCCAACGGCATCAGCGGCACGATCGAAGTCGACCCCGCGCAACCCGAGGAGGTCGAAGGCAAGATCGTCGTGGACACCAAGTCCCTCACCGTTCCGAACTCCCTCATGCAGGAACACATGCTCGGCGCCGAATGGCTCGACGCGGAGAAACACCCCGAGATCACCTTCGAGATCAAGGAAGTCCTCAACCCCGTGAAGAACGGCAACGAAGGCACCGCCGACGTGAAGGGCGTCTTCACCCTCAAAGGCGTGTCGAAGGAAATCACCGCCCCGGCCAAGGTCACCTACCTCCCCGGCCGCCTCGCCGACCGCACCAACGGAAAAATGCAGGGCGATCTCATCGTCATCCGCACCAACTTCCAGATCAAGCGCGGCGACTTCGGCATCAAGGCCGGCGAAAACCTCGACAAGGTTTCCGACACCATCGACATCTCGCTCAGCATCGCCGGATCCGCCCCCAAATCCTGATCCGCAACGGACCGAACCTCCTTGCCGCAACACTTCATCGTTGAATCCCGCGACGGGGAAGCCCGCGCCGCCACAATCCACACGCGGCGCGGGCCGGTCCACACCCCCGTCTTCATGCCCGTCGGCACCCAAGCCACGGTGAAGGCGATGACCCCCGCCGAACTTGAGTCCCTCGGCGCGCAAATCATCCTCGGCAACACCTACCACCTCCACGTCCGCCCGGGCGAAAAACTCATCGCCCGCCTCGGCGGCCTCCACCGCTTCATGTCGTGGGACCGCCCGATCCTCACCGACAGCGGCGGCTTCCAGGTCTTCTCCCTCGCCAAACTCCGCAAGATCACAGAACAAGGCGTCCATTTCCAAAACCACCTCGACGGCACCCCCACCTTCATCGGCCCCGAGACCTCCATGGAAATCCAGCACGACCTCGGCTCCGATATCGTCATGCTCTTCGACGAGTGCCCCCCGCACCCCTGCGACCATGACGACGCCGCCAAGAGCCTCGACCTCACCCTCCGCTGGGCCGTCCGCTGCCGCGCCTGGTGGGACGCCCGCCCCGCCGAAAACCGTCCGCTCCTCTTCGGCATCGTCCAAGGCTCATCCCACGCCGACCTCCGCGAAAAAAGCGCCCGCGCGCTCGTGGACATCGGCTTCGACGGCTACGCCGTCGGCGGCGTCAGCGTCGGCGAACCCGAGCACGAAATGTTCCGTGCCATCGAAAATGCAGTGCCGTTCCTACCGCAGGACCACCCCCGCTACGCCATGGGCCTCGGCACCCCGCCGCAGATCATCGAGATGATCGCCCGAGGCATCGACATGTTCGACTGCGTCCTCCCCACCCGCCTCGCCCGCAACGGCACCGCCTTCACCGCCGCAGGCACCCTGAACCTCAAAAACGCCCCCTTCGCCGAGGACCCATCCCCCATCGAACCCGGCTGCGAATGCCATGCCTGCCGCCACTTCTCCCGCGCCTACCTCCGCCACCTCGTCAAAGCCGAGGAGATTCTCGGCCTCCGCCTCATCTCGATCCACAACCTTCACTTCTACCTCAACCTCACCCGCCAGGCCCGCGCCCACATCCTCGCCGGCACCTTCCAAAAGTTCCGCGAGACATTCGTCGCCAACTACAAGTCCCACACCGAATCCTCCAAGGACCCTGGGTAATTCCAAAACCTACTCGCGTTGGGCCGATTGACATCCCGCGCAGGCAACATGCAGCCACAAACGTCGCTTCTTCGGCAAAGAGCACACCCTCCTGTTCATTGTATTGTTACTTATTTTGAGGGCAAACCACCCATTGAGCGAGCGTCGGATGTTTCGCGCCATATGCCGCACTGTTGAATCCCCCCCAAAAGCAAGCTCCATCATTGATCTCGTGGAGGGCATCGACTTCACCAGCGCTCACACAGACAGCTGCGAAATCGTCCACTTAAAACAGCAAAAATAACTCTTCGATCGATACCACTCCGGATGGCTCGTCAATCGTCGGGATGGCATTCCTCATCGCGGGGCGACACGACATTCGAGTCGGGGGTTGCGAAATGGTGGCAGATTCTCCACGCATGGTAGCCGACACGGTCGAGCCAGCGCATGGCATCGAGGCGTTCGAGGATGTCCTCGGGATTCATCGTGGGCCCGCTTTCATCCAACACTCGGATGCGGCCCGCCTTGCGGAGGGTGGCGAGTGCCAAGGAGTGGCATTGTATGCTGGCAACCCAGCCCACGGGAGCTTCGCCTTTCAAGCCCGCGGCGGCTTCATCCAATAGTGTCTCCGTCAGCGCCACGGCGTCGCGGAGCAACTCGGTTCCCAAGACCCGCCGGGTTGCATGGGCGGGCAGGATTCTGGACTGGAGGCGGACAAGATGGTCGATCACGTGGAGTTGGCCCGCCAGCGGGCGGCCGCCATTGCTCGAGGGAATCGCCGCCACAAACGCCTCGATATCGCGCACAGCCGCGCACAGCCGCGCGGCGTTCTCCTCGACCTCATCGACAGCCGCGGTGCCGCGCAGTTCCAGCCCGATCAGGCGGAATGTCTCGATCGATGCCTCCCTCAGCGCTTTTCCCGATGCCTCGATGGCGACACTCGGCGTTTGAAGCAGCAGCACATCGAGGTGCCGCGTGAGCGCCGGACCACTCTCCGGAAGGAGGCGTTCGATCAAGTTCGCAAAAGGGCGCACGATGGGCAGAAAAACGACCACGCCCAACGCGATGAATGTCGTGTGAAACACCGCAAGTGCCTCGGGGCCGGAGTCGAGGCCGAGGCGTGGGAGCACCAAGGGGACGGCACGGAGAAACACCGGCAACACCGCAAGCGCGATGATGCCGGTGCTGAGATTGAACACCACAAACGCCAGCGCGGTGCGTTTCGCCGGAGTGCCAGCGCCAGTCGCCGCGAGCGCGGCGGTAACCGTGGTGCCGATCGCCGCACCGATCGCGATGCCCGAAGCCTGCTCGAGATTCACCGTTCCCGCCTGGAGCGCGGCCATGGTTGCGGCAACCGCCGCGCTCGAGGATTGCATGACCAATGTCAGCACTAACCCGACAACCACCGCTGCCGCATGCCCGCCGATTCCTCCCGGCGGCAATGCCGCCAATGACACGTCCTCCGCGAGCCCCGCCATGCCGTGTTGAAGGGCATCCACCCCGGTGAAGATCAACCCGAACCCCGCCAGCGCCATGCCGGCCGGCCTCCACCTCCCACGCCCGAACAGCCGCATGCCGGCTCCGGCGAAGACCATCAACAACGCATGGGCGCCAAGATTGATTTTCAGCCCCAGAAACGCAACCAGCCACCCCGTGCCTGTCGTGCCGAGGCTCGCGCCGAAGACCACCCCGAGCGCCTGGGGAAATGTCAGCAGCCCCGCGCTCACGAATCCGATTACTGTCACAGTCGTGGCACTCGAGGACTGGACGAGCAATGTCGCCAACACCCCCGAAAAACAGGCTTTCGCCGGGGTGCCGGTGAATCGCAACAGCACCCCGCCAAGCGACGAGCCGGCGAAGGATTTCACCCCTTCGGTCAGCAGAACCATGCCGAGCAAAAACAACCCCGACCCGCCGAGCAGTGAGGACAACATCTGGAACATGGCGTCAGCGCTGTTCGGCGGACGACCGGCGCGCCAAGAGCGCGTTCCAGTCGTCAAGCACCGCATAGAGGCAGGGGATCAGCACCAGCGTGATCAGGGTGGCGAAGGTCAGCCCGAACACAATCGCCTGCGCCATGGGTGCCAGGAACTGTTCCTGCCCGGATGTGGTGAACGCCAGGCTCATCAGCCCTGCGACCGTCGTGGCGCTGGTGAGAAACACCGGGCGAAAGCGCAGTGCGGCACTGTGCATGATCGACCGCCAGCGCATGCCGGAGGATGCCGCGCCAACGTGCGCTTTCAGGGCCTTTGAGCGGTATTGATTGATGAAATCCACAAACACCACCGAGTTGTTCACCACGATGCCAGCGAGGGCAACCGTGCCCATGATCGACATGAGGCCCATCGGTTTTCCAACCAGCAACAGCCCCAGAATCACCCCCACGATCCCGAAGGGAATCACCGACATGATCACCACAGGCTGCAGGAAGGAATTCGTGATCACCGCCAGCAGTCCGTAGATCAGCAGCATCGCGACTATCGCGGCGAATTTCATGCTGTCGATGCTGCGCTCGCTGTCCTCGTTTTCGCCGGTGAGCGCGGCGCGCACGCCGGGGTGCTCTGCGAGGATGCCGGGGAGCCATTCCGAAATGATGCGGTTCGCCTCGGCCGAGGTCGTGAGGCGGCTGTCGAGATCCGCCGAGACCGTGACCAGGCGCTCCTGGTTGGTGCGCTTGATCCGCGACACGCCGGTGACGCTCTCCATCGTCGCCACGCTTGAGAGCGCGACGGGACGCCCTTCGTTGTTTACCAATCGCAGGCCGTGGAGCAGCTCGGGATCCTGGGCGACGGACTCGGCGAGCTTCACGCGCAGGATGACCTCCTCGTTTCCCCATCGCATGCGATCGGCCTCGAGCCCGAAAAATCCGCCCTGCAGCGCGCGCGCCACAGTTGTCGCGTCCAATCCCAACTCGCCCGCGCGGGCGGCGTCCACGCGCACGCGGAACTCGGTTTTGCCACGTGGAAAGTCATTGCCCTCGTTGTAAACGCCGGGAATCTCGACAAGCCGCGCGCCGATCTTGTCGGCCACAAGAAGCAATTCCGAAAAATCCGCGCCGCTCAACTCGACATTCACAGGCCGCCCCACCGGTGGTCCTCCCTCCTCGACCTTGACCTCGAGCTGCACAAATTCCGGAAACTCCTTGATGATCCCCCGCAGGCTCCGCGCGATCTCCGAGGCCTTCCGGCACGAAGGGTTCTCCTCGTCCAGATCGACTGTGACGAGCGCGAGGTTCGTGCCGTATTCCAGAAAGTCGTTCGTCGGATCGAACCGCGCGCCGATGCGGGTCACGAGCGCCAGCACGTCATCGGCGGGCAGAACCTCCGCGATCCGCCGCTCGAGCCGCGCAACCGCTTGGGATGTCTGCTTCAGGCTGTAGTCGGCGGGCAGTTCGGCCTTCACAAAAATCAGGTCCGCGAAATCGGTGGAGAACAATTTGAACGGCACCAACCCCGCTCCCACCAATGCACCGGCTCCGACCAAAAGGAGGAAAAACAGGCCGACCGCCGCATACCTCCACCGCAGCGCGATGGTCAGCAGATGCAGATACACTTGGATCACCGCGCGCAAAAACGAATCCACCACATCGCGCATGTCGCGGTAGGTCACGCGCACCAGCCTCGGAATGCGCCCGAAGCCGGTCGCCGGAGGCAGCGCCGCAAGCTCGGCGGCGGACTTCCCCCGCTTCACAAAGTCGGCCAAGTGGCTCGGCAACACGATGAACGCCTGCACCAGCGAGAAGACGAGCGCGGAAATCACCACGACCGGCACGATCATGAGAAACTTTCCGATGATGCCCTCGGCCCAGATCAACGGCAGAAACGCCGCGACCGTCGTGCTCACGCTTCCCAGCACCGGCCAAAACACCTCCGACGCCCCGCGGATCGCGGCCTCGCGCGGACTCATGCCGTTCTGCAAATGCCGGTAGGAGTTTTCCGCCATCACCACCGCGTCATCCACCACCATGCCGAGGGCCATGATCATGCCGAAGAGCGAGAGCAGGTTGATCGTGAAGCCGGCGGCCTGCAGCACGAGCATCGTGCCGGCGAAGGAAATCGGCAGGCCCACCGCCACAAGCAGCGCCAGCCGCCAGTTCAACATGAGCAACAACAGCACCGTCACCAGCAGGAGCGCCTGCACGCCGTTCTGGACGACCGTGTTGATGCGGACCTTGATGAAGCGCGTCGTGTCGCTCAGCGCGCGGGTCTCGACCTCCGGCGGCAGGTCTTGCACGCCCTCGGCAAACGCCTTCCGGCATGCCTGGACCGTTTTGATGGCATCCGCCCCCTTTTTCTTGATGATCGTGAAGGTGACCGCTGGCAGCATGTCCGCACGCCCCATGGTGCGAGGCTCCTCTGTGGTGTCGCGAAATGTGGCAAGGTCCCTCAGAAGCACTGTGCCTCCGCCGCGCAAGGGGATCGCGGTGCCCGCGAGTTCCTGCGCGGAGGCGATCTCTCCGATCAGCCGCACGACACGCTGTCCACCCGCCGCGTCGAGGCGTCCGCCGACGGCATTGATGTTTTTTCTTCGCACCGCCTCGGTGACCTGCTCGATCGAAAGACCCGTGGCCTCGAGCTTGTGGGGATCGAGTTCCACCCACACCTCGCGGCGGTCGAGTCCGTCGGCCAGCACCGCCGAGACGCCAGGAATGATGCGCAGCTTCCGTTCCAGCCGCTCGAGCTGCGGGCGGATTGTCATCGGATCGAAATCCGCCGGATACGAGACCGTGAACGTGACCAGCGGGAAGGGGATGTCGAACTCCTCGATCACAGGCGGCTCGATCGTCGCGGGCAATCGCGCCTTGGCCTTGTCCACCGCCTGGCGGACCTCGTTCAACACGGGGTCGATGTTTGCGATCGTCGATTCGACCTCGATGAAAATGTTCGAGAAGTTGTCCTCGGAGAACGAGCGGATTTTTTTCACGCCCTCCACGCTCGCCAGCTCGACCTCGATCGGCACCGTGATCGTGCGCTCGATCTCCTCGGCCGAACTCGTCGCGGGATCCAGCGTGGTGACCTGGATGAAATTCGTCGACACATCGGGGAAGAGGTCGAGCTTCAGCCGTGTCGTCGCGCTCATCCAGCCTGCCACGAGCACGAACACGCACAGCAGGTTCACCGCCACGCGATTGTTGACGCTCCACTCGGATAGTTTCACTGGATGTAAACCTTGTCTCCGGGTTGAAGACCCTCGAGCACAGGAAACCGGCCATCGATCTCGGGGCCGACCTTGATTTTCACAGACCTCGGCCCTTCGGGCGTATCCTTCACCACGATCGCATCCGCGCCGGCGAAACGCACCGCCACCGCGGGCACCACCGGCCCCGCCGGAAATTCCTGCACCGTGGCATCAACGCGACCTTGGATGCCGCCGGGCAAATTGTGCTTCGTGTTTTCGAGCACCGCCTCGACCTTGAACAGACGCGTTGCGGGATCGGCGGAGCGGCTTGCAAAGCGCACGACGGGCTCAAGCTCCCCGCCCATGCCCGAAACAAGCCTCAATGGCAGCTTCGCGCCGGGAGGAAACGCCGGCAGGTCGCTCTCGCTGACAAAAAGTTCCACGCGCAATGTTTTCAAATCCACCATCTCGACCACCGGTTCGTTCACATTCACCGCATCGCCGACATCCACCAAACGCGCGTTCACCGTGCCGTCGAACGGGGCCTTCACAGTATGCCGCTCCACCGTGTCGCGGGCCTCGGCAAATGCCGCACGCGCGATCCGCGCCTCGGACAACGCGGTCTCGTAGGCCGTCGCGGAAATGGCCCTCACATCGCGCAGACGCTCCGCCTCGTTCAACAGCCGCTCGGTCTCCGAGAGACGCAGCGCTGCCGCATCGAGGAGAATCTGCGCGCGAGTGGCATCCAGCTTCACCAAAACATCGCCCGTGGACACACTGTCGCCGGCCTCGACAAACACCTCCACCACCCTGCCCGCGACCTCCGCTGGCACTCCCGCGCTCATCCACGGCTCGAGCGCCGCAGTGAATCTCCGCAACCGTTCGAGCGGCATCGACTCGATCACCACTGGCACCGGCGGAGGAGGAAGAAGTTCCTTGCGCTCCACCTCGCTGCGGCGCTTCTCGCGCTGCGCGTCCAGATACCGGTTCATCCCCGCCACGACGCCGGCCACCACGAGCCCGAGGGCGAGGAATCCAAGCAGGGCGCGCTTTGTTCGGCGGTGAAACATGCGCATGTGGCTAAGCAACGCCGCACCACTTGGCAAGGTTGCTTCATTTTCCAAAATCACGGCTGGATATCCCCCCTCCCACGGGAGTAGGGATATCGCGTGGCCCAACTCCGCTCGCAACGCCGCCGCAAGTCAGAACACTGGCACAAGGCCAACCGCGCCCTCATCGCCCTCATCCTCGTCGTCATCGCCCTGATCGGGGCATTTCTCTTCTACCCCGAAATCGAGGACCGCAAGGCACTGGCACGCCAGTTGGAGGAGGAACAAGCCGTCCTGCGCGACGAAGAGGCCCAGCGCGCCCTCCACCGCCGCGAGGTCCACCTGCTCGAAAACGA
>CAZRLX010000012.1:4700-16745 GCA_964601115.1 uncultured Chthoniobacter sp. | reverse complement strand
TGCACTGCCATCCAAAGGCCTCTTTAAGCTGGTATGGCGGGTTGAAGCTGCGAACAGCTCAGCGTTGAGATGACATTTTGGCCGCCAATCTTTGTTCGGCAACGCACCATAGGGAGCAATGCATGGAAAATCCGCCCACAGCAAAATTTTTGAGCCACTTTGGACGCAGTCGATCCATGTCAATCATTAAACGATCTCCTTCACGTCCCGCAAAACGTCCGGTAGGGCGTGTCAGAGGGCGGGGCGGGTTCAAGCAAATCCGGGTCTCGGCTCATGTCTTCATAAGGCGTGGCCAAGCCTTCAACCAACTTGTGCACCCCTGAAAATTCCCCGCTGAACACCGCAGCCTCCAGCACCTCCTCGACCTTGTGGTTTCTGGGGATCACCACCGGATTGCTGCGCTTCATGAGACAGCGCGATTCCGACAGCGATTCAGGCTGCCGCGTCAGGCGCTCCATCCAGCGCATCCGCCAACCACGCGGCCCCTCCTCTCCACCCTCCGGATCCAGACGGCGAAACGTGTTTGTGTAATCGGCCTTCGTCTCAAGCATCCACTCGAGCAAATCTTCAATCAAAGGGATGTCTGCCTCGACCGGAGCGAACAATCCGATTTTTGCCCCCATCGCCTCCAACCACGCGCGCTTGAAGGCTCCCGGGTAAACAGCCAACGCCTCTTTCGCCTCCTCGACCGCGCGCTCCTCGGGAAAACCCATTGCTGGCACCAACGCCTCGGCAAACCGCGCGAGATTCCAATGCGCGATCACCGGCTGGTTTGAAAAGGCATATCGCCCCTGACGGTCGATCGAGCTGAACACCGTGCCGGGATCATACGCATCCATGAACGCGCATGGCCCATAGTCGATCGTCTCCCCGGAGAGCGCCATGTTGTCGGTGTTCATCACCCCGTGCACAAACCCCACGGAAAACCAACGCGCCATCAGCGACGCCTGGCTCCGACAGACCGCCTCGATCAATGCCCTCGCGGGCGATGGCGCATCCCAGCATTCGGGAAAATGCCGCCGAATCGTGTATCCAAGGAGCGCTTCCAGGACAGGCAGATCGCGCAACGCCGCCGCATATTCGAATGTGCCGACGCGGAGATGGCTCGACGCGATCCGCGTCAGCACAGCCCCGGGCAGCACCATGTCGCGCTCAACCACCTCGCCGGTGGACACCACCGCCAGACTGCGCGTCGTCGGGATGCCCAGCCCGTGCATGGCCTCGCTGATGATATACTCGCGCAACATCGGTCCGAGCGCCGCACGCCCGTCACCGCGCCTGGAGTAGCGCGTCCGCCCGGCCCCCTTTAATTGCACATCCCGGCGCCGGCCGGCAGGATCGATCTGTTCCCCGAGCAGGATCGCCCTCCCGTCACCAAGCATCGTAAAATGGCCGAACTGATGGCCGGCATAGGCCTGCGCAAGGGGATCGGCGCCATCAGGCAGGCTGTTCCCGGCAAAGACATGCGCGCCAATTTGGGAATCCAACACCTCCGCATCGAGGCCCAGGTCCACTGCAAGCGCATGATTGAACACCGCCATCGCCGGAACATGCACCGGCACCGGTGGCGTCTTTTCGAAGAACGCTGCGGGCAACCGAGCGTAGGAATTGTCAAACCGCCAACCACCGGGGGCTCTTTGCATCACGGGCGTTTTGCTCATCTGTGAAAACCCTCCGCGACCCACCGATCAGGACAACCTCACAAACTCACGAAGAAACTGGGTCCAGAGAAAAAACATCCCCCGCACCGAGTAGCGGATCATCTCCTCGCCGTCGCGCTTCAGGATTCCCTTGTCGATGTTGTGCTCGATTTGAAGTTTCAGATCGCGCTCAATCTCCGCCCGGATCGTGGCCATGTCGCTCTCGACAAGATCCTCCGTGCCGCCGGTCCTCGCCGCGAGGAACACCTCGTGCTCGTCTCCGAGTTCCTTGATCCCGGGCATTCCCTCGACCCTGTTCAACTCTGTCCGCGGCAAAGGGTGCATGCCGTAGGAAAACGGGTAGTTCCACGTCAGCAACAGGCGACTGTCGGGAGTGCGCGAAAAAAACGACGCATAGTAAAACGACACCCCGTCCTGCTCGACCAGACAGATCGCCCCGGCGGTGCGCTTCGGCACGCTGTAGAACAACCGATAGAAATGACGACTTTCATCATGGCGCCAGTTCACGTCGTCCACATACTCGTAGCCAGCGGATTCCAACTCGTCGGACAATTCGGAAAATCCCGGAAAATGGCTCGCGGGCGGCGGCGGGCATTTTTCCAATGACCGGTGCAGCGGCAACCGCATGCGCCTCACCCGCGTCAGGATTTCCAGCCACGGCAGCAAAAACCAGGTGGAAGCGAACACCACACCAAGCACCAGGCTCCCGCCCAGCAGCCATCCGGCCAAAAACGACGTCGCCACCAACCCGAGCGTCCCGGCACGAAACAACACCGGCGTGTGGAAACTCCTCATCGCCACGGAAAGAACCCCCACCCCGACGACCAGCAACACCGAGGACATCATGCCGTGCGCCGCCCCTCCAAAAACCTCTCGAGCTGCCCGACATCGAAATCCGCAAGCACCGCTCCATCGGGCATCTCCAGCGTGGGCGCCTTCGTTTGCCCGGAAATCTCCCTCATGCGATCGAACGCCGCCCGGTCCGCGAACACATCGACCGCGCGATGCTCGATCCCACGCCCGCGCAACCACCTCAACGCATCGGTGCACCAAAAACATCCTGGTTTGATATAGACAATCATGAGACCTCCACCGGCCATCCGCCGGCGCGGGGTTGAAATGTTCCCGCACAGCTCCGGAGGTCAAGCCGTTATTGACTCCGGGCACACCGGCAGGCCGCAACCCCGCGTTCGGGCAATGGGGTATTGCCCCCATCTTTTTTCCATTGCGTTCTTAAAGGGAATCATGGATGTAGCGGCCTTGCACCGCGTCACAGCCGCGGCGCATTTAAATAAAACCAAACCTATGATCAAACCAACCATCGCACTACTCACCCTCGCCGTCTCCATCACGGGCGCCTTCGCGGGCACCCCTGCCAAGACGTTCAAGGAAATCGTCGTCGTCGAGGAATCCTGCAAATTCCGCGGCCAAGAACTCCAAATCGACGCCTTCACCGCAGGCGCCTTCTACGACGAAGGCCGTCCGGGCTGGGGTGGCGGTCTCGGCATCAACTACTTCTTCAACAAGTATGTTGGTATCGGTTACGAGCAGGACATCGTCGGCCGTGAGCGCGTCGGCGGCTCCAAGTCCTACGCCGAGTGGGCCAGCGTCGGAAACCTCTTCCTCCGCTACCCGATCTGCTCGCTGAGCCTCGCTCCTTACGCCATGGTCGGCGGCGGCGGCGCCTACGGCAGCGGCAAGGGCTACGGCTTCGGCAACGTCGGCGGCGGTCTCGAATACCGCGTCACGGACAACATCGGCCTCTTCTCCGATGCCCGCTACGTCTACTCCGGCGAAGTGCCCCGCAACGCCGTCCTCGGCCGCGCAGGCGTCCGCTTCGCGTTCTAAGTAAACGCCACAAGCAACTCACGAAAGCCGGTTCGCAAGAACCGGCTTTCTTTTTTGGAGTCTCGTGTGCCTCATCCCCCACAATGGACTCGTTGACACAGATCGCCCTCGGAGCCTGCACTGCGGCCGCGTGCGTTCCGAGGGAGCAACGGCGCAAGGCGGCACTCGCAGGGGCACTCCTTGGCACACTGCCAGATCTCGACGTGTTCCTTGATTACGGCGACCCCGTGGCGAATTTCACCATGCACCGGGGATTCAGCCACTCGTTGCCCGTGCTCTTCGTTGCCGGACTCGCGATCTGGGCGATCTTGCGCTTGCTGTGGGCTCCCGTGAAAGAGTTCCCGGGGCGCTGGCTGGCGGCCATCCTCCTGTCCCTTCTCACCCACCCCCTGCTCGACGCCCACACCGCCTACGGCACCCAACTCTTCTGGCCTTCGGAATCCCCGCCCGTCTCCTGGGCCACCCTGTTCATCATCGATCCTCTCTACACACTTCCGCTTCTGGCGGGCATGGTGGTTGTATTGATCAAGCCGGACTCGCGCGCCGCCGGTCGCTGGCTGGCAGGCTGCATCGCCGCAAGCACTCTTTACCTCGGGTGGTCGTGGACAGCCCAAGGACTCGTTGCCGAAAACGCCCGCCGAACCCTCGAGTCCGAGGGCCTGCGCGATCCCGACGTGTTCATCACCCCCACACCGTTCAACACCCTCCTCTGGCGCGTCGTGGTGCGAAAAGATGGAGGACACCTCGAGGGCTACGATTCACTCGCGGTGAATGACGGGCCGATCCGCTTTGTCTTCCATCCCTCGGAGGATACTTCCCTCGCCGCCGCCGCCCATGTGCCCGCGGTCGCCCGCTTGAAATGGTTCGCCAATGGCTTCATCGGGGCGACCGTGGAGGACGACACCTTGTTGGTTCACGATCTCCGTATGGGGCGGCATCCGGATTACGTGTTCCGCCATGCCGTCGCCAGTCGCGGCAATCCCTCGTGGCGCCCCCTCGCTCCACGCCGCTTGCCCGCCACCATCCGCAGGGATTCCCTCGTTTTCGTCTGGAATCGCATCTGGAACCCCGCGGCAGACCAGACTGGCTCTTGAAAACACCTCGCGAAAAGGCCACCTTCCCCGCCGCATGCCCGCTCCCGATGGCCATCCACTTTGCCAAACCCGCGCCGAAATCGTCCGCGCGGCGAAACTCTGCGCCCCCGGAATCGAATCCCTTGGCACGCTGACCTTCAAGGGCGATCCCGTTGATCCCGCTGCTGTCACCACCTGGCGCGAGGCCGTGTTCCTCCCCCTCCTCGCGCCCGCCGTCCGCGACGCCACCCTCGCCGCCAAACACGGTTGCCGCGAACTCGTCCGGGTGGACACCTCCCTCGACAAGCGTCTCGCCGGCCCACTGGCAAAAACCAGCCGCACCTCGGGCCGCACCATCGCCACAGCACTCCAGGCCCCGAATTCCGAACCCATCCTAAAAAAATTCCTCGCCGCCGTGGAACGCGGCGAATCCCCGGGCCACGCCGCCATTGTCTTCGCCGCAAGAGCATCGGTCTTCCACTTCCCGGAGCGCATCGTCGCAGGGGCACTTGTTCTACTGGAGATGCGCGCCGCTCCATTGGACGCCTCATGGGCCGCTGTCGAATCCTGCATCGCATCCCTCCCCCCCGCGGATGCCTCCCTCCGCGCCGCCTGACCCATGCCGGCCATCGAAACTCCAGCACCCGAAACAGGCGAGAAATCCGACCTCGACACCGTCTGGAATGTCATCGTCCACAACGACCCCGTGAACCTCATGAGCTACGTCACCCTCGTCTTCCAGCGCGTCCTCGGGTTTTCAAAATCCAAAGCCGAAAAGCACATGATGGAAGTCCACAACAACGGACGCTCCATCGTCTGGTCGGGCATCCGCGAGCAGGCCGAACTCTACGTCCAACAGCTCCACGGTCACCTCCTCCTCGCCACCATGGAGAAATCCTCCTGACCATGGCCACCGTCCGCATCCTCGACGACGGTTCCGTCTCCTTCGAAGGCATCGCCCCGCAACTCCTCCACATCCTCGGCCGCATGCACGACGCGGCCGAATCGGGAAATCCCGACGTCGAAGACCGCCTTTTCCCGCCACCAGTCGAGGATTCCTCCTGCGACCACATCGCCGAGGATTGGAAGGCCTTCGTCGAACCAGACCTCCAAACCGAATTCCTCTCCGCCCGCGAGGCCGTTTCAGCCGACCTCCGCGGGGCCCAAAAAACGGACGACGGCGAATTCATTTTTCGCATCCCACCCAAACACCTCGACCACTGGCTCAGCGCCCTCACCCAATCACGCCTCGCACTCCACGCCCTCCACCACTTCACAGAGGACGACATGAACCGCCCCCCCGGCGACCTGGACGACCCCCGCGAATTCGCCCTCATGCAATCCGGCATCTACGGCAGCATGCTCGAGTGGCTCATCTCGATCGTGGACTGAGTTTCCATTATGCTATCCGGTCGGGCGTTTACAAAACCACCGGCTTCCCCCTAACCTCCCGCCCATGACCATCGCGTTTCTGGGAGCCGGAAAAATGGCTTCCGCCATGATCCAAGGCCTCCTTCGCTCGGGCGTTTGCCAGCCCGGCGAAATCACCGCCTCGAGCCCTGAACCATCGCACCTCGACACGTTGCGGGACTCCACCGGCATCCATGTCACCGCGTCAAACACCGATGCCGCGCATGCGGCGGACACCGTGATCCTGTGCGTCAAACCCAAAGAGGCGGCAACCGCGCTGGCGCAGGCCGCACCGGCACTCGATGGCAAGCTCCTCGTCTCCATCGCCGCCGGGCTTCGGATTTCAACACTCAAGCAATTCGCCCCCACCTCGCGCATCGTTCGCGCCATGCCGAACACGCCGGCACTCGTTGGCAAATCAGCCACGGCGTATGCCGCCGCCTCGGAGGCCACCGCCCAGGACACTGCCCTTGTGGAACGCATCTTCTCGGGCGTCGGCGAGGTTCATCACGTGGAGGAAAAACTCATCGATGCCGTCACCGCCGTCAGCGGCAGCGGTCCAGCCTACATCTTTCTTGTCATCGAGGCCATGACCGATGGCGGCATCCGCTGCGGGCTTCCCGCCCCGCTCGCCCGCCGACTCGCGATTCAAACAGTCGCCGGCGCGGGCGAACTCTGCCTGCAAACCGGCGAACACCCCGCCATCCTGCGGGAAATGGTCACCAGCCCGGGAGGAACAACAGCCGCCGCCCTCGCGACGCTCGAGGAGCACGGCGTGCGGGCGGCCTTTATCGAGGCGGTCCAGGCGGCCGAACGCCGATCCGTCGAACTTTCCGGCGAATGATCCCGCAGGCGGCCAGTATCGTGACCGCCTTCCTCTGCGGGACGCTTCTCGCGCTGGCTCCGGCCTTCGCGCAACAACCACCGCCATTTGTTCCGTCAGCCATCACCGAGGCGGCCGCCGAGGGAAATGCGGCATTTGCCAACAAGGATTTCGCCACCGCCCGCCGCGCCTACCAGCGCGTCCTCAAAATCGATCCCCAAAATCTCATGGGTTTCGTGAACCTCGGCCTGGTCGAATTCCAACTCGGCAACACCGCCGCTGCGGAGGAGACACTCCGCCGGGCGATCTCCCTCCGCCTCGAGACAGCCCCCGCATGGCTCACCCTCGGGATGATCCAGATGGACCGCGGGGATTCCGACGCCGCCCTCGCCTCCCTCGCCCAGGCGGTGCAATACGACCCACGGAACGCACGCGCCCGCAATTTCCTCGGTGTGGTCATCGGGCGGCGCGGTTGGATCGACGGTGCCCAACAGGAACTCCGCCGCGCCGTGGAACTCGATCCCGCCTACGCCGACGCGCACTACAACCTCGCCGTTTTCTATCTCCAGGAAAATCCCCCCGCCGTCGAACTCGCCCGCCGCCATTACCACAAGGCCCGCGAACTCGGCGTGGAAAAGGACGCCGCCATGGAAAAAACCTTTAGCGCCACCCCGCGGAATCCGTAATGTCCCCTTCGATGTTTCTCCGCACAGCGTTTCCTCTACTCCTTGCCGTGGCGCTCTCCGCGCCGACCGCCAGCGCCGCCCTCTCCATCAATGCGAAGTCCGCAATCCTTGTGGACGCGAACACCGGCAAGGTCCTCTACAAAAAAAACGACACCGCCCCCCGGGCCGTGGCCAGCACCCAGAAGCTCCTCACCGCATTGATCGTGGCGGAAGCCGGAAACCTGGACAAACAGATCGTCATCGAATCCACAGACACGCAATGCGAGCCGACCAAGCTCTACATCAAGCCAGGTCAGCGATTCACCCGCCGGGAACTCCTCACCGCACTCATGGTCAAAAGCAGCAACGATGTCGCCCGCGCGCTCGCCCGCGACAACGCGGGCAGCCAAACCGCCTTTGCCGAAAAAATGAACGCCCGCATGCGCCAACTCGGAGGCACCAACTCGAACTTTGTCACCGCCAATGGCCTTCCGGCCCCGAACCAGCACTCGACCGCCCGTGACATGGCGCGCGTGGCACGCGCCGCCTACAAGAACCCGGTCCTCCGCGAGATCATGGCCAAGAAGAGCTACAACTTCCGCTTCCCCACCGGAAAGGTCGTTCCGCTCACCAATACCAACCGCCTCCTCCGCACCTACTCGTTCTGCAATGGCATGAAAACCGGCTACACCCACGCGGCCGGGCATTGCCTCATTTCCAGCGGATCCCACAACGGAAGGGATGTCGTGGCTGTCGTCCTCGGGTCGACCAAGGGGGTCGTGGCGACTGAATCCGCCAAGCTCCTCTCCTTCGGCCTCAACATGAACTCCTCGCAACTCGGCGCGTCGCGCATCGCTTCGCAGTGACCCGCCCCGTGCAAGGCCAAGCAACAGGCATCGATTTCGCGGCGGAACTCAATCCGGAACAGTTCGCCGCCGTCACCGCACCGCCTGGCCCGGCGCTTGTCATTGCGGGCGCTGGCAGCGGGAAGACACGAGCGCTCACCTACCGTGTCGCATGGCTTCTGGATCAAGGCATCCCCCCCTACGCGATCCTCCTCCTCACCTTCACCAACAAGGCGGCGAGGGAAATGATCGAACGCGTCCAGAACCTCGTGCCCTCGGGGGCCGATGGACTCTGGAGCGGCACGTTCCACTCGATCGGCAACCGCATCCTGCGCACCCATGCGGAGGATGCCGGATTCCCCCGCAATTTCACGATCATGGATCGTGAGGATTCGGAGGACATGATTGCCGCTGTGCTGGCCGAGGCGAATGTTGTCACCACCGGTCGCAAATTTCCGAAAGCGGGCGTCCTGTCGGACATCTTCAGCTACGCTACGAACACCACCGAACCCATCCGCGCCGTTCTTGCAGCCAAATACCGCTACTTCCTCCCGCTCGAGGAGGACATAGCCAAGGTCCAATCAGCCTACGAGGCGCGGAAGCGCGAGGCGGGCTCCATGGATTTCGACGACCTCCTCTCGAAGACCCACGCGCTCTTCCTCGAGCGCCCGGACATCGCCGCAGCCTACCAGCGCCGCTTCCGCCACATCCTTGTGGACGAATACCAGGACACAAACCGACTCCAGTCGGAACTCATCGACATCCTCGCCGCCGGGCATGGGAACATCATGGCCGTGGGAGACGACGCCCAGAGCATCTACTCGTGGCGCGGCGCGAATTTCGAAAACATCCTCGGCTTCCCGCAAAAACGCCCGGGCACCCGCGTGTTCAAGATCGAGACGAACTACCGCAGTGTGCCGGGTGTCCTCGATTTGGCGAACGCCGCGATCATGGGAAACACCAACCAGTTCCCGAAAAACCTCGCCCCCTCCCGCACCGCAGCCCCGTGCAAACCCCTCCTCTCCATTCTCCCGACGAACACCGCGCAGGCGGCCCACGTCGCCCGCCGCGTCATGGAACTCATCGAGGACGGCACCCCACCCTCCGAAATCGCGGTTCTCTACCGCGCCCACTACCACTCGATGGAAACCCAGATCGAGTTCACGAAGTGCGGGATTCCCTTCACTGTCACCAGCGGACTCCGATTTTTCGAGCAGGCCCACGTGAAAGATCTCGCGGCGTTCCTCAAGCTGGCGGCCAACCCGCGTGACGAGACGGCCTTCAAGCGCCTCGTCCGCATGATTCCCGGCATCGGCCTGAAAACCGCCGACACCCTCTGGCAAACCGTCTCGTCGATCCTCGCGGGGCGCCCGGCCTTCGGCGAACTCGCCCACATCAAAGTGCCCTCAAAGGCGCGCGACGAATGGATGCAACTCGTCCACACCCTCGCGGAGATCGCTCCGCCGGAGGGCCCGCCCCTCGCCCCTGCGGACATGATCAAACGCGTCCGCTTCGCCGTTTACGACGACTACCTTAAACACAAGTTCTCCAACGCCGAGGACCGCCAGCAGGACCTCGAAACCATCGAGGCCTTCGCCTCTCAAGTCGAATCGACGGAGGACTTCCTTTCCCAACTCGCCCTGCTCGGTGGCATCGACACTCCCTCCACCGTGCGCGACCAGGAGGACAAAGTCGTTCTTTCCACCCTCCATCAGGCCAAGGGTCTCGAATGGCGCGTGGTGTTTCTGATCTGGCTCGCGGATGGCATGTTCCCAAGCATGCGCTGCATCGAACACCCCGAGTCGCTGGAGGAGGAGCGCCGCCTGTTCTATGTCGGCATCACCCGCTGCATGGACGAACTCCACCTCACCTACCCGGAAATGCGCCTCGGCTCGGGTTACGCAAGCGCCTTCCAGCCCCCCTCACGCTTCCTTCGCGAACTTCCGGAGCATTTGTTCGAAACACCCGACCACTTCAAACCCCGCGCGGGCCGGGCCGATTCCTACCATGACGATGATCCGTTTTAATCCCCCGCTCCGGGCATGATCGTCATCGTCGGAGCCGGCCTCGCGGGTCTCGCCTGCGCGAGGGAACTCACCCGCGCAGGACGTCCGTTTTTGCTTCTCGAAGCGGCACCGGAACCCGGCGGACGCCAACGCACCACCCATCGCGACGGCTTCACCCTCGATCACGGGTTCCAAGTCGTTCTCAGCTCGTATCCGGCAGTGTCCAAGCTGGTGAATATCCACCGCCTCGACCCGCGCTGGTTCGAATCCGGCGCGCTGTTGCACCACGACGGACGCCTCCGCCACCTCACCAGCCCGCTGGCCAACCCGATCACAGCCGTTTTTTCCAGTTCCTTCACCTTTTCCGACAAGCTCCGCCTCGCCGCCTTGGGCCTGCGCTTGCTCTCTACTTCAAATTCCAAGCTCGCCGCCGCTTGTGCCTCGCCGCGCGACACGACGACGGCGGATTTTCTCAATCGCTCGGGCTTCAGCCGGGGATTCATTGACCGCTTCGCACGCCCGTTTTTCGGCGGCGTATTCCTCGACAACGCCCTCGAGACAAGCTCCAGCCTCTTTTTGCTTTATCTGAAACGCTTCCTCACCGGAACGGCCTGGCTGCCCTCGGGAGGCATCTCGGCGCTTCCCAAGGCGATCGCCTCCGAGATTCCCATCGAGTGCCTACGCTACAACACACGAGTTGCTTCGGTGGAAACAGGCGGCGGATCAGCCATCGGCGTTCATCTGACAAATGGCACGTTCCTTCCCGCGTCACGTGTTGTCCTCGCGGTGGACGAACCCTCCGCCTGCGCCCTCCTTGGCCGCCCCGCGCCTCCTCCGGGGCGGAGTGTTGCCGTTGTGTATTTCAAATCCCGAATCTCCCTCTACAGGCACCCCTGCCTTGTTCTACCAGATGCCCCCGCCCCCGTCGTTCGCCACTTTGTCCAGATCACCAACATCGCCCCATCCTACGCCCCGCTCGATTGGCATCTGATCTCCGCCACCGTCCTCGATCCGGAAAAACACCCGCCCGACACGCTGCATGACCTCGCGGCACGCGAGATTTCCAGCATCTTCCCCCATGCCGAAGGGGAATTGGATCACCTCGAAACGATTCATGTGCTCTACGCCGTTCCATCCCAACCGCCGGGATTCGCGGCCCGAATCCCCTTCCCGAACCTTCCCGCGAATGTCTACACTGCTGGCGACTGGGCTTGCGGAGCGAGTATCCAAGAGGCATTGGACTCGGGACTCCGCGCCGCCCGCCGATTGTTAAAATGAACCTCTCCCTCTCGACATGCTGGAACTCGTGGAAACACCAGGACGGCCGCGCGATCGTGGAGGAGATTCTCGGCCTCGGCTTCGACACGCTGGAGATCAGCCATGGCATTCGATCCTCCCAACTCGAGGGCATCCTTGCGGCAAAATCGAAACGCAAATTCCGCGTCTCGAGCGTTCACAATTTCCTCCCCATGCCGATCGAGGTGACAAGCGATTCCCCCGATTGCTACGAGTTCACCTCCCCGCGCCCGTCGGAGCGCGAGCGGGCGGTGAAACTCACCCTGGCCACCATCGACTGGGCCGCGAAGCTCGAGGCCCCGCTTGTCGTCGTCCACACCGGGCGCATCCGCTCGCTGGACCTCACCCGCACCCTCCGGAAATCCCTCGAGACCCACGGCATGTTCTCGCAGGAATACATCAATGCAAAATTCGAAGC
>CAZRLX010000012.1:0-4600 GCA_964601115.1 uncultured Chthoniobacter sp. | reverse complement strand
GACACACGCTGGCCGTTCCGCGACCACTGCCCGCCCTTCACCGGCGACACGCCGTTCGACGAACTTGTTCCGCTCCTTCCGAAATCCTGCGCCACCATTTTTGAAATCGCACCGCGCACCGAACAGGGGGACATCCGCAAGGCGGCCGACGAGTGGACGCGCCGCTATGGCTGAGGACGCGCTTGCCATGGCCGTTCACGCCATGGTTCTCTGCCCTGCTCCTTGATGAAACGCCACATCCTCACCGCCGTCCAAATTGCCGTCACCGCCGGCCTCTTCTGGTGGATTTTCCGCAACCAGGAGCAGAATGCCGCGATGCTCGCCGCGCTCAAGGTGGCACACACAGGATGGTTTGTTCCGGGCCTTGCGGCCCTCGGGTGCGGCCTCCTCCTCCAGGCCCAACGCTGGAAAATCCTCCTCCAGGTCCAAGGCATCGCCATCTCCTACCTGCGGAGCCTGCGCATCCTCATGGTCGGTATGTTCTTCAACCTCTTCCTCCTCGGGGCGACCGGCGGCGACATCGTGAAAATCTTCCTCATCATGCGCGAGGCTCCGGACAAAAAAGCGGGCGCGCTGCTGAGCGTGTTCATCGACCGGGTGGTCGGCGTGCTGGCTCTCGCGGCCGTCTCGGCGGTTGTCATCCTGCTCCGCTGGAACGACCTCATGGCCCACGAGGTGACCCGCTACGGCGTGGCCACGGCCGCCGTGATCCTCGGTGGCTCAATCGGCTTCATCGCCGTGGCCTGGATCACCGGCCGCTTCGACCTCACCCGCAAGCTTCCCCAATGGCTTCCCGCCCGCGAGAAAATCATCGAGGCCGCCGGGGCATTTCTCGAATACGCCCGCGCGGGCAAGTCGGTCGGCGCGGCATTCCTGCTCTCGATCCCCGCCCACCTCCTCATGTTCTCGACCTTCTGGTTCGGCGCGAAGGCGTTTGCCGCCGGCCTCAACCTGCTGAGCATCTATTGCGTCATGCCCATCGTCGCCACCGTCACAGCCCTTCCCATCAGCATAGGGGGTGCGGGCCTCCGCGAGGGACTCTTCATCAAAATCCTCGGCGCCCTCTATACGACCCCCGAATCCATCGCCACCTTGGTCTCCCTCTCGGGCTTCATGATGCAGGTCTTCTGGAGCCTCGCGGGGGGCGTTATCTATCTCCTCTACCGCTCCTCCCAACACGACACGACCCCGCTGGCGCAGATGGAAAAAACAGTCGAAGAGCTCGAGCACCGCGTGGAACACAACCTCGAAGAGGGCCGCCGCCCGGAGGCATGACCCACGCCCTCCCGAAAATCACCGCCCATTTCGCAATCACGGCGGATAGCAAGATCAGCACAAAAAACCGCACCCCGTCGCTGTTCACATCACCTGCCGACAAGGCACGCCTCCGCACCGTCCGCGCCGCCCACGACGCGATCCTCGCCGGACGCGGCACCGTGGCCGCCGACACCATGTCCATGCGCCTCACCGACGACACCCTGCGCCGGGAACGCATTGCCAGGGGCTTGCCCCCCGAACCCCTTCGGGTCGTGCTCAGCAATGCCGGCCGCCTCGACCCCGCATGGAAAATCTTCCAACCAGGCGCACGCCCTCCCGTGATCCTCTCGACCACACGCATGCCGCAACGCACCCGCGCCGCACTCGCCCCGCTCTGCGACCTCCACCTGTTCGACACCCCGACCGTCCCACTCGTCCCCGCCCTGAAAATGCTGCGCTCGGACTTCGGCGTGAAAAACATCGTCTGCGAGGGTGGCGGCGAACTCGTCCGCTCCCTCGCGGAACTCGATCTGATCAACTCCATCCAACTCACCATCGCCCCGGTCATCTTCGGAGGCGCCACCGCCCCCACCCTCACGGGAATCCCCGGCGATTTCCTCCCCCGCCCGCTGGACTTCAAAATCAAATCCACAACCGTCATCGACGGCGAATGCGTCCTCCACCTCACGCGCTCCCACCGCTGACCCCATCCCTCCCGCCCCCACCGCACCCGCGCAGGAACCATGTTTCCAGTTGACCAATCCCCAACCCACACCTAAACATAAACCTATCTTTCGCGGGTATAGCTTAGTGGTAAAGTTCCTGCCTTCCAAGCAGGCCATGCGGGTTCGATTCCCGCTACCCGCTCCAATTTTCTATCGAAGATAGACCCCCTTTAATGCGAGCGGGCCGCAACTTGTCCGCTACTTTTTGACGATGGTCACCGGGAGGGTTTTTCTTCCCCACTTCAAGCCTTCGCGGTGGGACTTGTGGAAGAGGTCGATGCGATCGGGTCCTTTGATGGCACCGCCGCGGTCCTCGACAACACCCCAACCCCAGCCGGGAACATGCATGCGGGTGCCGAAGGGATAGTAACGCGTGTCGGCGGCAATTGTTCCGTCGCGGGAGGGAATGTTCCACGGCAGGATGATCTTGAAGGGAATCGTCCAGGGGCGTTGGAGGCTGTCGCCGGTGAAGAGGCCAGCATGTGGTTCGCGGGGCCTGGTGCCGGAGGCAGTGCGGCCGGTGTAGGGCTTGCCCTTCCTCTTGCCTTTGCTGACATACCGGTTCCAGACATCGAGCTTGAGATACTTCCAGCTGCCGCGCTCCCAGTCGCAGCACGATCCGCAGCCGCAATAGGCGGTGGCGGTGATCCTGCGTTCGCTCGACGTGGCGCACGCGGAGAGCAAAAGCACGCAAAGAATGGCAAGGGTGAATCCCGCCATCGCTCCGAAACAGTCTCGACGAATCATGCCGGTCATCCTACCCCGCATGGCAAATCTCTCCCCGCTGGGCACGGCCAAGGGCGTCATAGGCCGCGTATTTATACATCTCGGACAGGGTGGGGTAGTTGTAGCAAGTGTCGATGAAGAGGTCCGCTCCCTGCTCGAGCAGCAGCGCGGTGAGGCCGGTGTGCACAAGGTCCGTCGCGACCTCGCCGATGCAATGCACGCCCAGCAGCCTCATGTCGGAGGCGCGGAAGAGGAGTTTCAAAAATCCCTCCTTGTCGCCGATGATGAATCCGCGGCTGTTGTTCGAGTAATCCGCCTTGCCGACAACATAGGGAATGCCTTTTTCGCGGAGTGACTCCTCGGTGTCGCCCGCGCACGAACACTCGGGGATCGTGTAAATGCCGAGCGGCAGGATGCGCGAGAGGTTGGTTTTGTATTTCAGGTCGAAGGCATGGCACACGGCGAGGCGGCCCTGCTCCATGGAGGTCGAAGCGAGCCCTGGAAATCCAATCACATCGCCCGCGGCATAAATGTTCGGCACGGAGGTTCTGTAATGCTCGTCGACCTTGAGGAGGCCGCGCTTGTCGGCCTGCAGGCCGATATTCTCGAGCGCGAGCTTGTCGGTGTTCCCCGCGCGCCCGCTCGCGGCAAGCACGGCGTCATACGTGCCGCCGCCTCCATTAGAGAAGACGGCGGCGAGTTTTTCACCAGATTCCAGCGACTCGACATTCTCTCCGAGTAGAAGCTCTATCCCCATGTTCCGCATTGCCGTCTCGAGGGCGGCAGAGACCTCGACATCGAGAAATCCCATGAGCCGCGAGCGGCCGTCGACCAGCGTCACATCCGCTCCCAGCGCGGAAAAGATACACGCGTATTCGCTCCCGATCACACCGCCGCCGATCACGAGCAGTTTTTTGGGAAGGGATCGAATGCGCAGGATGGTGTCCGACTCGCACAGGCGCTTGTCGTGCCACGGATACGATTGCGGATGGTTCGGCCGCGTTCCGGTGGCGATGAGAATGGCCCCGCCCTCGAGGATCGTGGAAGAACCATCGGCGGGGTCGATCCGAACGCGGTGTGGGTCGAGAAACGAAGCGGTGCCTCGATGAACGTCCACGTTGTGGCGGGCCATGTTCGCCGCGATGCGCTCGCGCTCCTGTTTCCTGACCTGCCGGAAGTGGCTGAGAAAAAGATCGGCGTCCACCCGAGGCGGCGCCGCCAGTACGGCACCGTAGAGTTGGCGCTTGCGAAACCCCGAGAGGTGGAGCGCCGTTTCACGGAGCGTCTTCGAGGGCAGCGTGCCGGTATTCGCCGCGGCTCCGCCGCAAAAGGCCCCGCGCTCCACAAGCGCCACCTTCTTTCCGAAATACGCCGCCTGCGCCGCCCCCTTCTCCCCTGCCGGCCCCGATCCAATCACGATGAGATCGTAGTCCACACAGGGAATAGTGCAGATGGCCCGACAAACGACAAGCCGCTATCTTGCAAGCGTCCCCGGAACGAACCAATCCCTCATTCCAATCCGTCCAAAAACGCGCGGGCCTCGGTGGTGATTTTCGCGCGGTCGCCTGCGGGGCGCTTTTGCCACGAGCGGACCATCATGCCCGTGCGGGGATTGGAGGCGAAGCGGTCGGCGTGCCTGTCGTAGAAATCCCAGTAGAGCAAATTGAAGGGGCACGCGCCGGGGCCCGATTTTTTCGCGGGATCGTGGGAGCAACCGGCGCAGTAGTTCGACATTTTTGAAATGTAGGCCGCCGCGCCCGCGTAGGGCTTGGTGGCCATGAACCCGCCGTCGGCATGGAGCGCCATGCCCAGCACATTCGCGGCCATGACCCACTCTTGCGCGTCGATATACATCTCCAAAAACCAGTCGTGCGCCTCCTGCGGGCGGATGC
>CAZRLX010000011.1:24627-31982 GCA_964601115.1 uncultured Chthoniobacter sp. | reverse complement strand
TCCACCCACGGGCAGTTCTTGAGTGTCGTCCATCCCATCTCGGTCTCGCAATTCGCCCCGCCCATCATGGTTGTCACGGAGGGATCGAGTTCCTTGATGCGGCGGAGCAATGCCAGCGAGGCGCAGTGCTGCTCAAATGTCGAAGTCGCCCCCACGATCCTTGGGCGGTGGGACAGAACGCGCCGCGCGGTTTCATCCACAAAGCGCGGTGCGAACGCCCTCAACTGCCGGAAGAGCGGGGCGTAGTTCCTGTCATCGAGTGCCACGGCAGGGAGGTTGGCCGGTTGAATTCCCCGGGCGCGGCCGAGGACCTCCTCGAGGTTGTCGCGTCCATCGCGGAAGGCCGCGTCCGAAAAAATCCACTCGCCAAGCAGGCTGTCCGTGCGCAGTTGCATCAAGAAGCTGTTGATCTCGAGGCCGACGGCTTCGGCAAAGCGCAGGTTGGCGTAATCGACCCGGCAGGAAAGCCCTTCGCGCAGCAGGCTGGCTTTGAGGATGCCGAGGGCGATGGAGGGCCGCATCACTTGGGCGTGGGGCATGGTGACGAGCACGATGTCGGAATCCTGTCTCATGTCGCGAGGGCTTTCATTTCAAGGTTGGTCTCCAAGAGGCGCTCCATTCTCGACGCAAAATCCTCGACGGCGCGTGTGTCGAGCTTGGGCAGCCGCTCCGCACTTCCGCCTGGAAACTCTTCGGGCGGACAGATCGTCGGGTTGGGTCCGGGCACGGCGAGGTTGAGATACTGGTCCTGAAAAAACAGCACGAGCTTCAAGTCCACGAGGGATTGCAGCGCGCGGTCGAGGTCTTCGGGCGTTGAATCGGCAAAGGGTGAATTTCGCAAGCGGGCGGGCAGGCCGGCACGCGTCACCGCCGGTTCGCAGGCCAGAAAAACGGCGGCATCGAGTCCCTCGAGTTCGATCCTGCGGGCGGTGGCGCAGGGGCGCGTGTCGAAGATCGAGACCTTGTCGCCCTGGTGGTCCATGCAAAGAAGGGGCGGGATTTCCCGTTTGTGGAGCTTCGACCAGCGGACGACCTCGGCGGCGAGAGAGGCCACTCCTTTTCCCGCAGGAGCGGGATTTTCCTCCGCCGTGTTGGTGAAAAAGTAGGCCATGTCGCCGAGCGCCTCCGGCGAGATGGGATAAATGCCGGAGTAGGCCGGGGCCGGCTCGAGGCGGATGCCGAAGCGGTCGGGATCGGAGTGGTAAACGCTGAAGCGGTCGAACAACACGCGCCCGATGCAACGCGGCGGCTGGAGGTGGACGACAAGAGGAAGCCAAGCGGCCACCTCCGCATGCCAGGAGTCCTCCTCGCCGGGAAACCCGAACAACAGGAGCCATGTGGTGTGCATCCCGAACTCCCGCGTGTATTTCAGCAGCTGGAGATTCATCATGCCCTTGTTGCCCTTGGCCATGAGGCGCAGGAGGTCATCGTGGAAGCCCTCGATGCCGGGCTGAATCCAAATGATGCCCGCTTTGTGCAGGGCCTCGACCTGCGCGCGCTTCAGGTTCGATTTGGTCTCGTAAAACAGTTTGTAGGGCGCCTGGAGTTCCGACAGCGAGGGAAGGACGGAGTTGAAATACCCCATGTCGATAATGTTATCGACGACCATGAATCTCGGAACCTTGTAGCGGGAGGCGAGTTCGTTGAATTCCTGCAGCGCGCGCTCGGGGCTTTTGCTCCGGAACGACATGCCGCTGCCGTTGAGGCCGCAAAAAGTGCAGTGGCTTTTTTGGCCCCACCAACACCCCCGGGAGGTCTCCACAAGCAGGCCGGGCGTGATTCTGTCGGCCAGCGTGGAACGGCCGAGGGCTTCGAAATAATCGGCATAGTCCGGCACCGGCGAGGAGTCCATATTGGGCACCGTGGCCCGGGGCGGAGGAAGGCGTCCGGCGTCATAAACGGCCTTCGCGGCATGGACGCGTCCCATGGCGCCATTGGGAAAATCGGCGGACTCCAAGTGTCCACCGGTTTCCAGAATCCTGCGGCAGAGTTTTGGAAAAAGTTCATCGGCCTCTCCGGACACCACGCAATCCACCCAGTCGAATTCCTTGAGCGTGGTCCAGCCCATTTCCGCCTCGCAATTCGCGCCGCCAAGCATCGTGAAAATGGAGGGGTCCAGCTCCTTGACCCGGCGGAGCAGGCCCAGCGAGGCGCAATGCTGCTCGAAGGTCGAACTGCATCCCACAATCCGGGGTCGCGACGCGACGATCTCCTGTGCGATCTGGTCGACAAACACGGCGGCAAAACGCCGGAGGTTCTCCAGCGCCTCAGCCAACCGGGGATGGCGGAAAGCATCCGGCGCGATATGCGTGGTTTGTTTGACTCCGGATTCAATCAAATCGGCCGCCTTGGCGGCGGCGCGCCCGGGGAATGCCGCCGAGGAAAAAATCCATTCGCCCAGCAAACGCTCGAGGTAGGGCAGGTCCGGCATGTCCCAACCGACCATTTCCGTGAACCGGATGTTGGCATATTCTACTCGGCATCCAATGCCGGTTCCGCGCAGGCTGGATTTGAGAATCCCCAACGCGAGCGAGGGACGCGAGACATCCGCGTAGGGCATGAGAACAAGACAGACCTCTTCGGCGCGGGCTTCGCGAACTCCGGCTCCTCCCGACTCTCCGCTGAAGAACGGGAAAGGCGGTTTCATACAGCGACCGTCGCGGGAACAGGCTCCTCGTCGATGTCGCCGTTGTTGAACAGGCGGTTCAGCAGAATAAAAGTCTCCTCGGGCGGGCGGCCGTGCCGATCTTCAAACTCGAGGGCGATTTCCCCGGCGGTGGATTTTCCGGCGGCAATCGTCTCCCCGAGTTCCCGGAGAAACGGCGAGGGCGGATTTTGCGGGCGGCCGTAGGTTTTGACCGAGCCATACGAGTGAAGGATGAATCCCTGCGGCGTGCTTTCGTGGCGAATATCCGGGCGTAAGCGCAAGATGTCATCGTGCCGCAGGTGGCCACGGCAATTGTCCTCGAGCATGTCGTCGAGCAATTGGGAAAATTCGGCCGGCGATGAGAACGAGCGTTCGTCCAAAATCCAGTAGCCATTCGGCCAGCGCACGCTGGCAGGGCACGGCGTGATCAACCGGATCGTGCGGGTGACCATGTTCACAAGAAATCCCGAAACGCAGGCAATCGTGCCGGGTGTTTCCGTCCAGCCTGCGGCGTCCTCAAGTTGGGCCGCCTTGGTTTTGAGTCTTTGGTTGCCCCTGGCGCGCCCGGCGCTGCTTTGCATGAGCGTCGCCTCGTTGTTTTGGCAGACCAACTCGCAGTAGAGGAGTTCCTCGGGAGTGAACGCCTCCATGATGGTGTTGAAGGCCGACAGGCTCAGGATCGAGAAGCGGTTGATGGTGCATCCCATTTCCATGGAGAGCCGGAGGAGTCGGCGGACGCGCTCGACATGGCGGTGGGCGATGGATGTGGTCGTTTGCGGAAACCGTCCGCAGATGCGGGCGAAGTCCTCGGCGAAGAGTTCGTAGTCCGGGTTGTCGAGCGGATCGGACGCCCAATAGAGAAATCCTGTCCCGGCAGCGGGGCCGAGTCTGTCGCGCAAGGATTGGAGAATCTCCCGCCAATCGGCGGCGTTTTCGGGAGTGTAGCAGTAATCGCCGCCTTTTTTCTTTGCGGAAACGCCGCAGAACCAGCACCCGACAGAGCACCCGTCGCTGAGTTCGATGGCGAACGGGGCATGGACGATGCCGTCATGCGACCGCGCGCCCAAGTGCCCCATGGTGCGGCGGATTTGGCGTTCCCTCCAGACCCGGTGCCTGGCATCGGACGGGGCGCATTCCACGCAGCGCAACTTCTCGCGGTGGAGAAGTTTTTCCCGGGTAAAAAACCTGTAGCGCTTGATGGCAGGCGGCTCGGCGGCGGGATCGGGGTCGATCCCCTCCCAGTAGGGACGAAGCATTTCCGGATCCGCCAAGAGCCCGTGGCTCGAGGCGACTCCGGCGGGATTCAATGGCAAAGCCTTGCGGAAGGAGACATCCGCCCGCCAGCGCTCGATGAAGCGCTTGAGGTGGGCGACCTCCGAGGCATAAGCGGGAGAGCGCGGGGAAAGCGGATCGATCAACGACTCGAGTTCCCCCTTCGAGGACTCAAGGACCGCTGCCAAGTCCGCTTCCGTCTGCTCCCAGTTCGGCTTCGAATTGTAATCAGCCTGCAGGGGGGCGGGATGCGCCAACCTTCGGCCGAGATCGGCCATTAGCTGATGAAGCAGGGAACAACCACGGCTTCGACCTCGGCGGCGACAGTGGTTGTGGTGGCGGCTGTTTGGACCTCCACAGCTTCCGCCTCGACCTCGGCGGCCACGGTGGATGTGGTGACGCCGGTTTGGGTCTGGTAGGTGGATGTGGCGGATTTGCCTCCGGCAACCTGCTCGAGTTGCTCGTCGCTGAGCGCTCCGGCAGCAATCGCTGAGGGTGCGGCGGGAATCACGATGTGGGCGACATGCGCGGTGTCGCGGACGACGCGGAGTTCCATCGTTTCAGGAAGGTTGGAGATGCGCTTGAGGGCCTGGTCGAGTTTCGATTGAAAGCGGGCCTGATCGGCGATCGAAGGCAGGACGGCGTGGATGATCGACGGGGTGTTTTCCAAAACGACCACATCCATGTCGGCGGGGATTTCCATGCCACCGGCGGCGAGGGTCTTTTTGGGAGCGCCTTTGAGCATGCGGCGGAAGTTGTCGTCTTTCCAGGAGCGCGCGATGGCTTCGGCCAAAACGGCGCGGTTTTTTTCTGACATTTTCATGTTGTTGGGCTTTCTGCGTGTTGTGTTTTGTTCTGGGTTGCGTGGGTAACGGAGGGCTCCTCGTTGAGGAGTCCGGCGTCGAAAAGCTGGCAAAGAAAGATCAGGGCCTCTTCGGAAGGCATGCCGTGCGTGTCCTCGGCATCCAAGATGATCGCGCGGGCGGTGGAATTCCCGACGGCAAGGGAGCGGGCGATCGCGAGCTTGGCTTCATCCGCTTCGAAGGTGTGGACAAGCCCCCAGGAGTGGAGTTCGAAGCCGTCCTCTTTTTCCAAAAAGCGGAGATCGCGGCGGAAAGCCATGGTGTCGTCCAGCCGGGGCATGGAGTGCATGTGCCGTTCGATCATGCCTTGGAGGATGCCGCGAAGATCGTCGGCATCGCGGAATTCGGCCTCTTCCAGAATCCAGTAGCCGTTGGGCCAGCGGTCGTCGCAGGGGGCGGGAGTCACAAGGCGCACGGAGCGGTTCACCATGTTCAGGAGAAACCCGGAGACGCAGGCGATGGTGCCGGGGGCCTCTTTCCACGAGGAGGGCAGGTTTTCAACCCGGGCGGCTTTTTTTTCCAAGCGGCTGGAATTGCGGGCGCGGCCGGAGTTGCTCTGCATGGAGGTGGCCTCCATGTTTTGGGTGATCAATTCCGTCCACAGAAGCTCCTCGGGCGTGAAGGCCTCGTGGATTTTTTTCAGGATGGGGAGGCTCAGGATCGAGAAGCGGTTGATCTCGCAGCCCAGGGACTTCGAGTGCCCGAGAAGCGCGCGGACGCGCTCGATGTGCTTGTGGGCCTGCGCGGTGGTGGTTTGAGGAAACCGGCCGGTGATTCGCGCGAACTCGGTGCAGAATTTTTCGTAGTCGGGATTGTCCAAGGGGTCTGTGGCCCAGTAGCAAAATCCCTGGCGTGCTCCGGGGCCGATCGTGTCCTTCAGAGCGGTGACGACGCCGGTCCAGAGGGCGGCATTTTCGTCGTTCCACTCGAAATCGCGTTTGCGTTTTTCGGCCGAGACGCCGCAGAACCAGCAACCGACCGAACACCCGTCGCTCAACTCGATGGCCAGCGGGGCGTGGACGATGTTGATCGCGTGGGAGTGGCCGAGTTGGCCCTTGGAGCGTTGGATTTGTCGATCCCGCCAAGCGCGGTGGCGTGCGAGGGCGGGAGTGCCGAGTTGGATGCGGCTACGCTCGCGGTAGAGGGTTTTTTCGATGCACCAAAGCCTATATTGCTGGACGATGAGCGGGGCTTTCCAGCCCTTTGTGCGCAGGCGTTCGAGGCAGTAGGGCTCGTCGTAAAGAAAGCGGATTTCCTCGGCAACAAGGTCCAGGCCGAGTGAATCGATGGTCGCCTGGGCATCGGCGGCGACGCGCGCGCGAATGTCGGGGTCGGCGGTCCAAAGCTCCAGGAACCGCTTCACATGGGAAAGACGCCGGACTAGTGCGGGGCTGGGATTTTTGGCTTTGAGAACGGGCTCGAAACACTCGGGCTTTTTGTCAAAAGCCTCGTGAATCCTCTGTTGAAGCTGCTGAAAGACCGGAGGGAGGGCGGCATCTTCGGAGGGAATAACGGAGGTGTTTGACGAGGAGTCCACAGAGATCGGCCTTCAATAGAGAGAAGCCAGCAGCGTGGTCAACCGATTCTTTCGACACAAAAGAGGCCTTTGGACTTTTCCCATGCGATGCGGCGGCACATTCTTCGAGTCGAATGATGGACGAAGCGCCCGATCCACAGTCCGGTTTGCAATCTGCTTTCCAGATTCGCGAGGTGTCGTCCTTCGATGCGCCGCTGTTCGCGGGCTTCACCTTTCCGATGTATCGGGACCGGCTGCTGCTGGGGTCGTGGAGGCAAAAGATTCTCGCGCTCGGAGCCTGGCAGGGTTCGCGTCCGGCGGGCCTGGCCTTGTTCGAAAAAACCACCCCCGCCACGGCGGTGCTTCGCTCGGTGTGGGTGGAACCGGACTGCCGCCGCCGGGGTTTGGGGCTTGAGCTTCTCCAAAAAGGCGCAGCCGTCTTGGAGAAGCAGGGTGTCAGGAAGGTGGAAGCCGTCCACCGCAGCACTCTGGAGGATCGGGTGGCTTTTGAATCCCTGCTGGAACGCGCCGGTTGGGCCCGCCCGCAACTGCGAATGATGGTTCTCGAATCCACTTTCGAGGGGATGTTGAGGTCGCCCGTGATGGCGAACCCGCCCCCGTTGGATCCCCGGTTCACAATTGTGCCTTGGCATGAGGTCGATCCTCTGGAAATCGAGAGGCTGGCGGCGGGGCGCCATTTTCATGTCGAAGTTTGGCCGCTCAACTACGGGCCGGATTTCCACCGCGAGACCAGCGTGGGCGTGATGAGCGATGGGGAACTGGTCGGGTGGGTGGTGAACCACCCGAAGGCCCCCGGGGTTCTGCGGTTCACGACTTCGTGGCTCCGCGACGACCTGCAAGGGCGCGGGGCTTTTGCCGCCGTGATTGCGGAATCGTATCACAGGGTGGCCGGGACCGGATACGACCACGGCATCTGGACCGTGCCGGCGATTTTCCCGCGCATGGTCGCTTTTGCCAGGCGGCGGTTGGCACCTTATTGCTACCGCGTTTCCGAAACCTTGGGTTCGGAGTTGATCATCGGCGGGCCGAATTGATC
>CAZRLX010000011.1:0-24527 GCA_964601115.1 uncultured Chthoniobacter sp. | reverse complement strand
GGCCCAGGCGGCGATATTTTTGAATTTGGGAAGCTCCGGGACAAATCCCTCGCGCCACTCGATCCGACTCCATCCGGCCTGCTGGAGCAATCGCGGGTAGGGGTGGTTCCAGCTCAGCATCCCGCGGGGTGTGGATTCCTGGGATGTCTCGGGGTGGAACTGCCTGTCGAGGGGTTGGGAAAGCGCGATTCGGCGGGCATGCCTTCGGGTGTCCACGAGAAAGCGCAGCAAGGAATCCGGGTCCATGTAGTGAAATCCCCCGCTGGCATAGAGCAGGTCAGTTTGAAGTCCCGCCTCCTCCGGTATCGGCTTGTCCATGTGCAGTTCGATGAAGTCGAGATTGGGCACGCCCGCCCAGTGCTCTTTCAAGAAGGCGATGACCGCCGGATCGCAATCCGAGCCGGTGAATTGAATCCCTGGAAATTGTTGAGCGAACCAGGCGATCTCACGACCCGAGCAGCAACCGACCTGGTGTGCCGAGCGGATTCCACCATCCGCAAACCATTCTCCGAGGAGCTGGAACATCGGCAAATTCGCCGTTTGCGGTTCGGGGAAGCCTTTTTTCAAATAGCGTTTCGCCCAAGCAACGCCGGAATCCCGCCCCATGCAGAGGTGTTTGATTTCTTCGCGGAGATGCGTGGTTGCTGTCGGCGAGTAGTAGGCCGCATCCATGGATTTCACGAGGGCGTTGAAAATCGCGCGTCGACGGCCGGAAAGTTCCGTTCCGCCGGAGATCCAATGCCCGAGCAAGCGTGGCCTTTTCAAGAAGAGCCGTTGCAGGAGGGAGCCGGAAGGGCCCTGCTCAGCCGGCATCGCTTCCGGACTGCGTTTTGACGGCGATGAAACCCGCCCAGTTATACCACCGGAAAAAGACATCGACGATGCCGAAGCCGTTTCTCTTGAGCAGGGTGGTGTTCTCCTCCACGCGGTAGGGAACGAGGACATTTTCGAGGCTTTCCCGCTTCGCGGCGATCTCGGAGGCGGAGTAGCCCTCGCGCTTTTTGAAGTCGTAGTGGAGGTCGATATACAGGCGGTTGAGCAGTGATTCGGCGCAGAGGATTTTTTCCAAAAGAACAAGACACCCGCCGGGCAGAAGTTTCGTGTGGATGTCGCGAATCACCGCATCCCGGCTGAGCGGACGGACGAATTGCAATGTCCAGTTCATCAACACGACGCTGGCGGAAATGTCGGGCAGGCCGTCGTTCACATCGGCCTGGACGAGTTCGCAGGACTTCCTGCCGGCGAGACGAACGGCCGCTTTTTCGAGCATGGGCTTGGAGTTGTCGATCCCCACCAGCCGGATTCCCCGGCCTTGCAACACCTCGTCGAGCAGTTCGAGAGTCGTTCCCGTGGAGCATCCCAGGTCGACCACCGTGCTTCCATCCTGGGCAAAGCGCCCGGTCAACTCCGCCACCATGCGCTGGAGTTCACTGTATAGCGGAACGCTCCGGGAGACCATGTCATCGAAGTGGTCTGCCACCGTCTTGTCGAAAATAAAGTCCTTCATGGGCAGTTGCAGACAGCCGCGAAGAGGGGCGCTGCGGCTTGCAATCGTAGGTCGCTTTGATAGCCAAGAGCAATCGAAATGCCTGCCGAACCACCAGTTGTCTCGCCACCTGTGGACAGCCCTCCCGCAGGAGGCAGCAAAATTTTCCGACAATCGTCCATGGATCGCCGGGATGCTGCCGAGCGCGTCGATCAACCGGTGCGGATTGTTCCTACGATCGGTTGGGTTTCCCTCTCCGCCATCGGGGCGCTGATCTTCGCGGCTTTGGTGTGGGGTATTGTCGGTCGCATCCCGCAAACGGTGGAGGGCAACGGCATTTTGCTTCGCGGCGGAGTCATGGAGGGAGTGGTGTCGCCCGGGGAGGGGCAGTTGTTGGAACTCCTTGTCTCCCTCGGCGACACGGTGGCCGAAGGGCAGAAAGTGGCGTCCGTCTTCCAGCCCACGCTGGAATCCGAGATCGAAAACCAGCGTCAAACGGTCAAGGACTACAAGGCGCAGTTCGATGCCGTTGTTTCCACATCCGAAAAGCAACGGCAGTCCCAAATCGCCTTCAACGAACGCCAGCGCACCAGCGTGCAAACATCCATCCAAGACTACGGCGAGCAGGAAAAAGCGCTCGAAAAAGTCGTCGACGCGCAATCCAAACTTCTGGCCCAGGGGCTGATTCCCATGACGACCTTGTTGCAGTCCCAGACCCAGCTCGACTCGACCAGGCTGAACATCCTCCAAGCCGAATCCCAGCTGCAGCAAATCGAAACCAACATCATCCAAGCCGATGCCGATGCGCGCCGCTCCATCGATTCGGCGCGCATTTCCCTGCAGCAGGCGGAATCCCAGTTGCTCAATCTCGAGGCGCGGATGAAGCGCAACGCCTCGGTTCTGAGCCCCCGCGCCGGCAGGGTGGTGAGTGTGGATGCGGCCATCGGCCAGAGTTTGAACCCCGGCACCCAGGTCGTGGCATTGGAGCGTTCGGCGGAGCCCATGAAAGCGTTGCTGTTTTTCCCATCGGGAAAAGGGAAGGAGATTCTCCCCGGCATGCCGCTGCAACTCTCTCCGGAAACGGTCCGGGTGGATCGCTACGGTTATGTGCTCGGGCGGGTGGAGGATGTTGGCGAGGTTCCCGCCACGGAGGGGTCGATGATGGCGGTCGTCGCAAACAAGTCGCTGGTGGCCGCGGTTTCCGGCGGCGGCACGGTGTTGAGAGTCGCCGGCGGCCTGGAGCTCGATGCCTCCACGCCGAGCGGCTTCCAGTGGTCCTCCTCGCAGGGGCCTCCTTTTGGCATTTCCTCCGGCACTCTTTGTAAGGCGCGGGCGGTGACACGCGAGGTCCGCCCCATCGAGCTTGTCATCCCCCTCTTGAAAAAATTCTTTGGCGTGGCCGATTGACGCGCGATGCCTTGGGATAAAACAAATCCTGACCATGGCGTCGCCCCGCGCTTTCAAGGGAAAATAAAACCCCGGGTCAAGACGCCCACGCTCATTCAAATCGAGGCGGTCGAGTGCGGCGCGGTCTGCCTCGCGATCATCCTCCGGCACTATGGCAAATATCTCCCGATCGAGGAGGTTCGCACCGCCTGCGACATCTCCCGCTCGGGCAGCAGCGCCTTGAAAATCCTCAAGGCCGCCCGCGGTTATGGACTCAAGGCCCAAGGATGGAAAAAGGAAACCGACGACCTCGGTGATCTGAGGCTGCCCTTTGTTGTTTTCTGGAACTTTTCCCATTTCATCGTGGTCGAAGGCTTCCGGGCCGACTCGGTATTCATCAACGATCCCGCCACCGGCCCGAGGCGCATTTCGATCGAGGAGTTCGATCATTCCTTCACCGGAGTGGCGCTGGAATTCGAGCCGTCCCCCGAGTTCGAGCCGGGCGGTCGCCCCTCGGGCTTGTTGCGATCGCTGGCGGACCGACTCCCCGACCATGCCGCCGGACCGCTCGCTTATCTGGTGCTTTCGGGGTTGCTTCTGGCCACGCTCGGGTTGATCACGCCGACCTTCCAGCGCGTGTTCATGGATGACTACCTGATCGACGGGCAGAAGTCCTGGGTGCGGGCAATGCTCTGGATGGTTCTGGCCGCAGCGGTGTTGACCGGGGTTTTGAAGTGGTTCGAGGGGTATGTGCTGGTGCGGTTCTCAACGATCCTCGCCGTTCGCATGGAGGGGGGCTTCCTTTGGCACACGCTGCGGCTGCCGATTCTTTATTTCCAGCAACGATATGCGGGGGAACTCGCCCAGCGGGCCACGATCAACGACAAGGTGGCGGGTCTTCTCACCGGGCGCTTTGCCATGGCGTTGGTGAGCCTCGTGACCATTCTTCCCTACGGCCTGGTGTTGTTCACCTACAACTGGCCGCTGGCAACGATCGGCTGCGGGTTCGCCCTATTGAATCTCGCCGTGATGCGATGGGTCGCCCGGGCCCGAGAGGATAAAAACAGTCAACTACTCCAGGATCAGGGTGTGCTTACCGGCACCGCCATCGCGGGGTTCCAGGCCATCGAGAGCATCAAGGCCAGTGCCGGGGAGGATGCGCTTTTCACCAGACTCGCCGGATCCATGGCAAAGGTTGTGAACACCCGGCAGCATCTCGCCGTCTGGTCCCAGGCACTGGTTCTTGCCCCCAAGTTTCTGGATCATGTGAATGCGGCCACGATGCTGACCGTCGGCGGGTTGGCGATCATGGACGGCCATTTTTCGATCGGTGCACTGTTGGCGTTTCAGAGTCTCATGACCGCTTTCATGTCGCCCTTTTCGACCCTCGCCGGACTGGGCGGGGAGCTTCAGACCGCGCGGGGGGAGATCAACCGGTTGGATGATGTGATGCGGGCGCGGCTGGATCCCGTGTGGACTGACAGTATCGAAGAAATGGCAGCCCCCGGCGTTGAAAAACTGCGCGGTCTTTTGGAGATACGAAACCTGACATTTGGATATGCCAAGCAGGAGCCGCCGTTTCTTCAGGAGATCAACCTCACGCTGGAGCCAGGAAAACGGGTGGCTCTCGTGGGAGCCTCCGGCAGCGGAAAGTCCACCCTTGCCAATCTGGTCGCCGGTCTTCTCGAGCCGTGGTCCGGGGAGATTCTGTTCGACGGCAAGCCGCGCCGCGAGTGGCCCCGCTCCCTGCTGGCCTCATCCCTGGCCCATGTCTCGCAAGACATTTATCTTTTCGAGGGAACGATCGCCCAAAACATCGCCTTGTTCGATCCCGAGGTTCCAATCGCGCGCATCGAGCAGGCCGCCCGCGATGCCGGAATCGCCGATGCGATCTCGCGGAGGCCCGGAGGGTTTTTCGCCATGGTTGGCGAGGGTGGCGCGAACTTCAGCGGGGGCCAAATGCAACGCATTGAAATCGCCCGCGCCCTCGCCTTGGATCCAACCATTCTTGTGCTCGACGAGGCCACCAGCGCCCTGGATCCGGAGACTGAGCTTCAAATCGATCAAAACATCCGCAAGCGCGGGGTTTCGTGTCTGATCTCGGCGCACCGGCTCAGCACGATCCGCGACGCCGATGAAATCATCGTCTTCGAATCGGGACGAATCGTGGAGCGGGGAACCCACGGCGATTTGGTGAATCAAAATGGCGTCTACTCGCGCCTGGTCCGGGACTGAATCGATGAAAACCGACAGTCCCGATCCTTACAACCGCGCCCTTGGGGACCTCCCTGGCGAGTTTCTTAAAGAAGCCCGCCAGAAACTCCTCGAAGATCGCTCGAGCGGCCTGGTCCCGATCCGCGCCGGATCCGGCGTGGGCCTTTACGAGGCGTGCTCGGCGGTGGCTCTTTCGATGGGAATCCGCATGCCGCGCCGCACCACGCCGGTGGAGGACGAAAATCTCATGGCGGCATTGGATGCGACGCTTCGACCGTCGGGGTTGAGGCATCGCACCATCGTGCTTCAAGCGGACTGGTTTCGCCATGACTCCGGGCCGTTTCTGGCTTTTCTTGCGGATGGGGGACGGCCGGTGGCCTTGGTGCCCCGCAAGCCCGGAGTTTACCGTCTTGTCGATCCCGTCGAATGCTCCTCGCGGTATGTCGATGAGGCCACCGCCCGGCTGTTGGCGCCGGAGGCCGTCATGTTCTACCGCCCGTTTCCGGATGGTCCATTGAATGCCCGCCAACTTCTCGCCTTCGCGCTGCAAGGCAGGGCTTGGGACCTTTGGCTCATCCTGATTGTGGGAATCCTCGCCGGGATTCTCGGCCTCGCCGTGCCGTTGGCCACCGAGTTCGTCATCAACCAAGTCATCCCCGGCGCGCAGCGCGGCCAACTCCTCGAAATCGGTCTGGGGTTGGTCATGGTGGCGGCGGCCATGGCTCTGTTCCATGTCACGGCGGCATTCGCCATGCTTCGAATCGAAGGGCGAGGCGTCCATGATGTCCAGACCGCCGTCTGGAGCCGGGTCCTGCAGCTCAATACCGGGTTCTTCAGAAATTATTCCGCTGGCGATCTTGCCAACCGGGTCGATGGGATCAATGCCATCCGCCACGCCCTCTCGACGGCGGTGATCGGCTACATGCTCGGGGCCGTTTTTTCGCTCCTGAACATCGGCCTGATTTTTTACTACAGCTGGAAGCTCGCCATCACGGCCATCGTCCTGACGGGAATTGCGGGGCTGGTCGAGTTGGTCGCCTCCTGGTTGGAACTCCGCTACCACCGGCCAAGCGCCACTCTTTCGGGCAGGATCACCGGACGGGTCTTCCAACTCCTCAACGGCATCGTGAAATGGAAGACCGCCGCCGCCGAGGAGCGGGCCATTGGTCAATGGGCACCGCTGTTTTTGGAAAAAAAGCGCTTGGACAAAGCGGCCGGAACCATCAAGGCCGCCGCCGGGGCGTTCCGCGCGTTTTTCCCCCTCTTCGCCATTCTGGTGAATTTCGCCATCTTTTACTTTTTCCTCGGCGGCACGCTCAACGCCGGGGCGTTCATGGGCTACAACGCGGCGTTCGGTCAAATGCTCAGCGCCGTGCTGGGAGCGGCCTCCGCCACGATCACGCTCGTCAATTGCATCCCGCTCTACGAGCGCCTGAGGCCTATTCTGACGGCTCCGGTGGAGCGTGATGTCGTGGGAGCGGATCCCGGCAGGCTTCGCGGCCGCCTCGATGTTGTCGATCTGAAGTTCCGCTACGCGCCGGACCAACCGGCTGTCCTCGATGGCGTCTCATTCACGGCGGAGCCGGGGGAATTTGTCGCCATTGTCGGAGCCACGGGATGCGGCAAATCAACGCTCGTCCGCCTGCTTCTCGGGTTCGAGTCGCCGGAGTCCGGGGCGATTTTCTATGACGGACGCGACTTCCGGAATCTCGACCTTCAGAGGGTTCGGCGTCAATTCGGCGTGGTTCTTCAACACGACCGCGTCAGAACGGGCGATATCCTCCACAACATCACCGGCGCTGGAGCCTACTCGCTCGAGGAGGCTTGGCTCGCCGCGTCCAGGGCGGGGATCAAGGAGGAAATCGAGCGCTTGCCGATGGGAATGCACACCTTTGTTCCCGAGGGAGGAGGCAGCTTTTCCGGAGGTCAACTCCAGCGCCTCGTCATCGCCCGGGCCCTGATCAAGAACCCCTCGATCCTCATCTTCGACGAGGCCACCAGCGCCTTGGACAACACCAGCCAGAAAATCGTCAGCGACAATCTGCGTGCCCTGAAAGTCACGCGAATCGTCATCGCCCAGCGCCTCTCCTCGATCCGGCAGGCCGACAAAATCATTGTTCTCGACAAAGGCAAGGTGGCAGAGTCCGGCTCGTTCGATGAATTGCTCGCCAAAGACGGAGTATTCCGGCGGCTCGCGGGTCGCCAGATGGTTTAGCGCCGCCGCCGTGGCGATTCTTGTCGCCTCGCAGATCCACGCCACGCCGGAACCACCGGCCTCGCCTGGAAAAGATGCCACATTTCACCTGCCTGCCGTCGAACCCCCGCGCCCCTCCTTGGGAAAACCCCTCCCGCTCGGCTTGAAGGATGCGGTTGCCCTCGCATTGCGGAAAAACCAGAACATCCTCATCGCCAGAGAGCAAATCCTCATGGCTCGGGGTCAGCTCCAGCAGGCCGCCGGCCCGTTCGACCCCCTCGTCTCGGCCCAACTCCAGGGCTACAGCACCAAAAACAAATCCAATGACACGGAAATCAGCACCGCCCTCTCGCGCCTCCTTGGAAAGACCATCGAACAGCAAACGGCCTACTCGAACCTTGAAAACACAGCCAGCGCCGATGCTTCCGTCCAGACCCTCCTGCGGAATGGAATCACCATCACCCCGCAAGCGAACTATTCCGGCCAACTCGAGGACTATCCGGGCGAAACCTACGGGGACGACTCCGCAACGCTCGGGCTTTCCCTGGAAATCCCACTGCTTCAGGGACTCGGCCCCAACAACCAGTTTGCCGCCTCCGAGCGCGCCGCCGGGTTCAATCTGAAGGCGGCCAAAGCGAGTTACGACTTTGTTGTTTCCCAGCAGATTTACAACACGGTCTCGGCTTACTGGAACCTCCTGCTCGCCCAGACCAATGTCCGCATCGCCCTCAGCCAGGAGGAGGGAGCCCGTCGCCTCGTCGGCATCACCGAGGCCCTGATCCAAGGCTATGTCCAGCCGGCCGCCCAACTCGCCCAGGCCAAAGCGAACCTCGAGCAATACACCTCCCAACGCCTCTCCGCCGAACTCCAGCAGTCCACCGCCAGCCAACAACTCGGAGTGGCCATGGGCTTCTCACCCGGCGAACTCCTTGCCGAGCCACTGGCCATCAACTCGTTTCCCAAACCCGCCGCCTCCCACTTGTTTGAGATCGCCGATGCCAGGCCGTTGATCGACCTCGCGCTGAAATTGCGCCCCGACATCCAAGCCGGCATCGATTCCATCGCGGCCAACAAGATTCTCCTGGCGGGAGCGAAGAACGCCGCCCTGCCCACCGTCGATCTGATTTTGGGTGGTGGATACCAAGTCGCCCGCATCACCCAAACCACCCGCTCCAGCACCGCAAAGGACAGCCAGGGTGGTTGGTTTGTTGGCGGCGGGGTTAATATGGCCTACCCCATTTTCAACAACGCTGCCGAGGGACAGGTCGTTCAGCAGGAAAGTCAATTGAGGCAGTCCCAAACTCAGGTCAGCCTCAACGAGACCCAAGTCGCCTCGGATGTGATCACCGCCCTGAAATCCGTCATCATGACCCGCAAGTCGCTCGAGGAGGCGATCGCCTCAGCGCAGAACGAAAGGATATCGGTCAAAGCCCAGGAGGAACTTTTTTCCATGGGAATGGCGTCCCTCGTCGAGGTCATCACCACCCAGAACAACCTCGCCACGGCGGAGCTGTCCGTGGCAGCCAACCTCTCGAACTACGCCATCGCTCTTGCCGCCTTGAGATTCGCCACCGGAACGCTCACCCCGGAAGGCATGGCGACATCATTTCAGACAATCCCCGGATTCAACAGCGCATCGCGTTGAGTCAACGCGGCACGGGACTCTCGAAGGGCTTGAACTCGGCGGCGGCGCGCGGCGACAGGCGCGCCCTTAGCACAACATCGTCGCCGTCGTAGGCGGTGTGGCGGATGTCCGCCTCGCGGTGGAGCCGCGCAACGAGGTCGGCGCGGGACTGCGGGATTCTCAATTCCATGGTCAGAAGATCATCCGCCACCAGTTCGCCGATGCGTGACACGAGGTCCTGCATGCCTTCGCCGGTCCGCACGGAGACGAACACCGCCTCGGGAAACCGCTCGCGCACCACAGCCATGGTCGCCGGATCGCATGGACGGTCGATTTTGTTGAACACCACAAGCGTCCGCTGCGAATCCGCCCCGAGTTCCTCGAGCACGGAATGCGTCGTTTCGTAAAACGCCATGACCTCGGGCTGGCTCACATCAAGCACATGGATCAGAAAATCGGCCATCACCGCCTCTTCGAGCGTGGCATTGAACGCCTCCACGAGGCCGTGGGGCAGATTTCTCACAAAACCGACCGTGTCGGTCAGCAGCAGCGGCTGGTTGTTCGGGAGGGCGATCTTGCGCGTGGTCGTGTCCAGCGTGGCGAAGAGCTTGTCCTCGACCAGCACGTCGGCGCCGGTGAGCGCGCGGAGCAGCGAGGACTTGCCGGCATTCGTGTAGCCCACGATCGCGGCATTCGGCACGGGCGTGCGCTTGCGATCCTTCCGCTGGGTGGCCCGCTGGCGCTTGACAGCCTCGAGTTCGCGCTTGAGGCGATCGATCTGCCCGCGGATTTTGCGTTTGTCCTGCTCGAGCTGGGATTCGCCCTCGCCCTTCGCGCCGATTCCGCCGCCTTGTTTTCCAAGGTGCGACCAGGCCCGCACAAGCCGCGGAAGCGAATATTCCATGCGCGCGAGGTCGACCTGCAAGCGCGCCTCGCGGGTTTGCGCGCGCTTCGCGAAAATGTCCAGGATCACCTCCTGCCGATCGATCACGAGCACACCGGAGAGTTTTTCCCAGTTCCGCTGCTGCGAGGGGGTCAACTCATTGTCGAAAATCAACACATCGGCCTCGAGCGCCTTTGCCCGTTGCGCGACCTCCTCGGCCTTGCCCGATCCGACCAGATGCCGCGCGTGGTTTTCCCTGTGGTGGACCAATTCGCGCCCCACAACCGGAATCCCGAGCGTGTCGACGAGATCCGCCAATTCCTCAAGCAGACTCTCGGCCTCGCTCTTGTCCTCGGGCCGGATATAGGTTCCGACCAGCACGGCCCGCTCGACCATTTTTGGCTTTTCCTTGATTTCAAACATTCCGCAGGGGCGGAACATTGGCACCGGCTGGAGCGGTGCGCAAGAAGTGGGTCACCGCACCGCGAGGATCAAATGCGAGGCTGCCACGACATCATCGACAACAAAATCCGCCCCGGTATCCCCCATGCCGGCACCGTAACCCGTCCGCACCAGCATCGTGCGGCACCCCGCCCCGCGTCCGCAGGCCACATCCACATCCTTGTCGCCGATCATCCAACTTCGCGAAAGGTCGATGCCGTGGTCTGCCGCCGCCTCGAGCAACATGCCGCTGCCGGGTTTGCGCCGAGGGGTGGGGGACTTGGGATGATCCGCGCAGAAATACACCGCATCCACCTGCCCGTGGAGCTGTCTCATCAATTCCGCGTGGACGGCCTCGTATTGGGTTGGCGAAATTTTCCCCGTGGCCAACCCGCTCTGGTTCGTCACCACCACCACCAGCCAACCGGCATGGCGGAATCTGGCCAACGCCCCGGCAACCCCCGGGAAAACCCGCACGCGCGCGGGATCGTTGCAGTAGTGGACCTCCTCCATGAGCGTCCCGTCGCGATCGAGGAACACCGCGCGCCGCTCAGCCATTTTTCAGAAACGCCTCGCGCAACTCGGCGGCGGTCAGCGTGGCCGTGCCGAGCTTGGCGACCACCACGCCGCTTGCTTGGTTCGAGATTTCCGCCGCCTCGGCGGGGGTCGCTCCGGCGCAAACCGCCAAGGTGTGTAACGCAATCGCCGTGTCTCCGGCACCCGACACATCGAAGACCTCCCGCGCCCTCGTGGGTGTGTGGTAGGGCTCCGCGCCCCTCTGAAACAGCATCATCCCGTGCTCGCCGAGGGTTACCAGCACCGCTGGCAGGCTCCATTTTTCCAAAAGCCCGCGCCCGACCTCGAGAAGCGCGACGTCTTCGAGCGGATTCTCAAACGCGCCGGAGTCCCGACGGCCGGCCATCGCAAACGCCTCCGAACGGTTGGGCTTCAACAAATCCACCCCAGTCCAATCCAGCGGATTCGACGGATTCGGATCGGCGGCAATATATTTCCCGGCGGCCCGCGCCAACGCAACGAGGCGGTTTTTCATCTCCTGCCCCAAAAAACCCTTCCCATAATCCTCGAAGATCACGGCATCCACATCGGCCAACGTCGCCTCGACCACCCCGCACGCACGGTCGAGGATTTCCTTGGAGACGCCGTTCGACGGCTCGCGATCAACACGCACAACCTGCTGTTGCCGAGCAATAATTCGCGTTTTCAAGATCGTCGCTCGGCCCGGTTCGGCCACCAGCGCGGTCGTGGCGATGCCCTCCTCCTCAAGCAAGCCCCGCAAGCGACCCGCCGCCGCATCCTCCCCGAGCAGTCCACACAAGTCCACGCCTGAACAAAACGGCCGCAGGTTCCTGGCGACATTCGCGGCTCCTCCGGGGTAGCTCGTTTCCTCGACCACCTCGACCACGGGCACCGGGGCCTCCGGCGAAATCCGCGAGACCCGCCCCCACACAAACTCGTCGAGCATTACATCCCCCACCACAAGCAACCTGCACTCCGCCGCCCGCTCAAGAAGATGTTGTAATCGCTCCGGTTTCATTCCAAATTCCCGAAAAAATTATCCGGCTCCGGCCGGCCAACAAAGCTCAAATTTTGAAAATGCCGAACATGCTTCACCCGTTCGCGGCAATCCTCGCCCTCACGGCACTCACCACCACCGTCCTCCGGGCCGAACCCGCCCCCGAGTCGATCGATCTTTCCTCCTTCCCTGCCCAATCCATCGACGATGTCGTCGTTCCCGTCCCGAGCGAGGTCTTCGTCGTTCTCGACAAGCTTGGGAATCCCAATTGGCGCGGTGAAATGAGCGACTCGCTCGGCAAGCAAACCGGCAACCGCGCCCAAGTCGCCCTCCTCCTCGGCACCGTCATCGCCGAGGGCTTCATCGCCGTTGAGGCCGAGGACCCCGAGAAGGTCAAGGAGATCGGCCGTCGCGTGCTTACCCTCTCGAAAGCCATCAATGTCGAAAAAGCCGTCCTCGAACGCAGCAAAAGCATCACCGACAAAGCGGAGGTCAAGGATTGGCAGGCCGTCCGCCGCGAATTCGACGGCGCACTCCAGGACGTGAAGGGCGCGATGCAGGAACTCGGTGACGACGATCTCGCCCAACTCGTCAGCGTGGGCGGCTGGATCCGCGGCACCCATGTCCTCACCTCCATCGTCTCAAAAAGCTACACCCCGGACTCCGCCGAACTCCTCCACCAACCGGCCCTCCTTGATTTCTTCTCGGACAAGCTCGCAAGCCTCTCGAACCGCCGCCTCTCGAACGAACCCCTCGTCCAGCGCATCCGCAAGTTGCTCAAATCCATCCGCCCGCTCATCGGCAACGACGAGGGCAGCACGATCCCCATCGACAACGTCAAGCGCATCCACAAATTGACGGGCGAAACCGTCGATGCCATCACCCTCAAGGGAGCTTGATCCAACCCATGAAAAAATCCCTCGCCATCCTGTTGTCCGCCCTCCTCGCAGGCACCGCATGGGCCTATGTGGATGACGCCCTTTCCTTCGCCTACGAGGCCGCCCACCCCTACGTGAAGCAAGGCTTCAGCGTGCGCGAGGACGCCTGGGGCGGCGACCTCGGCGTCAAAGACCGCCAGGCCGTGCAGGCCCAGCTCTTCAAGGGCAACGAATACTGGTTTTGCCTTGGCACCGACGTCAAACGCGCGGTCCTCTCGGTCAATATTTACGATTCGAAGGGGAAACTCGTGAACACCGAGTCGCTCAAACCCGGGCGCATGACCGCCGTGCGCGTCGTGCCCGAGCGCACCGGCAGCTACTACGCCATTGTGACCGTTCTCAAGTCCCCCGAGGAGCGCACCGGCTGGGCGTTGGTCTACGCCTACAAATAACACCGGCGCGCCACCGCAAGGCATGGACACCATCACTCTGGAATTCGAAAACGCCCGCGTGGCCCAGTCCCTCTACGGAGGCGATCCGAAACTCCTCCACGACCTCGAGTCCCGACTCTCCCTCCGCGCCACCGCCCGCGACGGCTGGATTCGCCTCGAGGGCGACCAAGTGAATCTCGACCGTGCGCGCCATGTCTTCGCCCAGCTGGAGGAGGCCCGGAAACGCGGCATCGCCATCCACCGCCAGGAATTCCAACAAGCCCTCGACGCCGCCGCAGGCAATGCCGCCGCCGAACCCCTTACCAGCCTGCTCGACACCCGCATCCTCTGCTCCCCGCGCAAGCCGCCGGTCGTGCCCCGCACCTCGGGCCAAAAATCCTACCTCCAAAGCATCAATACCCACGACATCACCTTCGGTGTCGGCCCCGCGGGCACCGGGAAGACCTACCTCGCCGTCGCGTGTGCTGTCGCGGCCCTCAAGCAGGACAAGGTCAAGCGCATCATCCTGACCCGCCCGGCTGTTGAAGCGGGCGAGGCCCTTGGCTTCCTCCCCGGCGACCTCCAGGAAAAAATCCTCCCCTATCTGCGCCCCCTCTACGACGCGCTTCACGATCTTCTCGACCCCGAGGAACTCCAAAAGCTGATGGATCGCCACGTGATCGAGATCGCCCCGCTCGCCTACATGCGCGGCCGCACCCTCAGCAACTCGTTCGTCATCCTCGACGAAGCGCAGAACACCACCGCGGAGCAGATGTTCATGTTCCTCACCCGCCTCGGCGTGGGATCGCGCTGCGTGGTCACCGGCGATGTCACCCAGATCGACCTCCCGAAAAACAAGCTCAGCGGCCTTGTGGAAGCCATTGCCGCCCTGAGAAATGTTTCAGAAATAGGCATCCATTTCTTTACAGAGAAGGATGTTGTGCGTCATCCTTTGGTCCAGGCGGTGATCCTTGCCTACAAGGAACACCGCGGCTCCCGCGAAAGCAGGATATGATCAACCACACACGATCCAAGAGTTCAGCCAAGGACCGCACCGCACTCAGCAAGTAATGTTCGATTTTTTCAAACGCTGGAAGCTTGTCGGGCGTGGCATGGATTGCGGGAAACGCCGCAGGCAGGTTGAAACCAATGAGTTCCTCGAGGGGCTCGAATGCGGTTGGACCATGCGCGGCATTCTTCTCGCCGCCTTCGTCCTCGGCATCGCGGCGCTCATCTTCACGGGTGTGCAGGAGGAACCCGCCAAGAAATTCCTCCTCTGCCTCCTGATCTTCGTCACCGCCGTTGCCCAGTTGTGGATCAACCATCCACAGACCATGCACAGCAACGCCCGCCTCGGCGTCCTCCTCGGCGTGCTGCTGGGCCAACTGGCGATGATCAAAGTCATTCTCAGCCAGGCCGCCGCGGGCAATATCGACCTCCAACTCGCCCCCCTGCTCATCCCCTACGCCTTCGCCCCGCTCACCCTTTCCGTCCTTCTCGGTAAAAACCACGGCATCTACGCGGCCGTCTTCGCCAGCCTCTGGGGCTCTCTCCTTGTCGGCCGCATCGACCCGGTGTTCCTCGTCATCTCCCTCATCACCGGCTTCATCGCCGTCTTTGTGACCCTGCAAGTCCGCCGACGCAGCCGCCTGGTCCGCGCGGGCGTCTATGTGGGGCTCGCCACATGGATTCTCGCCGCCACCTTTGGCCAGATCGGCCCGGTCGTCTGGGAGTTGCCCTCGCAGACAAACTGGCAAATGATCGGTTGGCAAAGCTTCGCGGCCATCGCCACCGGCATCGGCACGGCCGTGTTCGTCAGCGGCATCCTCCCGATGCTCGAGCACATGTTCAAAATCACCACCGACATTTCCTGGCTGGAAATGACGGATCTCAACCACCCCCTCCTGAAGCGCCTCAGCCTCGAGGCGCCGGGCACCTACCACCACAGCCTCGCCGTCGCCAACCTCTCGGAGGCCGCCGCCGAGACTGTCGGTGCCAACCCAACCATTTGCCGCGTTGGTTCTTATTTCCATGACATCGGGAAACTCGTGAAACCCCAATATTTCACCGAAAACATCCCGCACGGCGAAAATCCCCACGACGACCTCACCCCGACCATGAGCGCGCTCATCATCATCGCCCATGTGAAGGAAGGCATCGACCTCGCCCTCAAGCACAAGCTCAACCACGAGATCGTCGAGATCATCCGCCAGCACCATGGCACGTCCACCGTCTCGTATTTCCTCCAGCGCGCCCTCCAGCAACAGGAGGACGCCCGCCTTGGCGGTAAGATCATGAACATGCGCGAGGACGACATCCCCGACGTCAGCGAGGAAAGCTTCCGCTACCCCGGCCCGCGCCCCCAAACCAAGGAGGCCGCCCTTGTTAGCCTCGCCGACTCGATCGAAAGCGCCTCCCGCAGCCTCGAGCGTCCCACCCCGCAACGCATCGACGACCTCGTGCGCGATCTCGTCAGGGACCGTATCGAAAGCGGCCAACTCGACGACACCCCCCTGACAATTGCCGAACTCTGGCGCGCCGCCGAGAGTTTCCGCTTCACCCTTGTCAACATGCTCCACGCCCGCATCGCCTACCCCCGCCGCGACCAGCGCGACCCCCAGCAAGGCAAGCGCCCCGAGGAAAAATCCGCCGCCTGACTGCCTTGAGCACCCCGCCGAGCCTCTCGTTTTCGCACCGCGCGAAGGCCACCCCCTACGACCGCGCCGCCCTCGAGCGCCTCGCTGCAGTCGCCCTTCCGAGCTGCCTCGCGATCGCCAAAAAACACCAAGCCCCGCTCGCCTCACTCGAAGCCGTCGACATTTCCATCCTCGGCACCGCCGCCATGGCACGCGTCCATCGCGACTTCCTTGGCATCCCCGGCGCGACCGATGTCATCACCTTTCCCTACGGCGAAATTCTCGTCTGCGCCCCCGTCGCCGCAACCCGCGCCCCCGAGTTCGCCCACACCACGACCACGGAACTCGCCCTTTACATCATTCACGGATTTCTCCACCTCTCCGGTCACGACGACACCACTCCAGCTGCCGCCAAAAAAATGGCCGCTACCCAATTCCGCATCCTCGCCGAGACCCTGTCCGGCGCGTCTTTTTAAATCCCTCGGCGGTTGATGATTTCGTTCCGGTCGTTGAGCACGATCACCTTGGGGGTGTGGGTTTTCAGTTGCTCGGCGGTGAGCTGAACGAAGGTCATGATGGTCAAGCGGTCGCCCGTCTTGCCGAGGTGCGCGACGGCGCCGTTGAGCACGATGCTTTTGCTCCCGCGCGGGGCCTTGATCGCGTAGGTCTCGAACCGGTGGCCGTTCGACTGGTTGCCGATGAGGATTTTCTCATACGGCTCGATGCCGGCCTCCTCGAGGAACTCCTCGTCGATCGCCATGCTGCCTTCATAGTCCACGTTCGCATCGGTCACGATGGCGCGGTGGATTTTGGAACCGAGAATTGTTTTAAGCATCGGGCGACGGCAAAAATTAAAGCATCCCGCTGGCGGATGGGGGGGGATTCGAACCCCCGATACCTTTCGGTATACACGCTTTCCAGGCGTGCGCAATCGACCACTCTGCCACCCATCCAATAGAGCGGATTGGGTTGTGTAGCCGACTTCGGGCCGATTGACAACCGCCACCTGCGAAAAACAGCGGCGATTTTTCTTGAGACGTGCGCCCGCTCCCGTGTTCTCATGCCGCCCGATGCTCTACCTCTCGGCAGCCCTGTTGGCCTATGTTCTCGGTTCGATCCCGTGGGGATACCTCGCCGGACGCCTGAACGGGGTTGATCTTCGCAAGGAAGGCAGCGGCAGCACGGGTGCCACCAACGCCCTCCGCGTCCTTGGGAAAAAATGGGGCTACGCGGTCTTCGCGCTTGATGCCTTCAAAGGGTGGCTCGCCGTGATGGGCGCCTTCGCCCTCGCCGCGCTTTTTTTCAATGCCTCCGAACCCGAGATGATCCGCGCCGGTGTCGCGGCCGCGATCTGCGCCGTCGCGGGGCACACATATCCGGTCTGGCTCCGATTCCAAGGCGGCAAGGGCATCGCCACCTCGGCGGGTGTCATGATCGCCCTCTTCCCGCCGGCGGTGTTTGGTTTCGGTCTTGTTGTGTGGATTACGCTGTTTTTCACAACCCGCTACGTGTCGGTCGCCTCGCTGGGGGCCGCTGTGGCGCTTCCGACGGCGGCAACCGCCCTGCTCCTTGTAGGGAAATGCGATCCTGTGCGCACCGGCATCGCCTTTCTCATGTGCGCCCTCGCCGTGTGGCGACACCGTTCGAACATCTCACGCCTCCTTGCCGGCACCGAAAAACGCTTTGAAAAGAAACCCCGACCCGCAAGCCATGTTCAATAAAATCGGTGTCGTGGGCAGCGGTGGATGGGGGTGCGCACTCGCCTCGATCCTGGCGCAGAATGGCAATGCCGTGACCCTCTGGTCTCACACGCCATCCGTGGCGGAGGAAATCAACTCCCGCCACACCAACGAACGCTACTTGCCGGGCATCCGCATTCCCGAACAGGTCCGCGCCACCGCCGATCTGGCCGATCTTCGCGACTCCGACCTCCTCGTCTTTGTCGTTCCCTCCAAGGCCATCCGCGCCGTGGCCATGGAGTTCGCGGCGACATCGCCGAAGCCGGGCATGGTGGTCGTTTCCTGCACCAAGGGCATCGAGCACGACAGCGGCAAACTCATGAGCCAGGTGCTCGGTGAATGCCTTCCCGAGGCCCGCCTTGCGGTGCTCTCGGGGCCGAACCTCGCCTTGGAGGTGGCGGCCCACATTCCGGCGGCAAGCGTCATCGGATCCGCACATGCCGACCTCCTCGGCCCTCTCCAACACATGTTCTCATCGAAGGCATTCCGCGCCTACACCAGCGACGACATCGCCGGCATCCAGCTGGGCGGGGCGTTGAAAAACGTCTACGCCATCGCGGCGGGCGTCTGCGACGGATTCGGCATGGGCGACAATGCCAAAGCCGCCCTCGTCACGCGCTCGCTGGCTGAGATGACGCGCCTCGGCATCGCCCTCGGAGGCCGCATGGAGACGTTTTTCGGCCTGAGCGGGGTCGGCGATCTCATGGTCACCTGCTTCAGCTCCAAAAGCCGCAACCGATCCTTTGGCGAGCGCGTCGGCCGCGGGGAGCCTCCGTCCGACATCATCGCCTCGCTCAGCAGCGTGGCGGAGGGTGTGCCCACCTCCCTCAGCGCCTGGCAGTGCGCGAACCGCTTTGGGATCGACGCCCCGATTACCACCGAGGTCTACTCGGTCCTCCACAACGGCAAGCCGCCGAAGGACTCCATGGCGGGCCTGCTCGGGCGGCCGCCGAAACCCGAGAACGGACTGCAGGCTCCCTCCACGAAATGAACATCGGATTCGTCCGGCGGGGCCATTCCAGCACCGGTGGAGCGGAGGCCTACATGCTGCGACTCGCCCGCAGCCTCCACGAACTCGGCCACGGGGCGACGTTGATCACGTCGGAGGAATGGCCGCCCGACAGATGGCCTTTCGGCAAAATCCTCCGCCTTCCCGCAAGCTCGCCCGATGCGTTCGCCAGTGCCTTCCGCGCCACCACCACAGGTTGCGACATCCATTTCAGCCTCGAGCGCGTTCCCGGCTGCGAGGTGTTCCGCGCCGGGGATGGCGTCCACGCCGCATGGCTGGAGCGCCGGAAGGCGTTCGAGCCTCTCTGGAAAAGGCTCACGCGCGTTCTCAACCGGAAGCACGCCCGCATCGTCGCACTCGAGCGGGAAGTTTTTGACCCGACAAACACCCGCATCGTGATCGCGAACTCGCGCATGGTCAGGGACGAGATTCTCGCGCGCTATTCCTACCCGGCGGACCGCATCGCCGTCGTTTACAATGGCATCACGCCAGCGCCCGAAGGCATCGACCGAACCGCCGCGCGCCAACGCTTCGGCATCGACCCGGCTTCCTTTTGCCCCCTGTTTCTGGGAACCGGATGGGATCGCAAGGGCTTGGCCACCGCACTGCGCGCCGCGGAAATGATGGACGGCACCCAGATTCTCGTCGCGGGACGCGGCCCGGCGGACCTTTATCGCGCGCGGAACGCCGTGTTCGCGGGTCCCGTGCTCGAGGTGCAGGACCTCTTCTCGGCGGCGGACCTGCTGGTCCTTCCGACCTGGTATGATCCGTTTTCCAATGCCTGCCTTGAGGCGCTGGCTGCGGGGCTTCCCGTCATCACCACCAGTGCCAACGGGTTTTCCGAGATCATCCAACCCGGCATCCACGGAGAAGTCATCGCACCCGGCGATGCGCTCGCCTGCGCCGAGGCCATGGAGGCATGGCGTGTGGATACCCGCTGCGCCGAAGCCCGAGAGGCCTGCCAAGCCCTGGCCTCGGAATACTCGATGCGGCGCAATGCCGCGGAGACTCTCGCCGTTCTCGAGCGCGCCGCGAAGTCCCCGGTTGCCAGCGTGGAGGAACGCCTTTAATGTCCCGCCTCTCATGACCGAGGAACTACAAAATTTGGACACCTCCGCGATCAAAGGCCGCCTGGCCTCGATGCGGAGGTTTCTTTGACTTGCCCACACTGACCCGCCGCCTGGCCGAAATCGAATCGCGCATGGCGGCACCCGACTTCTGGGACAACCGCGAACGCGCCCAGAAGGACGTCGCCGAAGTCTCGTCGATCCGGAATAAAATAAACCCTCTCACCGGCCTCGAGTCGCGCATGGAGGACCTCGATGTCCTTCGCGAACTCGCCCTCGAGGAGCCCGAGGACAAGCGCGCGGCAGCCTCCGCCGAGGTTCTCTCCGAACTCGACTCCATCGAAAAGGCGCTCGACAAATTCGAGATCGCCGCACTCCTCTCGGGCGAACACGACAACTGCCCGGCATTCCTTTCCATCCAGGCCGGCGCGGGCGGCACCGAGTCCTGCGACTGGGCCGACATGCTCTTCCGCATGTATCAACGCTGGATGGAGCGCCACGGCCTCCAATTTTCCATCACCGACATCCAACTCGGCGAGGAGGCGGGCATCAAATCCGCCACCCTCCGCGTGACCGGTGAAAACGCCTACGGTTACCTCAAAAACGAAATCGGCGTCCACCGTCTCGTCCGCATCTCGCCGTTCGATTCGAACAAACGCCGCCACACGTCGTTTGCCGGCGTCGATGCCGTGCCGGAGATCGAGGACGTCCCGATCGAGGTGAACGAGGCGGACATCAAGCTCGACACCTTCCGCTCCGGCGGCAAGGGCGGCCAGAACGTGAACAAGGTCGAAACCGCCGTGCGCCTCACCCACATTCCCTCGGGCATCGTCGTTGGTTGTCAGGCCGAGCGCAGCCAGGGCCGCAACCGGGAGTTGGCCATGCAGATGCTCAAGGCGAAACTTTACCAGATCGAGACGGACAAAAAACGCGCCGAGATCGACCGCCAATACGGCGAGAAGGGCGACGTTGCTTGGGGAAACCAGATTCGCAGCTATGTCTTTCAGCCCTACCAGATGGTGAAGGACCTCCGCACCGGCGTGAAAACCGGGGACATCCAGGCGGTCATGGATGGCGAGATCGACGCCTTCATCGAAGGCAAACTCCGCGGGCTCACCTACAAAAAAGGCGCCTCTGACGACGGGGACGACGAATAGCCCACCCTCGCGCTCGGGAGGAGACCAACTATGGCGGGTTTGCAACTTGCCAACTCGGCCCGCACTGGCTTTGCTTTCCGCTTCCAAAAAAAAACAAAAGACCTATGAGCATCGACCTTTCCTCTCTCGAGACGGCTGCCCGCGACGCCCGCGGCCTCGCCATGGACGCGATCACCAAATGCAAATCCGGCCACCTCGGCCTGCCACTCGGAACCGCCGACATCGGAGCCGTCCTTTTCGGTTCGGCCATGTCCTACAATCCCGCCGAGCCCCGCTGGCTGAACCGCGACCGCTTCATCCTCTCCGCCGGCCACGGTAGCATGTTCCTCTACTCCTGGCTGCACCTCTCCGGTTACGCCGTTTCGCTGGATGACGTGAAGGCCTTCCGCCAGCTTCACAGCATCACCCCCGGGCACCCCGAGTTCCATGAAACCCCCGGCGTCGAGGCCACCACCGGCCCGCTCGGCCAAGGTGTGGCGAACGCCGTGGGCTTTGCCATTTCGGGCAAGATGAGCGAGGCCCGCTTCAACACCGCCGAGCACAAAATTTTCAACCACCACGTCATTGCCCTTGCCGGTGACGGATGCCTCCAAGAGGGCGTTGCGCAGGAAGCAAGCGCTCTCGCCGGGCACCTTGGCCTCGACAACCTGATCCTCATTTACGACTCCAACAACGTCACCCTCGACGCCATGGCCCCGGTCTCGCAGAGCGAAGACACCGCCGCGCGCTATGCGGCCTACGGATGGGAAGTCCACCAAGTGGACGGGCATAATCTGGAAGCCGTCGCCGGTGTGCTCGCCAAAGCCAAGGCCTCGACGAGCGGCAAGCCGCAATTCGTCATCGCCAAGACCCTCATCGGAAAAGGAATTCCCGAGGTTTGTGGCACCAACAAGGCGCACGGCGAGGCGGGCGTGAAGTTCACCGCCGAGGCCCGCAAGGCCATGGGGCTCCCCGACGAGCTTTTCCACGTCTCTGCGGAAACCACCGCCTATTTCGAGAAGCACAAGGCAACCCTGCAAGCGGCCTACGCGGAGTGGGACAAAACCTACCAGTCTTGGCGTGCGGCAAATGCCGATCTGGCCAAGGAAATCGATGACGCCATTTCAGGCAAAACGCCCGACCTGCTCGCCGCGATCCCGCCGTTCGATCCCTCGGTCTCCATCGCCACCCGCAAGGCGGGCAGCGAGGCGCTCCAACCTGTCGCCGCAGCCATGCCACTCCTCGTCGGGGGCAGCGCCGATCTCTACGGTTCGACGCTCAACTACATCAAGGATGGCGGCGATTTCACCCGCGAGAACCACGGCGGCCGGAACATCCACTTCGGCATCCGCGAACACGCCATGTGCGGCATCATGAATGGACTCGCCTACGACGGCATTTTCCGTCCCAGCGGCGCGACATTCCTCGTCTTCAGCGACTACGGACGCCCCTCGATCCGCATCGCCGCCCTCTCGCACCTGCCGGCTGTTTACATTTTCACCCACGACTCCGTCGGCGTCGGCGAGGACGGCCCAACCCACGAACCGGTGGAAACCGTTGCCGCCCTCCGCGCCATTCCAGGCCTCGATGTCATTCGCCCGGCCGATCCCGAGGAAACCGCTGGCGCCTTCGCCGCCGCATTCCAGAAGACCGACGGCCCCACGCTCCTGGTCCTCTCGCGCCAAAACCTGCCGACGCAAAACGACGTCCCCGTTTCCGTGCGCCGCGAGGGCGTGTTGAAAGGCGGCTACATTGCCAAAAAGGAAACCGCCGCGCTTGAAACCATCCTGCTCGCCTCGGGCAGCGAACTCCAACACGCCATGGTCGCCGCCGCCGAACTCGGCGCGGGAACCCGCGTCGTCTCGATGCCCTGCTTCGAGCGCTTCGAGCGCCAACCGCAGGACTACAAGGAATCCGTGCTCCCGAAGGCCTGCCGCAAGCGTGTTTCGATCGAAGCCGGTGTCTCCGATCCGTGGTTCCGCTACGTTGGCCTCGACGGCAAGACCGTGGCGATCGACCGCTTCGGCCTTAGCGCTCCGGGCAATATTGTCATGCAGGAACTCGGCATGACAGCGGCAAACGTCGTCGCGGTCGCCAAGTCGCTTTGAGGAGCCGCGCGGCACAACACTGCGGGGCGCAAGCCCCGCGCTAAGCCCATGCCATCTCTCCACGACCGCGACATGGTTCGGAGAAAAGCGGAGGAGTTTGAAACAGCGCCCCTCCGCGACATCTTGGCATGGGCTTGGGAAACCTATGGCGAGCGGGCCGCATTTGGAACCAGCTTCCAAGGCGCGGGCCTCGTCGCCATGCACACCGCCACCACCCACGGCTTCCGGTTTCCCGTCTTCACGATCGACACCGGACTCCTCTTTCCCGAGACGCTCGCGCTCAAGCAACAGATCGAAACCCGCCTCGGCATCGCCATCGAATCGCTCCACCCCGAACAAACCGTCGCCGAGCAAGCCGCCGAACTCGGCCCGGAACTCTGGAAATCAAAACCCGACCTCTGCTGCTCCCTCCGCAAGGTCATTCCACTCCAGAAAAAACTCGCCACCATCGATGTCTGGATCACCGGACTCCGCCGCCAGCAAAACGAGACCCGCGAGCAGACAAAGATCGTGGAACTCTACCACTTCGACGTCCTCCGCGACCTCTACATCATCAAACTCAACCCCATGGCCGCCTGGACACGCGACCAGGTCCAGGAATACATCAAAACCCACGACCTCCCCGTGAACGCCCTCGCGTCCCAAGGCTACCGCTCCATCGGCTGCCAACCTTGCACCCGCCCCGTCACGGACGGCGAAAGCGAACGCGCCGGCCGCTGGACCGGCTTCGATAAAAGCGAGTGCGGCATCCACACGTTTCTCGGTAGCAATATTTAAGCGGGGACAGCTGGTGAATTCGCCATTTGTGGCGAATATAGTTGATTTGAACGAATAATTCGCCAGATTTGACGTGTTATGAAGTTTGCTCCGCAACTGACCGACGAGGCCATTCTCCAGGAATTGGGCGGGCGTCTGGCGCGGGTGCGCATCGAGCATAATCTGACGCAGGCGACTTTGGCCGAACAGGCGGGACTGTCGAAGCGGACTGTGGAGCGGTTGGAATCGGGCGAAGTGGCGACGCAGCTCTCAGGTTTTCTAAGGGTCTGCCGGGCGCTGGGTTTGCTGGATCGGTTCGATCTGTTGCTGCCCGAGCCGATGGCCAGTCCGATGGCGCAACTGAAACAGGCGGGCCGCAAGCGCCAGCGGGCGACGGGGAAAAAGACGGCGGCACACGCGTCAAAAAAATGGACATGGGGTGAGTCGGCATGATCGCGAAGGTGCAGCTTTGGGGAAGGACGATCGGGGCAGTATCGCTCGACGCTGGGAGCGACGTGGCGGCGTTTCAATACGACGCCGAGTTTGCCCGAAGCGGAATCGAACTTTCGCCACTGACGATGCCCTAGAGCGATAGGGTGTATGAATTTCCCGCGCTTCCGCGAAACACCTGTCACGGATTGCCGGGGTTGTTGGCCGATTCGCTGCCGGACAAGTTTGGCAACGCGCTGATTTACGAAGCCGGGAAGAAGCAGGCGTTGCGCGATATTTTGAGCGTGGGCACTTCCGCCGGAGGCGCTCGGGCCAAGGCGGTGATCGCGTGGAATCGCACGACGAACGAAGTGCGCTTGGGGCAGATCGCGGCGGGCGACGGCTTCGACTACTGGTTGCTGAAGTTCGACGGTGTGGCGGGCAACAAGGACAAGGAAATGGAAGATCCAAAGGGTTACGGGACCGTGGAGTTTGGCTATCATTTGATGGCAAAGGCGGCGGGCCTGGCGATGAGCGAGTGTCGGATTCTGGAGGAGAGCGGGCGGCGGCATTTCA
>CAZRLX010000010.1:0-33279 GCA_964601115.1 uncultured Chthoniobacter sp. | reverse complement strand
ATGCTCACCCCACTGCCTCCCGCCGAATGGACACGGGTTGCCGCCGCGCACCTGTTGAACCGTGCGGGATTTGGGGGCTCTCCCGCCGAGATCGATCGATTCCACGCCCTTGGGCACCTGGGAGCGATCGAACAGCTGTTTGGAGCGGGTGAGGAGGCGGACTTGTTTCCCTTCCCGGAAATGGAGCCGCTGTCTGCAAGGATGAGGGCGTTGAAGACGGAAGCGCTGGAGGGTGCCGAGCTGGAGGAGCGCAAAAAACAGGAGCGCAAACGCCGGAATGAACTCGGGATCGATCTGCGCTATTGGTGGCTCCACAGGATGAGGGAAACTCCGAATTCCGTGCGAGAGAAAGCAACTCTCTTTTGGCATGGCCACTGGGCGACAGGCCTTCGGAAAGTGAACGATCCGTTTTTCATGCATCGGCAGAACGAAACGCTTCGTGCGCACGCCTTGGGTCCGTTTGCCCCGCTTGCCAAGGAAATCAGTCGCGATCCCGCGATGATCATCTATCTCGACCTGCAGAGCAACTCGGCGAAAAAGCCGAACGAGAATTTCGCCCGCGAGGTCATGGAGTTGTTCACTCTTGGCGAGGGGCATTACAGCGAGCGGGATATTGTTGAGGTTGCGCGAGCGTTCACCGGTTACCGGGTTGATCGCGATGCCGGCGGGTTTCGCTTCCATGCACGCCAAGCCGATGCTGGATCAAAAACCATTCTTGGCGTCACCGGGGCGTTTTCTGGTGACGAGGCGATCGACATCGTCGCCGCCAACCCGCGATGCGCCGAGTTTATCGCCGGGAAAATCTGGACGTTCTATGCCGGGACGGTTCCCTCCGAGCGACTGCGGGAGGCCCTTGGGAAGGAATACCGGAAGAGCGGCATGGAAACCGGAATGTTTTTGAAAACCCTCTTCGCGAGCCGCGAGTTTTTTGCGCCGGATGTTGTGCGGCGTCAGATTAAAAGCCCCGTCCAATGGCTCGTGCAGATGTGCAAGGTGCTCGAGATTCCGTTGCCTGCGCCGCGCATTGTCCACCCGTTGATGGCGAATCTCGGCCAAGTCCTCTTCGATCCTCCGAATGTGAAGGGATGGGAAGGAGGGCGTGCCTGGATCAGTTCGTCCACTCTTCTGGTCCGCTACAATGCAGCTGGAACGATTGTGCGCGGCGGCAGCGGAGTGATGCCGGATATCGACCATTTGATTCCGCCGGGCCAGGCTCCGGAGGCGACGGTCGACGAACTCGCATGGAGGATCTTTCAGGCCCCCATGCCGGAAGCGCTCCGCGAGCGGACCATTTCAATGCTCAAGGAGAACGGGGCTTCGCCCGCGGCCCGCCGGGACCTCCTCCACCTCCTTATGAGCACTCCTGAATTCCAACTCACATGAACCAAACCCTTCACACACGCCGCCGGTTTCTGCGCACATCGATTCTCGGCGGGGCCCTCTCCTGGACCGTTCCCGCCTTTCTCGAGCGCACCTTTTTGTCGCTCGACGCATTGGCTGCGAACTCGCCTATCCAGACAGCCACAGGAAAAGACAGCCCGATCCTTGTGATCCTCCAACTCGCCGGCGGCAACGACGGCCTCAACACGATAATCCCTTTTGAAAACGACGCGTATTTTCGCGCCCGCCCGACACTTGCAATCACGAAGCCGAAAGTCCTGCCGCTCTCGGGTGGATTCGGCCTCCACCCCGAACTCACGGGCCTGAAATCGCTCCACGACAATGGTCATCTGGCCGTGATCCAAGGTGTCGGCTACCCGAACCCCAACCGCTCTCATTTTCGCTCCACCGAGATTTGGCAGACAGCTTCGGATGCAGACAAGACCGAGCGCCACGGGTGGCTTGGACGGTATTTCGATTCCTGCTGCGAGGGGGCGGATCCGGCCGTGGGCATCAGTGTCGGCTCGGCCCAGGCCCCTCAAGCGTTCTCGGCCGGGCAACGCCGCGGCATTTCCTTCGCGAATCCCTCGCAATTCCGATTCGATCTCCGCAAATCCTCCGATCCCGACGCAGCCGAGGAATTTTTTCGCAGCGTGAACGAGATGGGGCACGAAATGCAGGGCGGAAGCATTGGAATGCTCGACGGGCCCACGGAAATGGAGGGGGACGCACTCGATTTTCTCCAACGCACAGCGCTCGATGCCAGCGTCAGCTCCGATAAAATCCTCGAGACCGTCGCCAAAACCAAGTCTGCGGTCAGCTATCCCGCTGGCAAACTCGCCGAATCGCTCAACCTGGTCGCCCGCCTGATTGCCGGTGGGATGCCCACCCGCGTTTTTTATGTCTCGCAAGGTGGCTACGACACCCACAGCAACCAGGAAGGAGCCCACTCGCGGCTCATGGCCGAACTCGGCGGCGCGCTCACTGCGTTCGCCTCCGATCTCAAGGCCCAGGGGAATTTCGACCGCGTGCTCACCATGACATTCAGCGAATTTGGACGCCGTGTCGCCGAGAATGCAAGCCGGGGCACCGACCACGGTGCCGCTGCGCCCATGTTTCTTATCGGCGGAAAAATCCAACCCGGACTTCACGGGCAGGCTCCGGATTTGGAAAAACTCCACAATGGCGACCTCATTCACACCGTGGATTTCAGGAATGTCTATGCCACGATCCTTCAAAATTGGCTTCAATCCCCCGTAGAACCCGTGCTTCGCCGCCGGTTTCCAACGCTTGATTTTATTTGATGCGGTGGTGGTCGGCACCTCGGCACCTCCCGGGCTGCGTGCCTCCAAACGTGAGCGGGGTTGTGTTCCTCCTTGCGCGCGGGCGGGTTTCGTTCGATGAGGATGGCATGATCTTCCGTTTCCTCCTTGTTGCTGCAGTCGTCCTGACATCCGGGTGTGCTGCGATCGAGCGGGCCAACCGCGCCAGCACCGAGCGGGTTCTTGCGGCGGCGGGGTTCAAGGCGTTGCCTGCGAACACCACCGAGAGGCAGGACTCCCTTGCCACCCTGCCTCCGTGGACCATGGTTCGGAAGTTCAAGGGGGATGTGGCCAGTTATGTCTATGCGGATCCTCAGCAGGGGGTGCTGTTCCTTGGCGACGAGAAGGCCTATGCGAAGTTCCAGCAACTCGCGATCGAGCTTCGGATCGCGAATGAAAACATGCTTGCGGCCCGGATGAACCTGAATGCCGCGCAACAATGGAACGACTGGGGATGCTGGGGGGCGCCGGGGTTCGGGCCGCGCTGGCCTTGAGGGTGGCCGGGAATTGGATCGACTCGCCGGGGGGCGATTGCGCACATTGACCGCATGGCATTTGCCAAGGAACGAGCATTGGAACGTCTCGCGGAGGCCCATCGCGCCAAGCGGTTGGCTCATGCCTGTCTTTTGAGCGGGCCTCCCGGGTCCGGCAAGATCGATGTCGCGCGCGGGCTCGCCGCCCTCGTGCTTCAAACATCCACTGAGCGCCTGGTGGGGCAACCGGACTTCCATCAGGTGGCCCCCGAGTCGAAATCCCGCCGTATCGTTACCTCGCAAATCCGTGAACTTGAACACGCGCTTCACATGAAATCCCTCGGCGGTGTCAGCAAGGTGGCACTCATCATCGATGCCGACCGTCTCCAGCCGCAGGCGGCAAACGCGTTTCTCAAAACGCTCGAGGAGCCGCCAGCGGGCTGCCACATCATTCTCACCACCAGCCTGCGCGAGGCGGTGCTGCAGACGATTCTCTCGCGGTGCATGACCGTGCCGCTCCGCGCTCCGGCCTCGGTTCGCGCTGAAACGCGGGCGGAGCCGCTTGCCACGGCTTTCGAAGAGACGCTTCTGGAGGGCGGGGGCGCGGGAGCGGCGATCCGCTTCACCAGGCTCTTGCAAGCCCACCTGTCCGCCCTGCGGGAGGAAATCACCGACGGCCTCGATTCCGAACTCAAGGCACAGCTCAAGCAATACCGCGACTCGGTCGACCGGAGTTGGAAGGACACCCGAGAGGACCAGATCAAGGCCACTGCCGAGGCGGCGATCATCCGCGAGCGCGAGCAGTGCCTCGGAGCGGTGGGCGGGGTGCTGGCTGCCGCACTGCGGCAAATCGTGCGTCCCTCCGCGGAATGCCGCGCCCCGGTCCGCCGGATCGCCGAGGCCCACGGATCAAAAAGCCTCCTCAAGCGACTGGATGCCTTGGAGCGCCTGCGTCGTCTCCTCGCCTCCGGCGTTCACGAGCCCCTTGCGCTCGAGAGCGGATTTCTCCAAATCATTGCCGCACCATGAAACCACGAATCGTCGTCAAACTCGGCACCGGGGTGCTTTCCAGGCCAGCCGGGAAGTCGCTCGACACCGCGCAGTTCGCGCGAATTGCCGCTGAGTGCGCCGCACTGAGGCGGGACGGCCATGATTGCATTCTTGTCAGCAGCGCCGCCATCGCCGCCGGGGTGCGTGTGATGGGGCTTGCCAGTCGTCCCGACGATCTTCACGGCAAGCAGGCCTGCGCCGCGGCCGGCCAGCCCGAACTCATGAGGCTTTATGCTGCCTCTTTCCGGAAGCACGGGGTGAATGTCGCCCAGCTTCTGCTCACGCACGGGGACATCGACAGTCTCTCGCGGCGGCAAAACGCCCGCAACACGATCGACCGCCTCCTCGCAAATGGCATCGTGCCTGTCATCAATGAAAACGATTCGGTTGCCGTCGAGGAGTTGCGTTTCGGCGACAACGACCGCCTGTCCGCCGAGGTGGCGCGCCTCGTGGGTGCCGCGCGTTTGCTGATTCTCACAAGTGTGGACGGCCTGCAGGACGCCGAGGGGTGTCGGATTCCGAGTGTTGCGCGGATCGAAGACGCCCTCCGTCTTGTGCGGCCCGACAAGGGCGCGGAATCGGTCGGCGGCATGCAAACCAAGCTCGAGGCGATCCGCATGGCCTGCGAGGGGGGAATCGCCGCGCATATCCTCGATGGAAGGAAGCCCGGGCAGATCAAGAAGGCTCTCGGCGGCGGCGATGTGGGAACCGCCTTTCCGGCATCACGCGGAGTGCGTCGTAAATGAGGGCGCTCCGGGTCACGGCGGCCATCGGCCGCAACACGTTCACGGAACTCGTGCGCCAAAAGGTGTTCTTCTTCCTTCTGATTTTCGCGCTGCTTGTGATCGGAAATTCCGCGTTCATGGCGAAGCTGTCCTTCCAGGAGCAATTCCAGATGCTCAAGGACATCTCGCTCGGCGCCATGTCGGTCTTCAGTTCCCTCTTGGCAATCCTTGCGACCGCCGGGTTCCTGCCAAAGGACATGGAGGACCGCACGATCTACACGATCCTCGCCAAGCCCGTGCCGCGCTGGCTTTACCTGCTTGGCAAGCTGACGGGAATCATCGCCCTTCTCGCGGCGGCGGTGCTGCTCATGTCTACGCTGTTCCTCGGGGTCCTCTGGATGAAAGAAAGTGCGGTTCTCGCCGAGACGCGGGCGCAATTCGAGGGCGCGCCCGCCGAGGAGTTGGCCAGGGCGGTGAAGGAGGTTACCGACGCCACGTTCCAAGCCAATCTGGTCCCCGGCATCGCGGTGATTTTCCTCAAGGCCGCCCTTCTGGCCGCGCTGACGTTGTTCATTTCGACATTCTCCACGTCCTCGATTTTCACGATCCTGATGGCCTCCGCCGTGTATTTCATCGGCCACCTCCAAGCCACGGCGCGGGATTACTGGTTGGCGGGGGTCGATCCGGACTGGTGGCTGCGCCTCCTCGCGGCGGCTGTGGCGTTGGTGTTTCCCGATTTGCAGGCATTCAATCTCACCGACGACATCATTGCCGGGACGGCGGTGCCTTTGATGCTGTTTGTCGAAACGGCGCTGCTCGGAGTCCTCTACACGACGGTCTATTTCGCACTCGCCGCCTTGGTTTTTTCCGGGAGGGAGCTGTGATCGGGGATTTTCGCGGGACATGAAAAAGCGCCTGGTCGCCGCTTTTGTTTTGCTCACGCTGGCGGGAGCCGCGCTGTTGCCGTTTCAATTGCTCGCGGCGCGGAGCGCGGAGGAGGCGCATTTCCGCAAAACGGACATCGACATCGGCCTCCGGGAGCGGATTGGCCAGTCGGGTTTCCTCGCCGCCTTGAGCGGGTTTCGTTCGCCCCTGGCCGCGATTCTCTGGATCGAGGCCCATACCGCCTGGGAAAACACCGAGTGGGGACGCATGGCGGGGATTTTCCAAACCGTCACCACACTGCAGCCCCGTTCCCTGATGTATTGGGACATGGCGTCGTGGCACATGGCATGGAATGCCGCAGTCGCGGCTATGCAAAACGAAAAGCAGCCCAGCGAGGCGCTCCGCATCAAGGCCCGGCGCGAGTATGAGGAACTCGGCCGGCATTTCCTCGAGCGGGGAATCGCCAACAACCCCGACCGCTACCAACTGTATCTGCAAATGGGCGTCCTTCAGCGCGACAGGCTCGAGGACCACTGCGCCGCCGCGGAGTCGTTTCTGAAGGCCTCGGAGTTTCCAGATGCCCCGCCCTACGCCGCCCGCTTCGCCGGATACGAGATGGCCAAGTGCCCCGGCCGCGAGCGCGAGGCCTACGACCACCTGCGCCGCCTGTATGAGCAGGGCGAGCGCCAGAGGCTGCCCTCGTTGATCAATCTGCTGCGGGAAATGGAAAACAAACTGGATATTCCCGAGAGCGGTCGCATAGATTCCCCCGCTTCCACGCCAACAGGGGAACGATAACGCGACATGCGATTTGCCATTTTCGGAGACATCCACGCCAACCTGCACGCGCTCCATGCCGTCATGGCGGACGCGCAGGAGAACGCATGCGACCGTTTTGTCTGCATGGGCGACCTTGTTGGCTACAACGCCTACCCGCGCGAGTGCGTCGAGTTCGTGCGTTCCTTGGATTGCCCGGTTGTTCAGGGAAACCACGACGAGCAGGTGTGCCTCCCCAAGACCTCCGGCGATTTGAACCCGCTGGCCGAAGAGGCGATCGATTGGACCCGCAGGCAGCTCGGCGGGGAGGATATCGAATGGCTCCGCGGCCTGCGACTGCAGCGACAGGTTCTTGATTTCACCATCGTCCACGCCACGCTCGATACTCCGGCGGGCTGGAAATACGTGACGACCGAACTCGATGCCGAGGCCAGTCTGGGTTACCAGCGCACGCCCCTGTGCTTCATCGGCCACACGCATGTCCCGAAAGCCTACATTCGGGCCGGCCGCGTTCGCGCAGAAGAGTTCGACGTCCTCCATGTCAAAAAGAACGAAAAATACTTGGTGAACGTCGGGAGCGTCGGCCAACCGCGCGATGGCGATTGGCGAGCCGCTTATTGCATTTACGACACGGACAGCTCCGAGATTTACCTCCGGAGGATTCCCTATGATGTCGATGGCGCCCGGCAGGCGGTGTTGGATGCCGGACTGCCCAGGAAACTCGCGGACCGCTTGGCCAAAGGCAAGTGAGGGGAGGCCTCCAATCCGCCGTGCCGCCGCAGTCCCTGCTGCTGATCAAGCCGGGGTCCATGGGCGACGTGATCCACGCCCTGCCCGTGGCATCGGCAATCCGCGCCGCGTGGCCCGAAACACGCCTGACGTGGATTGTCGATCCCCGCTGGGCTCCGCTCCTGGAGGGGAACCCCGCAGTGAATAGCGTGCATCACTTTCCAAGGGGTGACTTTCGCGGAGTTGCCGGCCTGTTGCGATCCACGGCGTGGTATCGGAAGTTGGGGGCGTTGCGCCCGGAGGTCTGCGTGGATTTGCAGGGCTTGTTCCGAAGCGGATTGATGGCCCGCTTCAGCGGCGCGCCGCGGATCATCGGCCTCTCCGATGCGCGGGAGGGGGCTTCGTTTTTTTTCAACCACACGGTGCCGGTGGTGAAAGGGGAGCATGCGGTGCGCCGGTATCTGCGCTGTCTGCCCGCGTTGGGAATTCCGGTGCCCGACGAGCCCGAGTGGACACTTCCGACCGGGGATGCGCTGCCGGACGCCGGAATTCCATCCGGCGCCGTTGTGTTGCACCCCTTCGCCCGCGGAGCCGGAAAATCGATGGATGAAGCGGGTGTGCGCGCGTTTGTGGAGGCGTTTCGCCAGGGGTCCAACAGGCCACTTGTGGTCGTGGGTGGGGGCGCCGACTTCCCGTTGCCGGAGGGTGTCATCGATCTCACGGGCAAAACCACCCTCCTGCAGCTCGTGTGGGTTTTGCGGCAGGCGTCGTTTGTGGCGAGTGTGGACAGTGGGCCAATGCATCTGGCTGCCGCGCTCGGGCGGCCGCTCCTGTCGATCCACACATGGACCGATCCGAGATTGGTGGGGCCATTTGGTTCCGGGGCGTGGATTTGGCAGGGCGGAAAAATCAGGCGGCAGCAACCCGCAGCCCCGCCCTTGCCCGAAGCGCCGTTCACCGCAGAAGCATCCGCCGAAACAGGACGATTTGTTGCGGAAAATTGCTGAAAACACCATTTGCAACAGGTTCCGCCGAGGACTATAAAAATCTCCCAAGACCATCCCATCTCTATGCGTCCAACCCTTTCCTCCCCCCTCCTGTCGTCACTCGTCGCTGTGCTGTTCCTGAGCGCCTGCTCCGGTGGTCCCGGCGTCAACAGCTCTGTCATCTCCGCGGCGACGTCGCGCGGGGTGGCCTCCTCCACGACCTCGAAAATGCAGTCCGCCGGTCGCTTGGATTTCACGGACCTCCAAAATCTCGTCACCCGCGGGGTCCCCTCCTCGACCATCCTCGCCTACCTCAACAGCGTCGAGGAGGTCATCCATCTCTCGCCGGGTCAACTCGAGACGCTGAAATCCGAGGGGGCCGACAGCCAGTTGCTTGCCTATCTCGAGGGATCGCAAAATTATTACGGACGTCAGACCGGACCTGTGGCGCGCGCCGCCTCGACATCCGCCCCGGCCGGCGCCGCCACAAATTCGCCGCTTTATCAAGACGAGCAACCGTTCGCCTACAACGAACCGGCGGTCGACGGGTTTTACGACTCGGGCTACGAGGAGTCCCTCTACAGCCCGTTTTCGTTCAATTAGTCCGTGCGACCGGGGAGCGGCGTGACGACCTCCGTGTTCCGCCGCCGGCTTCCGTTTCTCGGAATTTTTCTTTCCGCCACGGCGGGCATCCTGCTCTCGAGCCAGTTGGCGTTCGGGTCGCCGGTGTTTCTTTGGCTCTCGCTGGGAGCACTTGCTGTGTGGGCGGTGATGCGCCGGGAGGCGGTCCTGCACGCGGCGATCGCTTTTGCATTTGCCTCCGCGCACGCCCAGCAAACGCGCGACTCCCCGGCGATGCGATTGGCGGAGTTCATCGGTCCGGACCCGGAGGTTGTCTCGATTCGAGGGCGGGTGGTCGACGAACCCGAGTCTGCGGGAACACGAGGATGCCGGTTCGAGCTTCGGGTGAGTGAATTGACGTCTGGGGGAACCCGTTGGCGGGTGCCGTTTGATTTGATGGTGGAATTCAATGGGCCGCCGCCCGCTGCCGGGGATCTTGTCGAGGCGCGTGGATCCATGGCACCGCTGCCAACGCCCCGAAATCCCGGCGAGTTCGACCTCCGCAGCTATCTGGCCCTGCGCGGAATTCACAACAGGCTGGGGGTTCCGACCGAAGCGGATTTGGAAATTGTCGCCGCCGGATCGCCATATTCCCTCCAGCGCATCGCCAACGCCTGCCGGGGATGGATGGAGCGCACGCTTTCGGCAGGCATTTCCGACCAACCCTTGTCCTGTGCTTTGCTGGCCGGAATCGTATTGGGCAACACCTCGGAACTTCCGGAATCCCTGGAGGGCCAATTCCGCGACACTGGAACCTACCATTTGTTTTCCGTGTCCGGACTTCACGTGGGAATGATCGCGCTGATCCTGTGGCAGATCGCCAAAACGCTCGGTCTCGGCAGGCGCGAAGCGGTGTTTCTTGTTGTGCCTGCCCTGTTCTTCTACGCGCTGGTCACCGGCTGGAAGCCCGCAAGCATCCGCGCGGCAACCATGGCCACCATCTTTCTCGCGGGCATGCTTTCGTCCCGCAAGCCGGTTGCCCTGAATTCCCTCTGCGCGGCGGGCACGGCGATCCTGATCCTTTCCACAAACGAGCTGTTCAACCCCGGCTTCCAATTCTCCTTCTCGGTTGTGTTGGCGATCATTCTGGTGGCCGGGCCACTGCAGTCCATGCTGCGGAGGCGCATGGAGCCCGATGTGTTTTTGCCTGTCGCGGTGTGGGGGCCCTTGGACCGCGCGAGGCACGCGATCGCTGGACGCCTTGCCGCCCTGCTGGCCGTGTCGTTCGCGGCCTGGCTCGGCTCGCTTCCATTAACGGCGGTGTATTTCCACATGGTGTCGCTGGCCGCGTTGTTGGCGAATCCAATTGCTGTGCCACTGGCGTTCGCGGTCATGGTGACAGCGATGCTCTCGCTGCTCGGCGGGTTGGCGGCGGCATGGATCGCCTCGGTGTTCAACAATGCGAACCTCGTCTTCACCCATGCGTTGTTGGCGATCGTCCACTTCACCGCCGGGATTCCCTTTGCGACGATCCCCCTCGCGGCTCCATCCGGGCCGCTGCGCGTCACTGTGTTCGACTTCGGACGAGGAGGGTGCGCGGCGATCGAGAGCGGCGGCAAGCTCTGGATGCTCGATGGCGGTTCGGAGTGGAACGCCCGCTCGACACTGGTTCCATGGATGCGATCCGTCGGGCGGCGCGGGCCGGATGGAATTGTGCTCTCGCACGGCGATGCCGCCCATCTCGGCGGAATCCGGACATTGCTTGCGGAGTCCCGGCATCCGGAGGTGGTGGAGTCCGTGGCCGGGGACAGTTCCTCGACGCGCAAGGCGCTCCAACAGTATCTCGAATCCACCGGCATCCCCCGATCTGTTCACTCCGAAGGCGACCGATTGTCGCTCTCGCCTGCTGCTTCTCTTGCCGTGTTGCACCCGCCGTCGCCGCCTCCGGCGGGCATTTCCGACGACAAGGCACTGGTCGTCCGGCTTGATGCCGAAAACGCGCGCATCCTTTTTCTCTCCGATGCCGGCCCTGCGGTCTGGGAGAGGCTTGCCGGTTCCGGCGATCTCCGCGCGGATGTGCTTGTCCTCGGCCGGCATCGCTCCGGCCAACTGCCCGAGGCGGGGTTTCTTCGGCTGGTTTCGCCCCGCGCCGTGGTGGTGACCGGCGCGGGATTCCCGCGCGAGGAGAAGGTGGACGAGGAGTGGGAGGCGATGGTGCGGGGCCTCGGAATCGAGGTGTTCCGTCAGGATGTGACCGGGGCGGTCCAAATCACCACAGGTGAAGACGGGGTGGAGTTGAGAGCGTTTCTGGACGGCGTCAGGTGATCGAGACATGCGTCCCGCACGGGACCGTGTCGAAAAGTTCCACGATGTCCGTGTTGCGCATGCGCACGCAACCGTGGCTGGCAGGTGTGCCGATCAAATCCTCGCGGTTTGTCCCGTGGAAGTAGATGTAGCGGTCCTTTGTGTTCGAATTGGCGGGGTCGAGCCCCTCCAGCCAAAGAATGCGGGTCAGGATGGCATCGTGGTCGCCGCCGGGTTCGGCGACTGCTCCGGTCTGGACGCGGCCTTTGAATTCCATCCAAGGCGGTGCGCCGTCCCCGATTTTCTCGGCAATGCGGAAGCGACCAGTGGGTGTCATGTTGCTTCCCTCGGCAAATCCCGTTCCGAAGCGTGAGGTCGATGCGGGCCAGGACTTGACCGGACGGCCATTCAGAAGAAGATCAACCGCCTGCCGCGCGATGTCTACGTGGATGTCCCACCTCTCAGCGGGTTGCGGGTTCGCGGGTCCGGCGGTCATACTTTTCCCATTATGTCCAAATCCTACAGAGTCGCAATCGTCGGTGCCTCCGGCGCCGTCGGGGTCGAAATGCTTCGTGTCATGGAGCGCCGCAACTTTCCGGTGTCCAGCCTCCGCCTCCTCGCCTCGCCCCGTTCGGCGGGGAACTCACTGGAGTTCCGCGGTGAGGGGCACACGATCGAACCGCTGAGCCTCGATTCGTTCCAAGGAATCGATATCGCGCTTTTCAGCGCGGGCGGGGGGATTTCCCGCGATTACGCGCAGGCCGCCGTGTCCTGCGGGGCGGTGGTGGTCGACAATTCCTCTGCGTTCCGCATGGTGCCGGAGGTGCCGCTTGTTGTGCCGGAGATCAATCCGGAGGACATCAAATCCCATCGCGGGATCATCGCGAACCCGAACTGCACGACGGCGATCAGCCTCATGGCACTGAATCCGCTCCACCGGCGCTTCGGATTGAAACGCATCTTCGCCTCGACCTACCAGGCGGTCTCTGGTGCCGGAGCCCGGGCGATCCATGAACTGCGCTCCCAGACCGAGGCGCTTGCCGCAGGCAAACCGATCGAGCATGAGGTCTTCCCGCACCAGATCGCCTTCAATGTCATCCCGCAAGTCGATGCCTTTCTGGACACCGGCTACACCCGGGAGGAAATGAAAATGGAAAACGAGGGGCGCAAGATTCTGCATCTACCGACATTCAGGGCCTCGGTGACCTGTGTGAGGGTTCCCGTCTACCGTGCGCACTCGGTGGCGGTCAGCGCGGAGTTCGAGAAGCCGGTCGATCTTGCGGACGCGAAGGCGGTCCTCAAAGCCGCGCCGGGTCTTCAATATCTCGATGACGGATACCCGATGCCCCTCGACGCGGCCGGCAAGGACGACTGCCTCGCCGGCCGGTTGAGGCTCGATTGCGGCATGGACAACGGACTCTCCCTCTGGATTTGCGGGGACCAATTGCTGAAAGGCGCGGCGTTGAACGCGATCCAGATCGCGGAACTCCTCTAAAGTCCGCTCGGATACGTCTCGTCGATCTCGCCCTTTTCCCAGATGGCGGATTTTTCGAGCGGTTCGACGGCGCGTGTTTCATCGATGTGGAACAACGCGTCGAACTGTGCTGAAACCCGGCTCATGAAATAGTGGCTCTGGCGTTCGGTGTCCGGATGGTAGACCACTCCGATCGCGCGTTGGAGGAGCGGGTGTTCCAGCAACTTCGCCGCTTCTGTCTGGGTCGAAAAATCCAACCAGAATCGCGGCACGCCTGTTTCATGGAAGAGGCGTTCGCAGCTGTGCGCAAGGGCCGGGAGCACCCGTTTGTGTTCGGCGGGGGTGTCCCAGTCTGACGCCGCGGTGACCGTGCCGGAGTAGGTGGTGAATCCAATCGAGACCGCCTTCGCGCCGAAGTGCTCGCGGGCGAGTTGGCCGATGTTGAATTCCCCCCGGCGGCCCATCTCCGTCGCGTCGGCGTTTCCGATGTGCGAGTTGTGTGCCCAGACGACAACCCGTGCTTCCCCATGGATGCGGTCGAGGTGGGCGAGGAGCGCGACCAAGGTGTCCATCATGTGCCGGTCGCGGAGGTTCCATGACGAGACATCGCCGCGCATCATGATGCGGTAGTAGTTCTCGGCGTGGGCGACGACACGGGCGTTTTGCTCGGCCGAGAAATAGGCGTCCTCGGCGGTGTGGCCGTCGAGGGCAAGGTAGGATCCGCGGTGGCGGCGGAGTTCCGCCAGCGCACCCACTGCCTCCTCCTCGCAGCCCTTCGAGATGCCGGTTCCTGTGAGGAGGCCATATCGCATGACATCGCCGTCGAAGTGGTCGAAGCACGCGTAGCGCTTTGCAAAATCCCGCGCGGCCGGCGGGTCGATGCCGCGGAGGTAATCGAGGACGGCGTGCATCGAGTCATTGAGGCTGTAGAGGTCGAGGCCGTGGAATCCGACCTTCGACTCCGCGTTTCCGCGTCCGTCGTTGAAGTCGCGCAGCCATCCAACGAAGTCGAGCATGTCGCTGTTTCTCCACATCCATTGCGGAAAGCGGCGGAAGCCCTCGAGCGCCTCTTCCGCGGTGGTGTCGTCGCCGTCACCCTTGACGTAGCGGTTCACACGCCACGAGTCCGGCCAATCGGACTCTGCGGCGACCGCGTGGAATCCGAGATCGGTGATCAGGCGGCGCGTGACCTCCGCGCGGGTTTCGTAGAACTCATGGGTGCCGTGGGTGGCCTCGCCAAGGAGGACGACCCGCGCGCCCCGGCAACGCTCGATCACGGGATCGAGGTCGTTGAATCCACCCTCCAGCGCCTCCGCTGCATGCAAAACGATTTGAGCCGCCTCGTTCATAGCGCCTCCGCGGGTTTGAGTTTCTGCCCCATGCGGAGAATCTCGTAGACGGTGTCGTCATCCACCTGGCTGAAATCCTCATACCACTGTCCGACGCCGTAGAAATCCGTCGGCATGAGCACCGTGATGAAATCATCGACCAGCACCTCCATTTCCCACCGCACGGTGGGCGGGGCAACGGGTGTCGCCACGACGATCTTCCGCGCGTTTTGCTGGCGGAGCGCGGAAATGGCGACGCGCATGGTGGAGCCGGTGGCGACTCCATCGTCCACAAGGATCACCACCTTGTCGTGAACAGCCAGAGGTTGGCGGTTCCCTCTGTAGGCCGCCTCCCGGCGCATCAACTCCAGGGATTCGCGTTTTTCCACCATCTCGATGGAATCCGGAGGAATCCGCAGGCTTTCAATGACGCTCCGGTTCAGCACCCTTGCGCCGCCGCTGGCGATCGCCCCCATGGCGAGTTCGTCGTGTCCCGGCACGCCCAGTTTGCGGACGATCAGGACGTCGAGCGGGATTTGGAGGACTTTGGCGACCTCGTAGCCGACGGGCACGCCGCCCCTCGGGAGGGCGAGCACGAGGGCGTCGTGGAGGTTCGCGTATTTCATGAGTTTCGCCGCCAGCATGCGCCCGGCGTCGGCTCTGTCTTGGAATCGTGTTGTCATGGGATTGTTGTTGGTTCGTTGGCGGGGGTGATTACGGAGAGGTGGTGCTGAAACCATCCGGCGGCGAGGTTCGCGACCTTTTCCAATGCGCCGGGTTCCTCAAAGAGGTGGGTTGCGCCCGGGATGACCGCCATTTTTTTCGGGCAGCGGAGGCATTGGAACGCCTCCTCGTTGAGCTTCAGGACGGCGTCGTCGCGTTGTCCGACGATAAGAAGGGTGGGGGCCATGACGAGAGGCAGGTGTTCCCATGCGAGATCCGGCCTTCCGCCCCGCGAGACCACGGCGCTCACAGCCCCGTCGAGGATCGATGCCGCGGCGATGGCCGCCGCGCCGCCTGTGCTGGCTCCGAAGTAGCCGATCCGTTGATCCTGTGCGGCCGGATGCGCCTGCAGCCAGCGCGTGGCGGCGATGAGCCGTTCCGTGAGAAACTCGATGTCGAAGCGCAGGCTGCCGTCCAGCGAGTCCCTGCGCTCCTCCTCGCGGCTGAGCAGGTCCATGAGCACGGTGCCGATCCCCGCCTCGCGGAGGATGGCAGCGACAAATTGGTTTCGGCGGCTGTGTCTGCTGCTGCCGCTGCCGTGGGCGAAGAGCGAGATGCCTTTTGCTCCGGGCGGCATGATCCACTCGGCCTCGAGTTCGACCGAGTCGATGGGAATGCGGACGACACCCGAGAACAGGGTGTCCGGAGTGCGTGGCGCGCGGGTTGGCTTGGAAAGGATTTTGACCATGGGAAAAATTGTGGTTGGGCGGGATGTGGTCTCAGCAAGCGAAGCCGAAGCGGTGGCGGACCTCGACGTAGTCCATATCGAGCGAGGCGCGGATCAGGCGCGAGGCGATCCGCTCCGCGGCAATCTTGATCATGCGGTCCGACTGGTGGGGTTCGAGAGGAACCCCGTCGTGCCGGATTTCCTGGATGCGCGCCCCGGTCAGGAGGAGTTGCATGATGAAGGTTTCCGCCGCCACCGGATCGTCGGTGTGGTGGTTTTCAATCCGTTTGTTGTGCTCGGGGAAGATTGTGTAGCTGATGGAGAATTTGGAAATCATAGGCTGTGGTCGGTGTTCGCCGCCAAGAAAGCCCCTGCCTGCGATTGTTCCAATAGGGTGATACCCCCCGTCGCCCATCCGGCGTTTCGGATCGAGAGTTGGCCGAACACCAAAAAAACCATGAGCAAAAAACACAGAAAATCATTCGGCTCAGCGAAGCCCCCGGTCCATGAATCCCGCGAGGACAGGGCGAGGACGCTTGACGGAAAAACGGCGAACAGCAAGGTCCGGAGCGAGGGAAGGACACTTGCGGCGCTTGAAAAGCGAGTCCTTGCGCAACGCGAGCAGGCTGCGGCGGAGTCCAAGATCGCGGCTGTGAAAACGGCGGGTGGTTGAGTTGACGGATCGGTCCCGGGAAGTTGACGAAAAAACTGCTTTCCATCGGGAGATCCGGAGTCAAAAAGATGCGCGTTTTTCCAAGCCATCAATTCCAGACGCATGCAAACCGATTCTCCTTTTTCCGCCCCGGACGCCATGGAGCTTTACAACGTGGGCCGCTGGGGGGGCGGTTACTTCGGGGTCAATGACGCCGGGAATGTCACGGTGTTTCCTAAGAGGAACGGAGAGACGATCGACTTGATGGAGGTGGTCGGGGAAGCGAAGAGCCGGAACCTCGCGTTTCCGCTGGTGGTGCGTTTCCACGATCTGCTCCGCGACCGCGTCGAGACGATCAACACGTCCTTTGCGAACGCGATCGCCGAGGCCGGATACCAGGCCGCCTACCGGGGGGTTTTCCCCATCAAGGTCAACCAGCTCCGTGAGGTGGTGGAGGAGATTCTCGACGCCGGCAAGCCATGGCATTTCGGAATCGAGGCCGGCAGCAAGCCCGAGTTGCTCGCGGCGCTCTCGGTTCACACCGATCCGGAGAGTCTCGTGATTTGCAACGGCTACAAGGACACAAGCTTCATCCGGAGCGCGTTGATGGGCCGGAAGCTCGGCAAGAAGGTCATTCTTGTGGTCGAGAAGCTCGAGGAACTCGCGCACATCCTCGCCATCTCGCGCGAGATGAAAATCGAGCCGTTCATCGGCCTGCGGGTGCGCCTGCTTTCAAAGGGCGCGGGCAAATGGGCGACGAGCGGGGGGGAGAACGCGAAGTTCGGTCTTTCGACCGCCGATCTCGTCGAGGCCAGCGACATGTTGCACGCGGCGGGGTTGGCACACTGCCTGAAGCTTCTTCATTTCCACGTAGGCTCGCAGGTGCCGGACATCGGGACGATCAAGCGTGCCGTGCGCGAGGCGGCGCGATTCTACGCGAAGCTCACCCAGATGGGGCACGAGCTTGGGTATTTGGATGTCGGGGGCGGGCTTGGCGTCGACTACGACGGTTCGCGCACGACGTTTGACAGTTCGATGAACTACACGCTCGACGAATATGCGCGCGACATCGTCTACACGGTGAAAGAGGTCTGCGACTCCGAGAGCGTGGCGCACCCGGTGCTTGTCAGTGAAAGCGGGAGGGCGATCGTCGCGCAGCACTCTGTGTTGATTGTCGAGACATTCGGCGCGATCGAGAAGGCCCACCACACGGTGCTGCCGCCGAAACCCGCTCCAAACGGGGAGCCCAGCCCGTTGGCGGACATTTTGGAAATCCGGTCGAACCTTTGTGAAAACCGGCGGCTGGAGAATTTCCACGACGCCCAGGAAATCCGGGATCGCGCGCAATCGATGTTCGACCTCGGATTGCTCGACCTCCGCACCAAGGCCGGGATCGAAACCGCCTATTGGCAGATTGCCACACGCACGGTCGAGCTTTTTGAGGGGGCCGATCCCGTGCCCGAGGAGGTGCGTGAAATCGAGATCGCGCTCGGTGACCAATACCTCTGCAACTTTTCGGTGTTCCAATCGCTGCTCGACCACTGGGCGCTTGGCCAGCTTTTCCCGGTCATGCCGATCCACCGTCTCGACGAGCGGCCCGACCGCAACGCGACGCTGGTGGATATCACCTGCGACTCCGACGGGAAGGTGGCGAAGTTCATTGATTTCCAGGATGTGAAGGAAACGCTCCCGCTGCACCGATGGCGGGAGGGGAGCCCGTATTACATCGGGTTTTTCCTCGCCGGGGCCTATCAGGACATCATGGGCGACCTGCACAACCTCTTCGGACGTGTGAACGAGATGCATATCTATCTCGATGAGGACGAGGACTCCGGCTACTACGTCGAGGAAATCCTCCCTGGGAGCACGATCGGGCAGGTGCTGTCGCTCACGCAGTGGGATGTGAACGAACTGGCTCGGCGCATGAAGGCACAGACCGACGCGGCGATCAAATCCGACCGATTGAAGCCGAACGAGGCGATGCGTCTCCTGGACGACTACGAGCGCAGTCTCACGCTTTACACGTATTTGAACTTCGACGACCAGCACACCGTGAAGACACGGTAGCCGCCGGAATCCGCGGGGGGCGTAGGAAATCGCCTCGGATCAGAGCGACTCCGGGGAGTTGAGCAATTCCTCGATGCGCTTGAGCAGGCGACCGGCCGCTCCGCCGTCGAGCACGCGGTGGTCGAAGCTGAGCGTGAATGTGGCCTCCACGACAGGAACGAATTCCTCGAGTTTCGGGTCCCAGTGGGGGGCTGTTTTGCCCGCGCCCATGCCAAGGAGGAGGGTTTGCTCCGGAAGTGGGATCGGCGTGGCCAGGGTCAGCCCGAAAGTGCCGTAGTTTGTCACGGTGGCGATCGAACCACCGGTGTCCGACGGGGGCAGGCGGCGCTGGCGCGCAAGGTCGACCAAGCGGTTGTAGCGCGACACGAGATCGTTCAGCGGAAACTGGTCGGCGTTTCTGATGACCGGCACAAGCACGCCATCCTCGGCCTCCACGGCGAATCCGATATCGACCGCCGGCGGGTGCACGATGCTTTCGCCGATGAGGCGGCCCGCCGGGGCGCTGTTTTCTCCGAGGGCGACCGCGAGGGCGCGGAGTGCATAAAGGGCGGGGCCGGGTTTTTCGGAATGCGATTTGCGGTGGGCGAGGAGCTTGTCGAGTTGGATCGGGATACCGACTGTCGCGAGCGGGCGCGACCAGCTGCGGATCATCGCATCGGCCACGGCCTTGCGCATCGGCGAGGCAGGAGTGATGCGGTTGTTTTCGATGCCCGACATGAAGCGCTCGAGGTCCTCGATCGTGACGCGGCCGCCCGCGCCGCTGCCGGCGATGCTCGAGAGGTCGGCGGCGCGCAGGCCGAGTTCCGCCATACGCGCCTTCATGCGCGGAGAGAGGTAGCTGACACCGCCCGCATGGGCAGGCACCGGCAAGCCGCCCGGCACGGTGGGTTCGACCTTTTGCGGGGCCGACGTGACCTCTTGGCGTTTCTTGGGAGCTTTGCGCGCTGGCGTTTCTGGTTCATCGAGTCCGAGGCGCTTCGCCTCCTGCGCGGAAACTTCGATGTGCCCAAGCACGGCGCCCACCGGGTAACTTGTTCCGGCCTCCACCAGAATCTCGTGGAGGTCGCCGGAGCAAGGCGCGGCGACGGCCATGACCGCCTTGTTGGTTTCCACCTCGATCAAGTCGGTGTCCGCCTGGACCTTGTCCCCCTCGTTGAAGAGGATGCGCACGATGGTGGCCTCGGCAATGGATTCGCCGAGTTGGGGCATTTTAATTGGAACGAGTGCCATGGTGTTGTCAGGTTTGGAGCAGGCGCCTGGCGGCGGCGGCGATGGTGGATGCGGTCGGCCGGTGGACCGACCAGAGGTCTGGATGGTATGGGACGGGGGTGTCTTTTGCGTTCACGCGCACCGGGGCGACATCGAGCAAGCCGAATCCCTCCGAGGAGACGCGGGCGATGACCTCGGATGTCACGCCGCCCCAGGGCCATTCCTCGCTGACGCAGAGGAGTCGGCCGGTGCGGGCCACGGAAGCGAGCACGGTGTCGGTGTCGAGGGGTTTCACGCTGCGCAGGTCGACGACCTCGAGTTCGAATCCGTCCTCGGCGAGTTCGTTCGCGGCGGCAAGCGATTCGTGGAGCATGGCGCCGTGGGTGACGACGGTGGCATCACGGCCCTGGCGGGCGATCCTGGCTTTTCCAATCGGCAGGGAGGTCTCGGGAAGCGTGTCGGCCTTGAGGTGGTAATAGAGAAACTTGTGTTCACAGAACACGACAGGGTCGTCGATGTTCACCGCCTCGAGCAGCATGCTGTAGGCGTCCTCCACGGTGGCGGGGGTCACGACAACCAAACCCGGCCAGTGGGCGTAGACCGCCTCCATGCTCTGGCTGTGGAACGGGCCGCCGCCCGAGGTGCCGCCCGAGGGAAGGCGCACGACGATCGGGCAGGGAACACCGGTGCGGTAGTAGAGAGTCGCCGCATGGTTCACGATCTGGTTGAGCGCGCAGGTCGAAAAGTCGGCGAATTGCATTTCCACAATCGGGCGCGCCCCCTCAATGGCCGCACCGATCGCCATGCCGACGATGGCGTCCTCGCTGATCGGAGCGTCGATGACGCGGCCGGGAAATTCCTTCGAGAGGTTCTTGGTGGCTTTGAACGCCCCGCCGAAGGTTCCGATGTCCTGGCCGTAAAGGAAGACGCGGGGGTCTGTCGCGAGCGCCTTTTGCTGCGCCAACCGGATGGCTTCGAGGTAGGTGATCATGGGGCTGTGTGTTGTTCCCTGTATTCCGCGCGGGACAGCGCCTCCCAGTCGTCCTCCTCGGGATCGGGTGTCGGTTCGCGGCGGACGCGGTCGGCGGTGGCGTTGACCTCCTCCTCGGTCTCGCGTTTCCACTCGGCGAGTTCCCCGGCGCTCTTCCAGCCTTGGGCGATGATGTGTTGTTCGGCGAGCAGGAGGCAGTCATTGCCGACCGCAGATTGTTTCAGTTTTTTGTCGAGGTAGGAGAAATCGTCGTGTTCCCCGTGGCCGACGAGGCGGAGGAGGTTGGCCACAACGAGTTGTGGGCCGCCTCCCGCGCGCGCGGCCGACACGGCTTTTCGGAGGGTTTGGAGGCAATCGAGGAGATTGGTGCCGTCCGCCCTGTGTCCCGCGATGCCGTATCCGGCGGCCTTGTCCGCGAGATCCGCGCAGGCGTATTGGCGGGAGTTCGGCGTCGAGTAGGCATACTGGTTGTTTGCCACGACGACGACGAGGGGGAGGTTGTCAACGGCGGCGGCGTTGAGGCCCTCGTGGAACGCGCCGGTCGAGGTGCCGCCGTCCCCGATGCATGTGGCGCCAACGAATCCCTGTTCCCCCGAGAGACGCTTGGCGAGGAGTCCACCGGCCACGGCCGGAATCATCGCCCCGAGGTGGCTGATCATCGCGTAGTATCCCTCGCGCGGGCGGCCTCGGTGGATGTTTCCGTCCCGGCCGCGCATCGAGCCGAGTTGGGAACCGAGGTAGGTGCGGAGGGTATCCAGAACGGTGTCGCCGAACGCCAGGCGGCCGGCTTGGTCCCGGATGAGCGGGGCGAAAATGTCGCCGCGGTGCAAATGGATGCCCACCGACACGCTGAGCGCCTCCTGCCCGCGGCCGAGAAACACACCGCCTTTGATCATGCCTGCGCGGTAGAGGCTCGCGAGTTTTTCCTCCACGATGCGGGAGGTGAGCATGATGCGGTAGGCCTTGAGGTAGTCCGACTCGGTGACGGGCTCGCTGGGTTTCGACATGTTCGGCATTTTATAAAGGCAACGTGCCGTGGCCTGCAAAGCATTCCTTCGAGGCGGGGGTGCCCGGGATTATCGACCCGGGCTGGTCCGCTGTTCGATGAGTTCGATGGAATCCTCGATGAGTTTGCGTTGATCGGGAGTGAGTTCACCCTCAAGGGCTGCGCGTTTGTTTTGGAGGGCCTGATCGGGAAATCCTGCGCGTGCCCAGGCCTGGCCCAGAAGGATTCTAACGCCTTCCGTCGGCTGGTTTTTGGACTCGGTGATCTTGAGAAGCTGTTCCAACGCCTGCGCTTCGTTGGTCGGATCGTTTGCGGCCTCCGCGATGCGGGCGCGCAGGAGATGGGCAGCGGCGTCATTCGGCGCGAGGCGGACGAGGGTTGCTGATTCCTCCAGCGCCCGGTCCAGCGCCCCGGTGTTCATGCAGGCCAAGGCGAGGAGGTAACGGGCGGAAACGGAGCGGGAATCAAGAACTGCGGCTTGTTCCGCCTCGGATTTGGCGCGGTGCCATTTGCCATGGGCGGAGGAAAGGGACGCCGCCTTGGTCAACACTGCGGGATCGGCCGGGGCGAGGGTCAACGCCTCTTCCATGAGAGCCGAGGCGGCGGCGTTTTGTCCGGTGGAATGTAGAACGAGGGCGGACTGGGCGAGCCAGAGGGCTTGATCGCGGGGCGAATCGAAGAGGGCGAGTGCGGTTTGGGCCGACGGGGGACTCTGTGTGTGCGGGGTGGTTCGAAACAAGACGCCGTGGTTGTCGACGTGTGCCAGTGTCCAGTCCGGTGACGCCGAAAGGGTTTCAAAGAGTTGACGGGAGGAGCCGAAGGGATACGCGAGTGCGACGGCGGAGAACGGGGATTCGCGATGGGCGGTTCTCCAGGCGAGCGGGGAGTTGAGGATTTCCGGGAGGTCGGCGACTTCGGAAACCGGATGGCCGAACATGAGGGCAAACGCCCGTGTGCGGTGGTCCAAGAGGATCCGCCCGTCGAGGGATGTGGCCTCTGCGGCAAGAAGCACCGGCCCCGCAATCTCCGGGGCGCGCACATCCGTGCGGATGGCGCGGGTGGTTTCCACGAGTCCCGAGGCGCCGAGGGCGAGCGCGCCGACCATCGCGGCAAGACGGATGCGGGACGCGGTCGCTTGATGCAGGCGGTGGGTGGCCAGGGCGATCACGGCGAACAGCAGCATCCATGGAATAAAATGCATCAGAAACAGAGCGGCTTCCGAGGTGTGAATCCCTCCCAGGCGCCAGGCGGTGGCCAAGGCATGGTCCACGGGAGAAGCGGCACCCTCGAACGCCCCTGCGACCCTCAGGAAAACATCCTTCCTGGAAAAAAACGCCGGGAGTGCGGCGCAGGCGGACGCCGGGATGGCTGTCAGGAGAAGGATGCGGGCGTTCAAGGTGTCAAAATCATCGTTTGCCGGTGCGGGATGCGGCTTGTAGGGTTTTTGCCATGTTCATCCGCACCGCGCTCGTTACACTTCTCACCATGGGGATTTTTGGATTTGGCAGCAAAGTAAAAGCTCTCGAGGTCGGCGCCGCGGCGCCACAAGTCGAAGGGATCGACCAAGACGGGAACCCGTTCAAATTTGCCGATGCGTATGCCAAGGGGGTGACGTTGGTGTTTTTCTATCCGAAGGCGGACACTCCCGGATGCACGGCGCAGGCGTGTTCGCTGCGGGATGCTTTTGAGACGCTCTCGGCGGAAGATTTGCAAATCATCGGTGTGAGCCGGGACAATGCCGCAGCGCAGAAAAAATTCCGTGAAAAATACAATTTGCCGTTTTCCTTGGTGGCGGATGCCGACGGGAAGATCGCCGAGGCGTTCGGGGTTCCCGGAATCCTCGGGATGCCTGTGACGAAGCGCCAGTCGTTTCTTGTGAAGGACGGCAAGGTCGTGTGGAAGGCCGAGTCCGCAGAGACGGCGAAGCATGCCGGCGAGGTGCAGGCGGCGCTCGATGCATTGAAGTAGGGCTCTACTCGAGGTGTGCGCGCAGGGTCTCCACCGAGCCCGGGTGGACAACCAAGACACATTGGGTCCCCTCGAGGCGAACGGCGGCCGAGAGGGATTTTTCGAGTTGGGTGAAGCGCCACTCGCCCTCGGGGATGCGAATATCAAGGGCGGCGGCGTCGAAGCAGGCAACGCGGAAATTGTTTTCAGGAATTTCCAAGACGGCCATCGGAATGCTTCCCGAGGTGATGAGCGCGGCGGAGCCGACAGGCATGTCCGCCAGTCGTCCCGGCGCGGTGAAGGCATCGAATCCTTTGAGCACAAACCAGTCGTCCATTTCCCCGGCTGTGAGGCCTGCCTCTTCAAATTTCTCCGCGGGAATCCCGCAGACATCTGCTGCGATCTCGAGGGCATCCGGAGGAAACGACGCCGGACGGCCGAGAAAATCCCATGCGAGCACAAACACCAGCAGGACAATGCCAATCAGCACCGCCAGCATCGCCGGGTCGTTCCAACGAAACCGGAACGCCGGGAGGGAGGAGACGGCGGTTGCGAGATGGTCGACGACATCGTCGGGAACTTCGATATCCGACAAATGCCGCGCGGCCTTTTTATCCAGTGCCGCCTGGTCCCGGTATTCGGACATGAGATCGGGGTGTTTTTCGAGAGTTGTGAGCGCCTTTTCGACATCGGACGGGATGTCTCCGTTCGGGTCCTCGAAGTGGGTCGTGAGAATGCGCCGTGCGGTTTTTGGATTCATTGGACCGGGGCCAGGTGCGAATAGAGTTCCGCGCGGGTGGATTGGACGAGGTCGGCCAGTTCGATCGGCGATTTGCCAAGGACGCCCGCGAGTTCCTCGGGCGTGAAGACGCGCAGATAGAGGAGGGTTAACGCGCTGCGGCCGGGCTCCTCAAGGTAGTGAAACGTCCGCACGGCGGGCGGGATATCCATGACGGAAGGCAGGGCCTTTGGGTGGGCGGAGGCGGTCCGGAAAAGATTCGAGAAAAAAAGCCTCTTCCTGCGGCGGGGGCTGACAACGTCCGCGCGGCCGGCGATGGACTTGAGCGTTTCTGTGACAAGTGCGGTGGCCGACTCCGGTTGGCCGGTGAGGACATGGGCGTAGATCCAGGCGGGCCTGAGGAATCGCCATTCTTTGGGGAGATGGGACATCTAACCCGAATGTAAGCCAAGAATTCGCCTGTGAGAAAGTCCGGATTTTTTATCGGAGAGTGTCGTGGGTGTGTGTGGGGGGAATTTCCGATTGCGCTTCCCGTGGGGGATTGGAACTCTCCGGAGCATGGACGCACCAATCACATTCAAACCGCTCGCGATGGAACGTGTCTGGGGGGGGCGGGCCTTCGAGTCTCTGCCTGGCAAGCCGCTTCCGGGGGGCGTGCCGGTCGGGGAAATGTGGGAATTGGTCGACCGGGAGGATGTCCAGAGCGAAGTGGACAGCGGGCCATGGGCGGGCGAAACGCTGAATCGATTGTGGCGGGAGCGGCGGGGGGAGGTGTTCGGCGTGGACTATCTTGCTTCGGACGCGCCGAGGTTCCCTTTGTTGGTCAAGCTGCTCGATGCCAGGGACACCTTGTCCGTGCAGGTGCATCCTCCGGCATCCAAGGCCGCCGCGTTGGGCGGGGAACCGAAGACCGAGGTGTGGTATTTTTTGGAATCCCTTCCGGGGGCGGTGGTCTATGCGGGATTGAAAAAAGGGGTGACGCGCGCCGGGTTCGAGGAGCGCTTGGCGGGGGGCGGGGTCGAGGAGGTGCTGCACAGCATCCCAGTCCACACCGGGGAGAGTATTTTTATTCCAAGCGGGCGGTTGCATGCGATCGGCGGGGGCAACTTGATTGTGGAAATCCAGCAGAACAGCGACACGACCTACCGTGTGTATGATTGGGGGCGTGTCGGACTCGACGGAGCGCCTCGCACCCTACATGTCGGTGAATCAATGGAGTCGATCGACTTTGAGGATTTCGAGCCCGGCGTGAGCGGGGCGGACTCCGCAATCATCGCGGATTGTCCGCTGTTCCATGTGGAAAAACGCAAGGTGGGCTCCGGCGACGAGGTTCGGCCCGCGGGGCGGTTTGCTTTGTGCGTGTCGACCGACAAGCCTGTGCGTTGCGGCGGGCGGGAATTTCAAAAAGGCGTTTTTTTTCTGATCCCGGCCAGCGGTCAAGGCCTTGAGGTCGGCGCGGTGGATGGCGAGGCAACGATTCTCGTCTGCACGCTCCCGGTGTGAAGTGCTGGCGGGGCGTGTGTTTTTCCTTGGATGCGGGAGGGGCGCGAATCTACCCTCGCGCCTCCAATGAAAACTCCCATTCGTGTCGCTGTGACCGGTGCCGCCGGCCAGATTTCCTACTCCCTTCTTCCCCGGATCGCCTCCGGAGCCATGTTCGGTGCGGACCAACCTGTGATTCTGCAATTGCTCGAGGTTCCAGTTGAAAAGGCCATGAAAGCCCTCGAGGGCGTGGCCATGGAGTTGGACGATTGTGCGTTTCCTCTCCTGAGCGGCATGGTGCTCAGCGACGATCCCAAGGTGGCCTTCCGTGACGCGAACTGGTGTCTGCTTGTCGGCGCCAAGCCCCGCGGGCCCGGCATGGAGCGAGCGGATTTGCTCAATGACAACGGCAAAATCTTCACGACCCAAGGCGCGGTGATCGACGAGGTTGCCGCCGAAAACGCCCGTGTCGCGGTGGTTGGAAATCCTGCGAACACCAACACCATGATCGCCGCCAGCAAGGCGCGCCGGCTCACGCCCGACCGCTTCACCGCGATGGTCCGGCTCGACCAGAACCGCGCCCGCACGATGCTCGCCAAGAAGGCCGGTGTGGCCTCGACCGACGTGGACGACATTTTCATCTTCGGCAACCACAGCCCCACGATGTTTCCGGCGTTCGGCCATGCGAAAATCTCCGGAAAGCCGGCCGAGGCGGTGGTCAATGACCGCGCGTGGCTCGAGGGGGAGTTCTGCGAGAAGGTCGGCAAGCGCGGAGCGGCGATCATCGCCGCACGCGGGGCGTCTTCCGCGGCATCCGCCGCAAGCGCCCTGGTCGACCATGTGCGCGATCTGTGCACTCCGGGAGCGATCCACTCGGTGGCGGTGAAATCCGAGGGCCGCTACGGGTTCGATCCCGAGGTTTGGGCGGGAATGCCTGTCAAAACCACCGCTCCAGGGGCCTACGAGGTGCTCACGGATATTCCGCTCGACGACTTCGCCAAGTCGAAAATCGCGGCGACGAACCAGGAACTCGTCGACGAGCGGGCCATGGTCGCCGCCATGCTTGGTTAGGGCTAAAGGATTTTGCAATTCGGCTCTCCGCCGGTTGCGAGATTCCAAGGGGAATTGCGGCGACCCGCATTTCCCGCCGCCTCTGAATTTCCACCACGATGTTTGCCAGACTTTCGGACAAGCTTCAGGACACCTTCAAAAACCTGCGCGGGCAGGGGAGGATTTCCGAATCGAATATCAACGACGCCCTGCGCGAGGTCCGCATGGCGTTGCTCGATGCCGACGTTCATTTCCAGGTCGCGAAGGATTTCATCGCGCGGGTCAAGGAGAAGGCGCTCGGCGAGGCGGTGCTGCGCAGCGTCACGCCCGGACAGCAGATCGTCAAAATTTTCCACGACGAGTTGCAGGCGCTTCTTGGCGGGGACGCCGCACCGCTGAATCTCGACGCTCCCGCAAGGATTCTTGTGGTCGGTCTCAATGGCGCGGGCAAAACGACCTCCTCCGCCAAGCTCGCGCGATTGCTGAAATCCCAGGGGCGTTCGCCCTTGCTCGTCGCCTGCGACCTCCAGCGTCCCGCCGCCATCGAGCAGCTCGTCGTCCTCGGCCGCCAGGTTGACACGCCGGTCTTTCAGCCGCAGGCTGGAGAGCGGGACGTGCTCGCCGTGGGCGCTCAAGCGCTGGAATGGGCGAAGTCAACGGGTGGCGATGTCATGATTTTCGACACGGCGGGGCGGCAGGATCTCGACGAACCGCTGATCGAGGAACTCAAGAGGCTCCGCGATTTTCTTCAGCCCAAGGAAATCCTCCTCGTGTGCGATGCCGCCACCGGCCAGCAGGCGGTCAATGTCGCCGAGCGGTTCCATGAGGCGCTCGGTCTCACAGGAATTGTTCTCACCAAGCTCGACGGCGACGCCCGCGGCGGCGCGGCCCTGTCGCTGCGCACCGTCACCGGGTGCCCGATCAAATTCTCCGGCACGGGGGAAAAGATCGACCAATTCGAGGTGTTCCATCCCGACCGGCTCGCCGGTCGCATTCTTGGCATGGGTGACGTGGTCGGCCTCGTCGAGCGTGCGGCCGAGGCCATCACCGAGGAGGACGCCCGCCGCATGGAGGCCAAGCTCCGCACGGCAAGTTTCGATCTGAACGACTTTCTTCAGCAGTTCAAAATGCTCAAGCGCATGGGTCCGCTCGAAAACCTGCTCGGCATGATTCCCGGCATGGACAAGGTCAAGGACGCCTCGATCGACGAGAAACAAATGAAGCGTGTCGAGGCGATCATCCTCTCGATGACGCCGAGGGAACGCGCCAAGCCGGATATTTTGAACGCCCGCCGCCGCCAGCGAATCGCCCGTGGAAGCGGCGTGACCGTGTCCGAGGTGAATAACTTGATTTTGCGCTTCACACAGATGCGCAAGATGATGAAAAACATGGGTGCCATGAAAAAACTCATGGCCAAGGCAGGGGGAGGCTTGCCTTTTCGTCTGTGATCCTTCCGCAAGCCCAAGCGGTCCGGTGAAAAACCTGAAGACAAATCCCCAAAAATCAGCCAATCTCACAACCCGACTTATCACAAAACCTATCGAATTATGGCAGTAGCAATCAGACTGCGCCGCGCAGGCGCCAAGAACCATCCGTATTACAGCATCGTCGTCGCCGACCAACGCTCACCGCGTGACGGCAAATTCATCGAGATCATCGGCAAATACGATCCGAAGCAGGAAGGCGAGAACTTCACCGTGAAGCTCGACCGTGCCGAGCATTGGCTCAGCTGCGGCGCCCGCGCCAGCCAGACGGTCGGCAGCATCATCAACAAGGCGCGCAAAAAACTGGCCGCCTGAGTTACCCGGCGCGATGGAGGAATTCCTGCGCTTCGCGATCGGTTCCCTGGTGGAATTTCCCGCCAGCGTGGTTGTGTCGAGAACCGAGTCCCCTGGTCGTGTTGACTTTCATGTGGCGCTTCGGAAATCCGACGCGCCGCGCGTGATTGGAAAAAACGGCCATACGATCCGCGCCCTGCGCACCCTTCTCTCCGCAGCCGCCCGCAAACGCAATTTGTCCACCTCACTTGAACTGATCGAATCATGAAATCCCTCGCCACCTGCCTGTTCTTCTCCTTCGCCATTGTCCTTGCCCATACCGGTTGCGAGATGCATCCGGCGTCCCAGACCGTTCCCGGCTATGCCGAGAAAATGAAGGAGAAGGAGGCCAAGGCCAAAAAAGACGCGGCGATCGGCGAGACCACCGATCCCGCCGCTCCCGGATATTTTCCTCCGAAGTCGGAGTGATGTTCAGCGGAGGCGCCGAGCCTCCACCCGCTGTCGGGGCATTCGGATCCGCCCCGAAGCCTCCATCCACCTCCTCGGTTTCGTTTGCTTCTCCTCAGAGATTCCCAGACCGACATGACACCCAATGAGAACGAGCCGTCGGCGGTTGCCGCCGAGCCTCAGCCGCAGATTATCATTAACGATCTTCAGCGGCTCCCGTTGCGCGATCTGATTTCAGGCAACCAGGCGCTCGGGCTTCGCATCCGCCCGGATTCGACCCGCCGCCAGTTTATCGTCGACCGCATCCGCCACGCATTAATGGGTGGCGGGCGGGTGACCGGCACCGGATTGCTCGAGCGGGTCCAGGATCAATCTGTGATCCGCTGGGCGGCCAACGATTTGAGGCCCGGGCCGGAGGACTTGTCGGTCCCGCATGCTTTGATTCGCAAATACGCGTTGCAATCCGGGGTCATGGTCGAGTGTTCCGTGCGCCTTCCCCGCGACCGGGAGCAGGGGTTTGTCGTCGATGAGGTTTTGTCGATCGAGGGCTGTCCCGCCGCCGAGTGGAAACAACCCTTGGCCTTTGACAAACTCACTCCCCTCTTTCCCAACCGACGGGTGTTTTTGGAAAACCCCAAGGACCCCGAAATCGCAGCCCGGGCGGTCGATTTGTTGACGCCGGTGGGCATGGGACAGCGCGGGCTTATTGCGGCCCCGCCGCGCGCTGGAAAAACGATCATGCTGCAGACCTTGGCGAGGAACATCCGGGCAAACCATCCGGATGCCGCGTTGATGTTGTTGCTGGTCGATGAGCGTCCGGAGGAGGTCACCGACATGCGTCGTGCGTTGGATTGCGAGATTTACGCCTCCACCTTCGACGAGCCGGTATCCCGGCATGTGCAAATTTGCGAAGCCGTTGCCAACCGCGCGCAGCGGCTTGTCGAGCTTGGGCGCGATGTCATTGTCCTGCTGGATTCGATCACGCGCATGGCCCGGGCCTACAACAACAGCCAGCCCGGCAAGGGGCGCACGATGAGTGGCGGTGTGGACGCCAAGGCGCTTGCGCGGCCGAGAAAGTTTTTCGGTTCGGCTCGCAATACCGAGGAGGGCGGCAGTCTCACGATTCTCGCTACGGCATTGATCGAGACCCACAGCCGCATGGACGATTTGATTTTCGAGGAATTCAAGGGGACTGGGAACATGGAGCTGCACCTCGACCGCTCGATTGCGGAGATGCGGATTTTCCCGGCGATCCAGATTGTGAAATCCGGCACACGCCGCGAGGAGTTGCTGTTGCATCCGGACGAATACGAGCGCGTGGTCCAACTGCGCCGCCAGTTGTCGGAGCTTCCCGCCGCCGAGGCCATGGAGATTCTTGTCACGAATCTTCAGCACACGCGCTCGAATGCCGAACTTCTTCTCTCGGGCCTGAAGGGGGTCTGATTCCTGTGGGCCTCAGTCGCCGACGGGCGGCACTTTGACAAGGCGCGGAGGGGTGCCCGGCAGAACAACCCACTTGGCCTCGATCCAAGCCGCATCGTCAATCCAGCCGGGTTCAAGCGCCAGAACCCGGCGCAACGCGTCCAGTTTTTCCCTGTAATCCAATCCATGGCTCCAAAGGTGCCCCTCGTAGCCACAGACCACCGGGTAGCCGAGCAGGATGGCCGGGTGGTTGTATTCCGGGTCCACGGCCAATCGGGAGCCTGGCGGGACATCGGCCAGGAGCAGGCGCATGCGGTCGAGTTCCATGCGGTCGGCCAGTTTGTAGCCATGACGGCCGTCGAGTCCCCCGGTCAGCGAGACCGCGCCCGAGAAAAAAAGAACGGCGCAGGTGGCGATCCTCGCCGCCGCGGGCCATGGAAGAAGAACGCGCGACCAGACGTAGGGTGCCGCCGCGATCCAGGCCCAGAGCATGAGCTTGGTGTTGTCCCACTCCCATTTCGCGAACGACACCAGCGAGCAGAGCACGAAGACTCCGATCGCGAGGAGTGTGACCGCCCGGGATTCCTCGTCGCCTCGCACACCTCCGCTCCAAAGGAGAAGCGCTCCGAGCGGCAGGGCGATACCGAAATTCTTGATCCAGAACATCACGCCCTCGTCCTCCTGCATCCAGCCGGGCTTCCAATGCAGTCCATCCGCCGCGGCGAACCCTCCGGTGACGAGCCACACGGCGAAGGTCGCAGGAGCCAGCGAAGCCAGGGTGAAAAGCAGGATGCGCCCGCGCGAGCCCGTGGCGAAAACGAAGAAGCACGCCAGGGCCAGGCTCAGGAAAATAAACGCGTGGAGGTTGAAAAACGGCATCGCCACGTAGAGGAGCCACAGCAGGATCGCGGGGACTCCAGTGCCTCCCCGGAAATACGCCTCGCGCCATGAGATCAGCAAAAGCAGGCCGGAGGGGATCGCGAACAGCAGCCCACGCTGTGGAACAAGCATCGTGAGGAACATGTTTTTCCACGCCTCGGTTGATTGGAAGTCCTCGAGCGCTCCCGTCTGGAACACCGCGAACCCCGCCAGTCCTCCGTTGAAGAGGAATGCCGCCATGGCGAATGCTCCACCCCATCTCCAGAGCGCCCAGCCGGACATCGCCGCGCCGACGAGTCCGGTCCACACGAGTCCCCGCTCGACAGGGACGCCGGCAAGGAGGAGGAGGCTGTTGAAAAAATCCGCGCCCGGCGGGTAGGTGAGCGGAACTCCGCTCAGGATCGGGCTCTCCGGCCAAAACGGCACCCCGCTTGCAAAGTAGCGGATGAGATGGATGTGCAGGGAGAGGTCACCGAGGTTGTAGGGCGAGAGCACGCGCCATTCGTTTCCGGCCGGATACAGCACCCACAGAAACGCCCGCATCGAAGCCAGCGCCCAGATAAATGACAGAAGCCAGTCCCACGCGGTGAAAGGCCGGGATTCCCTGTCGCGGGAAATCCAGCCCGCGCCGAGGCCAGCCAACAATCCCGCGCCGAGCGAGGCGGCGGCGGTTGTCGTGTCGAGTCCACCGGCGCGTGTCGCCCCCGCCATGGCGCAAAGCACCGAGACGGCAACCCCGGCGAGCGTTCCGGCCACCAAAGCCGCTCCCGGCTTCCAAGCATCGGTGCTATTCATTCGTATCGCCGCTCCCGGGTTGGAACTCGGGCTCGCGGTCGAAGATGGATCCGAAGCGCGGCGCCGAAAAATAGGCCGTGCAGCCCTCCTGACCGCTCCGGATGCGGAAGGGAACCTTGAAGAACGGGAACCTCAGCGTTTCCTCGATGTCCTTTTCCCGCGCGGTATCGACCACAAAGAAATCCAGCGCGTTGAGTTCGGGAGGGTTGTCCACCGGGTAGTAACCGATGCGGGTGAAGTCTCCCAGCATCCACGGGAGCGGGTAGTAACTGTCGAGGATGATCGCGCCGTGCATGTGACGCCCCTCCGGGTCCGCCTCCGCTGCCTCCAGGACGGGATCGACGAAATCGTAGATGTCCGAATAGGTCTGCACGTAGACGTAGGGTTCCGAATCGTCCGTGAAATCCTGGAAGTTGAGTTTCAGCATGAACACCGTCGAGACGGCCAGCAGCGGAACCGCGACCCACCAGACGCGGCGCGAGGAGAGGGAGTGGGCCAGTTCCCGCAGCAGTTCCCCGAGCAGGAGGTAGAACGGCCAAAGAATGGAAATAATGCACCACGGAGTTTTGTAGGGAATGATCGAGTAGGCCAGCAGGACGCCGCCCGCCGAGATCGCGATGTAGCGGAAACGGGCGTCCGAGGGGGCGGCGAACCGCAACCCCGCGACCAGGCCCGCGAGGGCCGGCCATTCGTATCGGGCCATGAGGGCGATCCAGTAGTAGTTCAGGGGACCAACGAGGTCGTAGGCCGTTTTTTCGTGGCCTGCCGCCTCGACGCCGGTCTCGAACCAGAGGGCGAATGTCTGGTAAAGGCCGCGAAGGAGGGAAAAATCCAGGAAGGTGCCCGAGTAGAAAAAGACGATCGCCAGCGCGCCGACTCCGAATCCGAGGATCGCGTCGTCGCGTGTCCAGGATTGGCGGGCGATCGGCCAGGCCGGGCGGGAGGGGACGATCCGTCCCCAAATCCAGAGGACCATCCCGGCCAGCACGAAACACCCGACATGGAGGATGTAGGTCTCCTTTGTCAGCACCATGCCGGCCAGCCCCGCGCAGAGCGAAAACAGCCAACGGCGGCGCCCCGTTTGCCAGAGGCCGAGGATGCCCTGTAGGAGGAGGATGGAGAAAAGCACCTGCCAGGACTCGTGGATCGAGTAGCGGCCGTAGAACACATAGGCCGGCGAGAGGGCCATCGCCAGCGCGGCGAAGCGGGAGACCGGTTCGCCGAAGAAGACGCGGAAGCGGAGCAGCGCCGCGACACTCAGAACGCCCGCGAGGATCGCCGGCGCGCGGAGAGCCCACAGTTCGCGGCCGAAGAGGGTCTGGAACAACCAAACAAGGTAGAAATGGAGCGGGCCGTGGTAGTTTGAAGGATCGTAACTGTAGAGCCCGGTCGCGGTCATGCGGTCGGCGAACCAGCCGTTGATCGCCTCGT
>CAZRLX010000009.1:31929-33894 GCA_964601115.1 uncultured Chthoniobacter sp. | reverse complement strand
GGTTGTCGATGCGGACGGCGGGAACCTCGCTGGTGAAAAAGCCCGCTTTCATTCCCATGCTGCGGAGGAGGTCCGGATCGCCCTTGCGGTTTTTGCCAAAGCGCCAGCCCTCACCGATGCAAATGCCGACAAGGTTGGCGGAGGCGTTGCAGAGGGCGGCGATGAAGTCCTCGGGTTCGACCTGGGCGAATGCGTGGTCGAAGGTGACGACCAGCGCGTGGCGGATGCCGGTATCGGCAATGAGGCGGAGCTTAAGGTCCTGCGGGGTGAGGAGGCAGACCGGACTCTCCGGGCGGAGGATGGTGGCCGGATGCGGATCGAAGGTGAGCACCACAGGTTCGGCATCGAGCCTGCGCGAGGTTTCGATCGCGGCATCGAGCACGGCGCGATGGCCGAGGTGGACGCCGTCGAACACGCCCGCCGCGAGGACGAAGGGCGATGGAATCCGCGCCAGTTCACCGATGGAGCGGAGGATATGCATCACGCGCCGCGCATTCTGGAAACGGTCGGCAGGCTGAGCACCCTCTCCGCGATCGCGGAGGTCGGGCCTGCCTTGAGTTCCTCGATGGTGATGGCTCCCTCGACGGGGAATTTCCCGGATTTGGTGCGGCGGAGCGTCTTCAAGTGGGCACCACAGCCGAGTTCCAATCCGATGTCGTGGGCGTAGGTGCGGACGTAGAATCCCTTGCTGCAGACCACGCGGAAATCGATTTCGGTGGGCCTGATGTCGAGAATCTCGTGGGCGTAGACGTGCACGAAGCGCGGGTCGCGCTCCACGGTCTTTCCTTGGCGGGCGAGTTTGTAGAGGGGAACGCCCTCCTTTTTGATCGCGCTGACCATGGGCGGGGTCTGGTAAAAGTCGCCGTGGAATTTGGAGAAGGCCGCCTCGATCTGTTCGCGGGTGAACTCTGGGACAGGGCGTGTCTCGGTGATTTCGCCATCCGAATCCTGGCTGGTGGTGATCTCTCCGAGGCGGAGGGTGCCGGTGTATTCCTTGTCCTCGCTCATGAGGAGGTCCTGGATTTTGGTGCCGCGACCGATGGTGATGATGAGAAGGCCGGTGGCGAGGGGGTCCAAGGTGCCGCAGTGGCCGACTTTTTTGGTGTCGAGGGCGCGTCGGGTGATCGCGACGACATCATGCGATGTCATGCGCGGGGCCTTGTCCACGAGGAGGACGCCGTCAATTCCTGTTGTGGATTTCATTGTCGAGAGCTTTGAGAAAGTCGTGTTTCACCTGGTCGAGGGTGCCTTGGATGCGTGCGCCGGCCGCCATTTTGTGGCCCCCGCCACGGAATTCGCGGCAGACCTTGCAGACATCGACATCCGGGATTTTCGAGCGGGCGCTGACGCGGATGTTTCCGTCCTCGAGTTCCTCGAAGAACACAGCGGCTTCCACGCCCTCGACGGCGCGGAGGTGGTCGATGATACCCTCGTTGTCCTCCGGAAGAACGCGGAGTTCGCGGGCGACGGCAAGCGGGAGAGTGAACGAGGCGATGCGGTCGCCGCTGTGGAACTCGGCGGTGTTCAGTGCGTGCCGAAGGAGTTCGAAGCGGCGGCGAGGGTGGCAGTCATACATGTCCCGCGAGAGGGCGGAGACATCGACGCCGCGAGAGATGAGGTGCGAAGCGGCGGCGAAGGTGCGCTCGTTGGTGCCCTCGTATTGGAACGATCCGGTGTCGGTCGAGATGGCCGCGAAGAGGTTCGAGGCCATGTCGCGGGAGATCGGAGCGCCGATGTGTTGGAAAAACTCCACGAGAATTTGTCCGGTTGCCGGGGCGGTGGGGTCGACATGGTTCAGCGAGCCGTAGTGCTCGTTGCTGACGTGGTGGTCGATATTGAGGAGCGGGATGTCCTTCGGGATCGCCTTGAGGACGGTGCCGAGGCGGTTTTTCACGGAGGTGTCGAGGGCGACGAACACATCGCAGGCGATCGGTGACTCCGGGGGCGTGGCCACGAGTTCGTGGC
>CAZRLX010000009.1:0-31829 GCA_964601115.1 uncultured Chthoniobacter sp. | reverse complement strand
ACGAACACATCGCAGGCGATCGGTGACTCCGGGGGCGTGGCCACGAGTTCGTGGCGCGGGAGGTATCTGAATTTCGAGGTGGCGCCCTCCTCGTTCAGTGCGATGACCTTTTTCCCAGTCGATTCGAGCCAGAGGGCAAAGGCGATGGTCGAGCCGAGGGCGTCGGCGTCGGGGCGGAGGTGGCTGGCGACGCCCACGGTGCGGGCGTCACGGAGGGCGTCGGCGATGGAATTGAAGTCATTCATTGGGTTCGGAGTTTTCATCGACCAGACCGAGTTCGTCCATGAGATGGATGACGCGGGATCCGCGTTCGATCGACTCGTCGAGGTGGAAATGGAGGTGGGGGGTTTGTTTCATTTTGGTGCGCCTGTTGAGTTCCGCCTGGATGCGCACGCGGACGGTCTCAAGGCCTTGCATGGTCTTCCGGCGGGCTTGGGCATTTCCCAGGGCGGAGATGTAAACGTGGGCCTGCTTGAGGTCCGGGGTGATGTCCACCGAGGCGACGGTGACGAGTGCGTCGCGGATATCAAGTTCGCGTGGGATGATGGCGCCGAGTTCGCGTTTCAAGACTTCGCACACCCGGGCGAGGCGGTTGATCATGGATTCGAGTGGGTTCGCGGGGTTGGACCGCGGGGTGGATCAGAGTTGCTGGGGGATTTTTTCGAGCGTGTAGCACTCGATGACATCCTCCGGCAGGTATTCGGTGAAGTCGCCCAGTTTGATGCCGCACTCCAATCCGGCGCGGACCTCCTTGACGTCATCGGCGAAGCGTTTGAGGGTGGCAAGGCCACCGTCGTAGATCGGTTGGCGGCGGCGCAGAACGCGGGCGCGGGCTGTGCGTGCGATCCGGCCGTCGGTGACGATGCAGCCAGCGACCTTGCCACGGCTGAGGTCGAAGACCTGCTTGACCTCGGCGTGGCCGATGATGGCTTCGCGGAGTTCGGGCGCCAGCATGCCGCTCATGGCGTCGCGGACCTGATCAATGAGTTCGTAAATGATGCTGTAGAGCTTGATTTGAACGCCCTCGCGCTTCGCGGTGGTGGCGGCGGTGTTTTCGGTTTTCGTGTTGAAGCCGATGATGATGGCGTTCGACGCGCTGGCGAGGAGGACGTCCGACTCGGTGATCGGGCCTGCGGCGGTGTGGATGAGGTCGAGGGAGATTTTCTTTTGGGGGATGTCCTTGAGCGAGGCGGCAACGGCTTCGAGCGAACCCTGGACATCGCACTTGAGGATGGCCTTGAGGGTCGGTTTTTGGTCCTCCGCCAAGCTGGCGAAGAGATTTTCGAGGGTGGCTCGCTGCGGGGCGGCGAGTTTGGTGCTGCGGAGTTCCGTGAGGCGCTCCTCGCTGAGGGTGCGGGCGGATTTTTCCGAATCCATGACGACGAGTTCGTCGCCGGCGTTCGGGAGGCCGCTGAGGCCGAGGACCTTGACCGGAGTCGAGGGCGGGGCCTCCTTGACGGGCTTGCCGAGGTCGTTGATGAGTTGCTTGACCTTGCCCCAGTGGTTTCCGGAGATGAAGACATCCCCTTGGCGGAGGGTTCCCATGCGGACAATGACGGTGGCGGTGGGGCCGCGGCCTTGTTCGACCTGGGCCTCGATGACGGTGCAGCGGGCGTCGATGGTCGGACTGGCGCCGAGTTCCAGCATCTCCGCTTCGAGTAGCATGAGGTCGAGAAGATCGTTGATGCCGGTGCCCTTGGTCGCGCTGACTCCGACACAGATGGTGTCGCCGCCCCAGTCCTCGGGGGTGAGGCCCTGTTCCTGGAGTTGTTGTTTCACGCGGTCGGGATTCGCCGAGGGGAGATCGATCTTGTTGATGGCGACGACGATTTTGACTTTGGCTGCCTTGGCGTGGGAGATGGCCTCGAGGGTTTGGGGCATGAGTCCGTCATCCGCTGCAACGACGATGACGGCGATATCGGTGACATTTGCGCCGCGGGCGCGCATGGCGGTGAAGGCCGCGTGGCCCGGGGTGTCGAGGAAGGTGATTTTATGACCGTTGCGCTCGACGCTGTAGGCGCCGATGTGCTGGGTGATGCCGCCCGCCTCGCCGGCGGCGACACGGGTTTTGCGGATGGCGTCAAGGAGGGAGGTCTTGCCGTGGTCGACATGGCCCATGAAGGTGATGATCGGGGCGCGTGTGACGACTTCATTGGCCTTGGGAGGTTCGGGTTCCTTCGGGACCTCGATTTTTTGTTCGACTTTGTGGTGTCCCTTCGAGGTGTCCTTCTTTTCGCGTTCAAAGACAAAGCCATGGAGTTCGCAGACCTTGGCTGCGATGTCCGGTTCGATCGTCTGGTTGAGATTCGCGAAGATCGAGAGGGACATGAGGTCCTTGATGAGCTGGAACGGCTTGAGGTCGAGTTGCTCGGCAAGGGTCTTGACGATGATGGGAGGTTTGAGGCTGACGACCTTTTTACCGTCCGTGTCGGCGGGCGGTTCCTCGACGACTTCTAAAGCGGGTGCTGGCTCTGGTTCAGGCTCCGGCTCGGGAGCGGCTGCTACCACTGGTTCCGGTGTTGGCGGTTTCGGAGCGCCGAGCGGGCGGATCAGGGATTTGAGAGGGGTTCCGGACGTCGAGGTTTTTTTGACCTTTTTGGTGGGTTCGAGGAGATCGACGGTCGGGCCTTGGATTTTTGGTTTTGCGGGTTCCTTGGCAGGGGAGGATTCCGCCGAGTCAGCGGCGGGGCGGGTGGAACGCGACCCGGCCCGCCTGGTGGTGGCGGGTTTTTTGTCGGTGGATTTTTTTTGGAGTTTCTCTGCCATATTCAAAGTGGTTGCGGGGGGGAGCTTTCATGGGTTCCCGTCAGGCGGCGGGTGTGCCGTTCAGTGCCTGAGCCGCCTCGAGGATTCTCTTGCCGGTATCGAGATCGGATCCGAGGGCTTCCGCGATGTCCTCTGGGCCAGCGAGGAGGATGACCTCGATGGAATTCATGCCTCCGGCGGCGAGTTTCTGTGCCTGTTCCTCGCTGATGCCGAGGTCGCCGGCGATCGAGTGGGCGGCCTCCTCGGTCTTTGTCTGTAGGGCCTTCTCCTCGCGCTTGTCCTCTTGGATATCGACATCCCATCCGCACATCTTGGAAGTGAGGCGGGCGTTTTGCCCCTTGCGGCCGATGGCGATGGAGAGGTCCTCCTTGTCCACGAGGACATGGATGGTTTTGGAGCTGGCGTCGGCGGTGATGGAGCGGATTTTGGCGGGTTTGAGGGCCGCGACGACAAAGTTAGCGGGATCTGGGTCCCAGCGGATGATGTCGACTTTTTCGTTGTTGAGTTCGCGGACGATATTTTTGACACGTGCGCCGCGCATGCCGACGCAGGCGCCGACGGGATCGACTTTCGGGTCCTCGCTGTGGACGGCCACCTTTGTGCGGAAGCCGGCCTCGCGGGCGATGACCTTGAGTTCCACGGTGCGGTCGGCGATTTCGCTGACTTCGAGTTCGAAGAGGCGGCGAACGAAGTTCGGGTGGCTGCGGGAGAGGATGATTTCCGGGCCGCGGCTGCCGGATTCGACGGCAACGACGTAGGCGCGAACGCGGTCGCCGATGTTGTAGTCCTCGGTCATGACACGCTCGCGGGAGGGCATAACGCCCTCGAATTTGCCGAGGTCGATAATGACATCCGACCGGTCGAATCTGCGGACGGTGCCGGTGACGATCTCGCCGGCGCGGTCCTTGAATTCAGCGTAGATCATCTCGCGTTCGATCTGGCGGAGGCGTTGATTGATGGCTTGGCGGGCGGCTTGTGCGGCGATGCGGCCGAAGTCGCGCGGGGTGACCTCGACTTCGATCTCCTCGCCGGGTTGGATGTCCGGTTTGATCGACTGAGCCTTGGCGAGGGCGATTTCCTCGTGTGGATTTTCGACTTTCTCCGAGGCGATGAGCTTGGCGATGGCGCGGATCGCTCCCGACTGGGGGTTGATCTCGATGCGGAGTTCGCGGGTGCCCGAGGTGAAGCTTTTTTTCGAGGCGGCGAGGATGGCTGTGGAAATGGCATCGACGAGGACATCACGCTGGATGCCTCTCTCGCGCTCCAACAGGTCGAGCATTGTAATGAGTTCGGAATTCATAGATTCGGTCGAAAATTCTTTCTTGTCCGTGGTGTCCCGCCGACCGGGCGGCGGGATTTCACGGATCGGGGACTATGAGTGCAGGTCCCAGCGGGGTCAAGAGGCAAGGCGGACCGGTTTGGGCAAAAGTTTTGCGTTCGGCAGGATGCGTGGGCGGGCCGGAGGGCGGGGAATTTGTTCCGCGGCGATGCGGGATCAGTCGATTTTTTCGGGGGGCCGCCGTGTCGATGTGTGGCGGGCTTGGCCGATCGAACGTGGGTGGAAGAGGCCGATCATACTCATGAGAGAGGACGTGGTCCAAGCGATGGAGAACATGCCGGAGAGGGCGATGACGGCGGTAATGGCATTCCATGATTCCGGCATGATGTCCGATCCGTAGCCGAGTGTGGTGTAGGTGCTGCCGCTGAAGTAGACGGCATCCTGGAGGTTGGGAGCGAGATTTGCAAAGACGAGGGCGTAGGCCCAGATCATGATTTCGACGAGGTGGGATGCGAGCAGGAGAAGGACGCTGAGATAAAGAAACGGCCTGGCGATCCACATGCGGTTGGTTTCAACAAGTTGCCTCGTGACACGATTGTGCAGAAACGAAACGCACTCGGTGAAGAAAGCGTGGTTTGAAAGGATGAGCATGAGCACAAAGCCTCCGAAGAGCAGCGGGGAGACTTGCAGGAGGATGGACTCGGAGTCGTGGATGACCGGGGAGAGGGGTTGCGGGTCGGGCACGTCGTTCATGGCGGGTCAATGATGGGCTTGTTGGTTGAAAATTGTTTCAACGATCCGCCGCGCGTCCTTGCCCGACAGGCCCGGGCCCAGCACGAGGCAGGCATAGGTTTGGGTTGAGCCATTTTGTTCCGTGAACCCGACGAGCCAGCCCATGTCGAAATCGCCGGATGAGGCGGGAGCGTGGTTCGCGTTCCTGAGACCGCTGCCGGTTTTTCCGTAGAGTGCTCCGTTGTCTGAGGAGCTTAACAGCATGCCCTCCTTGAGGAGATCGAGTGTGCCGGACGAGACGGGGATGTCGCCATTGAGAAGGCGGCGGAGGAGTCGGGCCTGCTCTACGGGAGTGATGAGAATCGTGCGTTGGCCTTGGCGAGGGAGCCAAAAGGCATCCGGTCGATCGCACAAATCGCGATTGCCGTAGCCGATTTTGTCCAGCCACGACTGCATGCGTCCGGGGCCAATGTTGCGTGCGAGGTGTTGGAAGGCCGGCACGCAGGAGGCGCGAAACGCCGAGCGCCAGGTCTGGTCCGCGTTCCAGCCCGGAAAATCCCTTTGCACGCCGTCCCACTTCCAGAACGGGGCGTCGGGGTGCGTGACGATGCCCTCCTCGGAGGCGATGAGGGAGTTCCAGATTTTGAAAGTCGAGCAGGGGCCGTGGGGTGTGTTTGCGAGTGGATCGTTGTGAACGAGGGTGTCTCCGGTGTCGCAGTCGATGAGGACAAAGGCTCCTTGCGTGTCGCCGAAGGCTTCGGAGACTGAAGCTGGTGTGATGGCGGCGTGGATGGTGCTGGCGAGGAGAATCCAAGCGGCGAGGACGGGGCGCATGTGAAAGATCGGGGCGCTGTGGTCAGCGGGTGGTGGCGATGGAGACGGTCTGGCCGATGCGGAGGGGGATGGGAGGGGTGCCGGTGACTTTGATGCGGACGGGGAAGCGGTTTGGCAGGCGGACCCAATCGACGGTCTGGTTGACTTTCGGGAGGAGATCCACTGTGGATCCGTCCGGGTCGAAGATGCCCCAGGCGACGCTTTCGACGAAGCCCTCGAACGGTTGGTTCTCGCGGCCGATGAAGGTGAGCCGGGCGGTGCGTCCCGGGATGACGTGATGGAGTTGGGTTTCCTTGAAATAGGCGGCGACCCAGAAGCTGTCTGAGTCGACGAGGGCGAGGATTTGCTGGCCGGCGTAGACGTAGGTGCCCGGCGAGGTGTTCATGTTGGTGAGGTATCCATCTACGGGCGCGAAGATTTTCGTGTAGCTGAGATTGAGTTTGGCGTAATCGAGTTCGGCTGCGGCCGCAGCGGAGTTCGCCTGGGCTGCGGCGAGGGAATCCTGGGCGTTTTGAAGATCGCGGAGATCGGTGACTTTGGATTGGTAGAGTTGGGTTTGGCGCTGGAGTTCCTGTTGGGCCTGAATTTGAGCGGCCTGGGCTTGGAGGAGTTTCGCTTCCCAGTTTTTCACGGTCGACTCGTAGGTCGAGGGATCGACCTCGAAGAGGAGGTCGCCTTTTTTGACCTGTTGGTTGTCGCGGATCGGGATGTTGATGATCGGGCCCTCCACGCGACTGGCGATGCCGACGATGTTGGCGCGGATTTGTCCGTCGCGGGTCCATGGTTTGGTGGTGTAGCGTTCATACATGCCAAAGGCGGCGATGGCCGCGAGGATGATGACCACGGAAGTGATGATGAGTGGTGCCTTGGCAGGGGTCATGGGGCGAGAAGGATGCCAAGGAGGCAGCCGAAGAGAACGGCGAGGGCGATGAAAAAGACCGGGAGGTTCCAAACGTAACGGGTCAAGCGGAGGTGTTCCATGCCGATGACGCAGCACCAGGCGGTGGTGAAGCCGAGGGCGCTGACGACCATGCCCCAAGGGAAAAGGAAGCCTCCGAAGAGAATCTCAGCTGTGTTCGGAAGAATATGCATGGGACCGAAGGGAATATTTCTTTCATGGCTTTGGCGTGGACGCAAGCGCGGGTGAGGGACTAAGGATGCTGGTGTGGCATTTGCAGAGGCAACCCGTGGACTGACTGGAGTGACGCGATCTATCGACCGCGAGGGAGCGGCGGTGGGCTTGCGCATGGCGGTGGGGGTGGTGGCGGCGCTGTTTTTGGCGTTGGTGTTGAGGTTGGAGCATCCGACATGGGCGGTGTTCACGGTGCTGATGTTGTTGCTTGCGCGGTATGTTGGAGCGGTGCAGCAGAAGGCGGTGTTCCGTGTGGCCGGGACGGTGGCTGGAGGGGTGTTGGGGTATGTGGCCACGGGAGCGCTGCAGCAGTCGCCGTTTCTCTACTTGCCGTTGACGTTTGTGGTGGTGGCGTTCTCTGTGGCGATGTTCGGACAATCGCGGGCGCCGTATGCGTTTTTCCTTGTTGGGATGACGTATGTGGTGGTGGTGTCAAACAGTCAGGTCGAACCGTCGCAAGCGTGGGAGTATGCGATCTCGCGGATCGAGGAGGTGGGGTTGGGGGTGGTGGTGAGTCTTGTGGTGCAGAGCACGGTGTTTCCCACGTATGCCAACGAGGTCTTCCGGCGGGTGTTCCGGAGTGCGGTGGCGGAGTTGGGCGTGGCCACGCCGTTGGGGGCCGGGCGTTTCACGGGGGCGCACACCGGTTTGCGGGAGAGTTTGCGGGATTTTCCCTCCAGGGCCTCGGAAATGCGGACGTTGTTGCAATTCGGCGGGATGGAGAGCCGGAATTTCCGGCGCGAGATCGCAAAGCATGCGCACTGTATCAACCATGTGTCCCGTGCCGCCGGGTTGTTGCGGTCGTTGAGCAGGCTGGATCCGGCTGCGGAGCCCTACCGAGGTGAGTTGGCCGGTGCGGTGCGGGAGGCGGGAGAGTTGCTTGCGGAGGGGTGGGGGTTTTTGGAGCACGGGGAGGATTTTTCCGGCGAGTGGAAGAGCCGCATGGAATCGCTCTTGGGGGAGATCGATCGCCGGGTGGTGGCGTTGCGCGCGGATGGCGGGGCGGGGTCATTGGAGCCGCGCGAGTGGGTGGTGGTCTCCGCGCATTTGCTCACGTTGCGTGAATTGCACGGGACGCTTCTGGCATTGGATGCGTTGGAGCGGGTGCCCGCAGAGGAGGTCGGGCGGGGTGAGAGCCATGAACTCGCGCCCGTATGGCCCGGGAGCGAGTGGATTGGAAGGGGGATCCGGTGTGGTGTGGCGGTGGTGGTGGCGCTGGTGCTCGAGAACTGGTTGCGGATGCCGGGGGGGGCGATGGTTCTGCTGTGTGCCTACACATTTGCGTCATTGAACGCGCAGAGTCCCGATGAAACGGGGGACCGCTCCGCGATGCGCTACACAGTGTTCTTCACGGTGGTGGTGGGTGGGACATGTGTGTTGTTGCTGGCCGGGACACCGCTGATGGCGAGTTACGCGGTGTTGAACATCTTCATGGGGGCGTGGGCGTTTCTCTTCGGTTACTGGTTCGTAAAATCGGGAGGGGTCACGGTGCCGTTGACGGTATCTTTCATGTTGCTTGTGTCGATCGTCGGCCTGAATGCGCAGAAGCCGGTGGAGTTTCCGGCGATTGTCGGGGTGTTCACGGGATTGATCGGCGGGTTCCTGGTTTCGGCGTTGGCGCAGCGCTTGTTCTGGCCTGTGCTGCCGCAAAAAAACATGCAAGCGGGCATGGGCGATTATTTGAAAACGCTTGCCGTGGCGATCGATCGGGGGCTGGACGTTCTGCCGCTTTCCAAGAAAACGGCGATTTCGCTTTTTCCCTCCAAGGCGATGAAGTTTGTGCGGGCGATGGAGGGGCCCAGTTGCCCGGCGGAGGAGGCAGGGAGGATCAGGGAGTTTGTGTTGACGATTCGCGATCTGGGCGGCGAGTTGGCGCTGTGCGCCGGGCGCTTGCATGCGTTGCTTCCACGGGAGATTTGCGCCGGGGGGGCGGCGACGCTCGAGGATTCCAAGGCCGTATTGCGGGAAGGGCTTGAGGAGTTGGCCGAGTCTTTCCGGGAGGCGAGGCCGCCGCGCGACATGGGGCCGCGCATCGACCGCGCAATCGAGGTGTGCGATGGTTGGTTCGGGGATTTGCGGGAGTATGTGGTCCGACAAAATGTGAAGCCCGAGGTGTCGTTGTTGATTCTGGGGCTCGGTGCGAGATTTCGCGTCTCGCTGGTGTTGTTGCGGCAGGCATTCGACCAGGCGCGCGGGTTGCGCCTGAGCGAGTATCTCGGCGACGTGTCGTTGTGAGGTTCATGCGCGGATAAACTTGATGGTGCGGGTCGTTGGATCCCTGCGTGGGACCACAAAATCCCGACTCGCCAACCGTGCGGCTCCTGCTACGCTCAAACTGTGATCGATCAGTCGCCGGTGCGTGTGCGCGCCAAGTTTTTTTTCGAGGAGGACAGGAAGTTTTTCATCAAAGGGGTCACCTACGGGCCGTTCGCCCCCGATGCCGCGGGTGATCATTTCGGCACGCCGGAGGGTGCGGCGAGGGATTTGGATCTGATGGTCGAGGCCGGGGTGAATCTGGTTCGTATTTACTACGTGCCACCGCGCTGGTTTTTGGATTTGTGCGCCGCGCGTGGGATTCGGGCTTTGATTTCGATTCCATGGGCCGAGCATTTGGATTTTCTCCACAACAGGAAAATCCGGAAGGACGCGAAATCAGCCGTGCGCGAGGGGGTGCGCAGGAATGCGGGTCATCCGGCGGTGTTTGGTTATTTGGTGGGAAACGAGATACCGACCACGATGGTGCGTTGGTTGGGCGCGCGGGAGGTCACCGAGTTCATCGAGGAGTTGATCGCGATTGGGCGGAAGGAGGATCCGGCGGCGTTGTTTTCGTATGCGAGTTATCCGCCGACGGAATACCTGCTGCCGCAGAACAGCGATTTTGTGACGTTCAACGTCTACCTGCACCGACAGGAGGATTTCGACCGTTACCTCGCGCGCCTGCAGAATCTCGCAGATGACAAGCCGTTGATCCTTGGAGAGTTCGGCATGGATACGATCCGGCATCCGGAGGATGAGCAGGCTGAGATGTTGCGCTGGCATATCGAGAGCGTGGTGCGCGGGGGGTTGGCCGGGACGATTGTGTATGCCTGGACCGACGAGTGGTATCGTGGCGGGCAGGAGATTTTGGATTGGGCATTCGGCTTGGTGCGACGGGACCGGACGAAAAAACCCGCCTTCGAAACGGTCAAGAGCCTCTTTAGCGGGGAGGGGTCGATGACTTCGCGGGTGGCGTTGCCCTCGTATCCCAAGGCCTCGGTGATCGTGTGCTCATACAACGGCGCGAAGACGCTCGAGCGGTGTCTTGAGTCGCTGAAGGACATCAATTATCCGAACTACGAAGTGGTTCTTGTGGATGACGGTTCCACCGACAACACCCAGGAAATCGCGGCCCGGCATCCGTGGGTGAAAAATATCCGCCAGGAAAACAAGGGACTGAGTTTTGCCAGGAATGTGGGTGCCCATGCATCGACGGGAGAGGTCGTCGTTTACACCGACAGCGACTGCATGGCTGATCCCGACTGGTTGTATTATTTGATCGGCACGTTGCTCAGCGGCGATTACGCAGGAGTCGGTGGGCCAAACATCTCGCCGCCGGCCGAGAACTGGGTGCAGGCGTGTGTGGCGGCGGCACCCGGCGGGCCGAGCCATGTGTTGCTCACAGACGTGGTGGCCGAGCACATCCCGGGGTGCAATATGGCGTTCCACCGGTGGGCGTTCGACCAAGTGGGGGGGTTCGATCCCGAATACCGCAAGGCCGGTGACGATGTGGATTTTTGTTGGCGCTTGCAGCAGAGCGGCGGGGTGATCGCATTCAGTCCGGCGGCGATCGTCTGGCACTACCGGAGGTTCACGTTGAAAGCGTTCCGCAAGCAACAGGAGGGCTACGGCGAGGCCGAGTCGATGTTGCGGTTCCAGCATTTGGTGTTTTTCGGACCCACCGGCACGGCCAAGTGGAAAGGACAAATCTACGGAGCGCCGCGGTTCACTTGGCTGGTGAACAAGCCGGTCATCTACCACGGGGTGTTCGGGCAGGGGCTTTTCCAGTCGATCTATCCGACGCCGCAATCGGATGTTGCCGCATATTTGAGTAGCATTGAGTGGGTGGCGTTGACCTTGTTTGTGTTCGCTGTGTCGATCCCGGTTCCGATCTTGCGGATTGTGCCGTATCTGATGTTCGGCGGCACGTTGCTGGTGGCATTGTCCTATATGATTCATGCCCGGCTTGAAGCCCGTCACGACACTGTCCCTGCGCGGTTGCTGGTGGCGTTTCTGGCGTTGACCCAACCGCTGGTGCGCGGGTGGGCGCGATATTTCACCTGGTTGAAGTTCAAGCGCACCCCCCCTGCGGTCATCGCGAGCGAGGAAAAGGGATTCAAGCAGGTCGTCGGACGCGCCGGCAGGTTGCAGTTCTGGAGCGAGGAGGGGCAAGGGCGCGAGGGTCTGCTTCACGAGGTGCAGCAAAGGCTGGAGCAGGAAGGGTGGAGCTACTCGATCGATACGGGGTGGAAGAACTGGGACATCCAGATTTACGGAAGTTTCTGGTGGGGAATACAAATGCGCACGGTGACGGAATACCATGGCGGCCCGAAGTGTCTGACCCTCGTTCACTTGCAAACGCGTGTTGTGGCCACGACCGTGCTGGTCAACATGGTGTTGCTGATGGCGCTCTGCTACCAACAATTTTTCATTGGCGGGGCCTCGGCATGGTTGTGGGTCCCCTATGGGTTGTTTGTGGTGTTTCTTGCCCGGCGGGCGAGGCGGCTCAAGCGGAGGGTCTCGGCGCTGGTCGGAGCCGCGGCGGCGCGATGCGGGTTGGTTGTGCCCGGTGGAAAGTCTTGATTGAAGCCGATGTCCGGTCTGGTCAGCGAATATTTCTATGAGTTGCCGCCGGAACTGGTGGCTGTGCGGCCCGCCGAGCGACGTGATGCGTCGCGGATGATGGTGCTCCACCGCAGTGACGGGCGCATCGAGCACCGGATGTTCCGTGATTTTCCATCCTACCTCGAGCCTGGTGATGTGGTGGCCTTGAATGATTCGCGGGTGATCAAGGCCCGGTTGCTGTCGGAGGACGGGCGCACCGAGATTTTCCTGCTGGAACGGATCGGCGAGAGGACGTGGAAATGCCTTGCCAGGCCTGGCAGGAGGCTGCGGTGCGGGGTCGGGGTTGAGATTGCAGGAACGGTTGCGCGGGTGATCGAGGTGCTTCCCGGCGGCGAGCGGGTGTTTGAATTCGACGATGTGCCGGACCTTGAGGCCCATGGGCACATGCCGCTGCCGCCTTACTTCAAGCGGCAGGCCGACGAATCCGACCATGAGCGCTACCAGACCGTCTACGCCGACAAGCCGGGTTCGGTTGCGGCTCCAACTGCGGGCTTGCATTTCACTCCTGAAATTCTCGCCACGATTCCACACGTGTTCCTGACCCTGCATGTCGGGGCGGGCACGTTTCTTCCGGTGAAAACCGAACGCATCGCGGATCACGAGATGCACGAGGAATCGTATGCGATCGGTGCCGGGGCCGCAGCGGCGTTGAACGCCGCGCGCCGGATCGTTGCGGTGGGCACCACCGTCACGCGCGTGCTCGAGTCCCAGCCCGACGGCCCGATCCGCGAGACCTCGGGACGCACGCGTATTTTCATCCACCCGCCGTATGCGTTTCGCCGCGTCGGGGCACTACTAACGAATTTTCATCTGCCCGAGTCCACGCTGCTCATGCTGGTGGGGGCGTTCGCCGGGCGCGATGCGGTGCTTGCCGCCTACGCCGAGGCGATCCGGGAGCGCTACCGGTTCTATTCCTACGGGGACTGCATGTTGATTGTGGATTAGTCAGCGTTCCCGCCGAATTTCGGCTTGCCCGAATTCCGCTGCGCGGGGATTGTTGTAGGCCAGCGACCGCTCGGGTGGCGAAATTGGCAGACGCGCCAGACTTAGGATCTGGTTCCGCAAGGAATGTGGGTTCGAGTCCCACCCCGAGCACTTGCTGGAAAAGCGCCTCCCGTCACCTCCGAAGCCCCATGAACAAAGCAAAAGAAAACCGCTGCCCCTCGCAACGCCCGTTTGATCGACGTTCCGGCGGGTCAAGAAAAACCCCGATGATTTTGAAAATTTTTCTTCGCCCAGATCGCGCTTTTTTCTTGTGGGGGGAATCCCCCGGTTCCTACTCTCAAGCCGCTGGCGGAAACGATCCCGACCGGCATGTGAACAACCTGTGAATAACTTTTATTTCAAGATGTTGCGGAAAAAGGGCGATGCTATTGGTTCTCTGCCGGGGCTTCGGGCTTCGTGTCATCTTGGAGCACAGTGGAGTTTGCTAAATTAATTCTTAAACTACTGATTGGAAACAACAAAAATGTCCTCTGCGCTCCATTGTCTTCAGGCCGCAACGATTTTCGTCGGCTGGGGGCCCGCCATTTCCTCGGGTGCCGGAAGCGCGTGCTGTGTCATTCGTTCCGTTTCCTTTCCCGTGTGTAACTGTCCATGAACAACAATTCCAAAGACCTTTGGACCCGGATTTCGGGTCATATTCGACAACGCGTGAGCGCCGATGGATATGACCGGTGGTTTTCCGGCATCCGCACCGCCGCGGTGGACGCCACCACGCTGACCGTGACCGTGCCGAATCCGATCCACCAATTTTTCATCGAGAGCAATTATCTGCCGATCGTGCTGGAATCCGCGATGCTTGAGGTGCCCGGCGTGAAGGATGTCCGGCTGGAATCGGCCAGCGAGCAGGAGCCTGTGGTGCAGCCTGTCGCCGCAGCCCCGAAACCCGTCCGTGAAAAGGCCGCGCCCGCCTCGTTGACCGGTTTGAATCCACGAAATGTGTTCGAGCGGTTCGTTGTGGGCTCGAACAACGAGTTTGCGCACTCCGCCGCCCTCGCGGTCGCGAAGGCCCCGGCCGTGACCTACAACCCGCTCTTCATCTATGGATACAGCGGGCTTGGGAAAACCCACCTTCTGCATGCGATCGGGCACCAGGTGTTGGCGACAAAGAAATCCGCGCGCGTCGTTTATCTTTCCAGCGAGCAGTTTACGAACGAGTTCATCGACGCGATCCAGCACGGCACGCTGGTGAAATTCCGAAAAAAATACCGTCAGGCCGACGTGTTGCTGATCGACGACATTCATTTCTTCGCCGGCAAGGAGCGTTCGCAGGAGGAATTTTTCCACACCTTCAACGCGCTGCACGACGGCCACAAGCAGATCGTGCTCACCAGCGACCGGCCCGCCAGCGAGATTGAAAAGCTCGAGCAGCGCCTTGTGTCCCGCTTCGAGTGGGGCATGACCGCCGAGATTCAGCCGCCCGACACCGAGACGCGCATCGCGATTCTCCGCAGCAAGGCCGAGGGATTGAACTTGCAAGTGGACGCGTGGATTCTCGAATTCCTCGCCGACAAAATCCGCAACAACGTGCGCCGACTTGAAGGTGCGCTGATGCGGGTGGCATCCTACAAATCACTCAGCGAAAAAGAGATAAACCAAGAGGTGATCGAGAATCTCCTGCGCGACATTTTCCAGGAGCAGGCGCGGAAGTCCGTCACGATCGACCAGATTCAGCGGCGAGTGGCCGAGCATTTCGACGTGCGACTGGCCGATATGACCAGCAAGCGTCGTCCGGCGAACATCGCGTTTCCGCGCCAGATCGCCATGTATCTTTCCCGCGAACTCACGGGATCCTCGCTCACCGATATCGGCGACGCCTTCGGCGGGAAGGACCATGGCACGGTCATCCATGCGTGCCGGTTGGTGAAAAAGCGCATTGCCGAGGACGAGAAAACACGCCAGATCGTGAGTTTTCTGGATAGCAACCTGCAGCGTTGAGCGGGTTGTTCACGAGGGACGGGGGAGGGAACTGAGACGCTGATGGACATCGTGTATTTCGATCTTGAAACCCAGCGCACGGCGAACGATGTCGGCGGCTGGGACAAAAAGCACGAGATGGGCATGTCGGTGGGCGTGACCTACAGCTCCAAGGACCGCGCCTACGAAATCTTTCCCGAGGACAAGGCCGACGCGCTGGTTGATCGGTTGCGGCGAGCGGATCTTGTGGTTGGCTACAACGTGCTGAAGTTCGACTACGACGTGCTCATGGCCTACACGATTTTGGATTTGAGGGAGAACCTCCGCACGCTTGATCTCATGGCCGACATCGAGCAAATCAGCGGCCAGCGGCCCAAACTCGAGAGTGTCGGGCAGGGCACGCTCGGTGTCGGGAAGACGGCCGAGGGGTTGGATGCGATCCGGTGGTGGCGCGAGGGGCGGGTTATGGACATCGCGCGGTATTGTTGTTTCGACGTGAAGGTCACCAAGCTCGTGCATGAATACGGTGCGGCGCACAAGGAGGTGCTCTTCAACGACCGCTTTGGCCGCCCGCAGCGGGTGGCTGTGGATTGGAGCGCATGATCCAGGCGCTGAAATCCGGGGGCAATTTCTGGCATTTGCATCTGTTGTTTCTCGAGGAGCCGGTGCCCATGAATGACGACTGGGTGTTGCCTGTGCTTGTGGTGGTTTGCGACCGAGCCGGGGTGCCTGTTGCTCCGCCCGAACTCATGGAGGAACTCGACCAGCCGAGGATCGAGAATTTGATTTACCGGACTCTTGAAAAGCAGGCCGCTCCCGAGCAGTTGCACATTCCGCGAAATGACGAGTGGGACGAGGAGGCGTGGCGCGACTTTTCCGAGGACAGCAAGCTCGACCTGCGGTTCATCGCGCCGCAAAAGTCGGTCGCCGAGGAGCTGCGTGCCGTGACGCGCTTGCTTGTGGTGAAGGCCGGGCGGGCGGGAGAGGCGAGTCCCTCGCCGCGTGCGGTGGCCGCCGGGTTGGTGCGCGCGGCCATGCGGTTGCGTTCGCCCTCGAGACGCGAGGCGCATTTGCGGTTGGCGCTGGGGTTGGACCCGGAAAACGCGCTGGCACGTGTCGAGCTTGCCGATGGGGATTACAACAAGGGGAACTGGAAGGATTGCCTCGAGGGGTATCGGGAGGTCGTGCGCCGCGAGTCGCCGCTGCGCGAGAAGCCCGACACCCTGTGGTGGACCGACCGTGACACGAGGCCGTATTTGAGGGCGCTTTATGGACAGGCGATGACGGAATGGCACCTCGGCCGGTTTTCCGACGCCTGCGCGGTGCTGGAGGACCTGCTGATTTGCAATCCCGCCGACAACCAAGGGGCGCGCTTTTTGATTCCCATGCTTCACCTCCTGGCCGAGGCGCCCGAGAGGGCCGCGCGGTATTTCGGGACTTACGCTGGAAGCTATCCCCGGGACTACAAGGAGCCGTCGTTTGTGTTCGGCTGGGCGTTCAGCCTGTCGCTCGAGGGGCGCGAGGCGGAGGCCAAGGCGAAATACCGCGAGGGTGTCCTGCGCAATCTCCATATCGCACCGATGCTTCTCGAGTTGCCCGAGCCGATGAAGAATGTGTGGTATCCCAACGACCGCGCCGAGCCCGGCTACGCCTCGGATTTCATTTCGAGTTACGCCACACTTTGGGACCGCGAGCCCTCGGCCCTGCGGCTTCTGCGCGAGGTCTGGCAAGAGGCGGCTCCGCGCGTGGAGGAAATCGTGCGCCACCGCACGGCGATGCTTGATTTCCAGGACCAGCGCTACGAGCCCGATTTCAAGGCGAAGTGGCAGGCTCTTGTGGACGAGGACGAGCGGCTTGTGGCCGGTGCCTGAGGCTCCGATGGACGCTACGGTCCCTTTCGAGCGCTTCATGAGGGATGCGCTTTACCATCCGCAAACCGGCTATTACTCCCGGCGGATTCGCGGGGTCGGGCGGCGGGGGGATTTTTCGACATGGGCGACGCTCGACGATTCGTTGGCGCGTGCGATTGCGGCGTGGATTCGCGGGCGGGGAATCCGGCGGGTTATCGAGATTGGCGCGGGGGACGGTTCACTCGCGCAAGCGGTCCTCGGGCACCTCGGATGGTGGGGGCGGTTGGGACTCCGGTATCATATCGTGGAGGTGTCCGCGCCATTGCGCGAGGCCCAGCAGGAGCGCCTGAGGGGGCGAGGCATCCTGTGGCACGAATCCCCTCGCGAGGCGTTGCGGGCCTTCCATGGCAGCGCGTCGATTTTTTCCAACGAGCTGCCCGATGCGTTTCCCTGCCGGGTGTTCGAGCGGCGCGGCGGCGGATGGCTGGAGTTGTGCGTGTCGCAATCGGCGGACGGGCCCGTGGAAACCCTCCAGCCCTGCAGCCTGCCGGACTCAACTGTGTTCGGGCACGCGTTCCGCGAAGGTTGCCGTGTCGAGGTGCATGAAAGCTACAGGAGGTGGCTTGAGGAGTTCGCTTCCGAGTGGAAGCGCGGCGAGATGCTCACGATCGACTACGGCGACACGATGCCCGGCCTCTACCACCGGCGTCCGGCGGGAACCCTCCGCGCCTACCTCGCTCACCAAATGCTGACCGGCTCCGCTGTGTTGGAGGCGCCGGGCACGCGCGATCTCACGGCGGATGTGAATTTTTCGGACCTGGAGGCGTGGGGGCGTGCCTTGGGGTGGCAGACGGTCTCGCAGGGGGTGCTTGGTGAATTTTTCGGCGCATGGACGCCCGGCAAGCGCCTGCCGGCAGGATTCGAGGGGGCGGCGATGGCGTTTCGCTTTCTTGAGCAACGCGTGGTGGCGTCTGGCGGTTCTTGTTGATCCGCACTTGGCACCCTGCCATATAGCGCATCCTCGCACGGCGAACTATGGACTCCCTATGGCATCGACTCGGTTGGAGTCGTTCGGAAGAATCGATGGCAGGCGGCCGCAGTCCGCAGCTCGATGGGTTGAGGGGAATCGCGATTCTGGCTGTCGTCCTGCACCACTCGGGCATCCGACCCGCGCACTTTTGGGACTGGGGGCCCTTCGGGGTGCGGTTGTTTTTTGTGTTGAGCGCGTTCCTGATCACACGCTCGCTTTGGAATCTTGGCGGGTCGCCGACGTATCTGCGGGATTTGAAAACATTCCATCTGCGTCGGTTCGCCCGGTTGCTTCCGGCGTATCTCGCGGCTCTGCTTTTCTGTGTGTTGGTCGGTATGTCGGAGGTGAGGGAATCCCTGTTGTGGCATCTTGGATTCCTTTCAAATTTCCATCTGGCCCAACTGGGTTGGTTCCCGGCGGCCACCGGGCACTTTTGGTCCCTCGCGGTGCAGGAGCAATTCTACATCCTGTGGCCGTTTGTGCTGTTGGCGGTTCCATTTCGCTTTTTTCCGTGGGCGGCGCTGGGCCTCGTGGCGCTCGGATACGGGTTCCGTGTGTGGTGTCTCGTGGCGGATGTGCCCGAGTTTTGGCGTTGGTTCATGTTGCCGGGGTCCGTCGACTCTTTCGCCATGGGTGGGCTGCTCGCGTGGATTTATCGCCGCCACGGGTTTCCTTCCATGGAAGCGGGGAGGTCGGGACTCCGTATTGCCGCCGCTGGAGTGGTGGTGCTGTGGGTGGCCAACCGGGCGATCCGCTATTCCTCGTGGTCTCCGTGGGTGGCGGGTTTGCCCGAGGTGCTCGAGGCGGTGGTGGCGGCGGCGCTGGTGCTGGCCGGCACGGTTGGTGTCGGAGGTGCAGTCGGGTGGGTGTTTAGCTTGAGGCCGTTGCGTTTTTTGGGAGGCATCAGCTACGGCGTCTTTGTTTACCACCTTGTCCTTTTCCACCTCATGGAGCCTTGGTTGGCGCAATATGGCATCACGCGCCAGTCTCATCCGGCGGCGGTGGCGGTGCTGATCCTGGGAGTCACCGTGCCCGTTGCCATGCTGTCCTGGAGGTTTCTCGAGGAACCGGTCATCAATGCCATGAAGGGGAAACCGGCGGTGTCGGATTCGTCGCGCAATCGCGCTTGAGGTCGGGCAACGCATGGAGCAGGTTGGCCGCGCATGGGAAAACGCGTGTTGATCCTCTCGGCCTCTGTGGGTTCCGGCCACGTAAAAGCCGCCGAGGCGCTTGCCCAGGCCATGCGGAACCGGCCGGATGTCGAGGAGGTGCTTTCGGACGATTCGCTGGACCACACGAACGTGTTGCACAAGCAGTTCTACTCCACGCTTTACACCAAGCTCTCGGCGATGATGCCCGAGTTTCTGGGGTGGTGGTATGAAAAGAGCGACGACCCGTGGGTGGCCGACAAGGGGCGTCTGGCGATCGACCTGCCGCAGGCATTGCCGCTGATCAATTTGGTGAGGGAATTCCGGCCGGATGTGATCCTGTGCACCCATTTCATGCCCGCGGGGGTGATCTCCTGGCTGATCGCCAACGGGAAGCTCGAGGCGAGGCTGGGGGTGGTGGTCACGGATTTCCATTTTCACGCCTTTTGGATCACGCGGGCGTTCAACTGGTATTTCGTCGCGCAGGAGGAGGACAGGATTCACATGGAGGCGCTTGGGTTGCCGTTCGACCGCATCGAGGCCACGGGGATTCCCGTTGAATCCGCGTTCGCTGCACCTGTGGACCGCGAGGCTGTCCTGAGGCGTCATGGATTGGATCCCGCGAAGCCCATGGTGCTTGTCGCCGGCGGGTCGCTGGGGTTGAGTCCCGCGACGGCGGTCGTGCGTCAATTGCTGCAGGTGAAGTGCGACTTCCAAGCGATTGTGGTGTGCGGGAAAAATGAAGAGATGCAGGCCGGCGTGCGGGCGTTGATTTCGGGAAGGGAGACCGATTTCCGTGTGATGGGTTACACCGGCGAGATGGCCGATTTCATGGGGGCGGCGTCGGTATTGATGAGCAAGCCCGGGGGGATGACCACGGCGGAGGCGCTGGCCCGGGGGTTGCCGATGATGATTCTCGATCCGATTGGGGGTCAGGAGGAGAGGAATTCCGATGTGTTGCTCGAGGCGGGTGCGGCATTGAAATGCTCGGAAGTGACGCTGGTTGGACACAAGCTTCGGCGGATTCTCGACGAACCGGGCCTGCGCGAGCGCATGTCCGCCAATGCGCGGGCTCTGGGGCGTCCGCATGCCGCCGCCGAGATCGCGCGGATCGTCCTCGAGGGTCCTGAACGAAACCCCGTGGTGATTTCCAAACTCCGCGAAAAGGTGCTGCGCAAACGCGTGGTCGAGGGAACATGAGTTGATGGATTCGCGAATGATTGATCATCCGTTTCTGATCGGCGTGGCGACCTCGGGCTACCAGAGCGAGGGTGGCTACAACGAGCGCGGAAGACCCTACAACAACTGGGGGGCCTGCGAGGAGGCGGGGCGTGTGGCGAAGACCGGACAGGCGGTGGATTTCTGGAACCGCTACCGGGGGGACTTTGGATTGGCGCGCGGCATGGGGTTGAACGCCTTCCGGCTCAGCATCGAGTGGGCGAGGGTGCAGCCGACACGGACCAGCGCGGCCGGGCACGCGCCGGAGTTCGATTTCGAGGCGATCGATGCCTATGCCGAGAGGGTTTGCGCCTGCCGGGAAGAGGGGCTTGAGCCGGTTGTCACGCTGCACCATTTCACGCATCCGGCGTGGTTGGGCGTGGATGCGTGGCTTGATGACTGCACGCCAGCGGCATTCGATAGGTATGTCGGTGTGGTGTTGCGTCGCTTGAACGACCGCCTCGCCGACAGGCACGGCCAGTCGCCGGTGCGGTGGTATGTGACATTGAACGAGCCGAACATGCTCGTCCTGAACACATATCTGAGCACGTATTTTCCCGGCGGCGGGGAGGCTGGGATTCCTGTCGGGCTACGGGCCTACAACCGCCTCCTTTCGGCCCATGTGCGCGCCTACAACACGATCCATGATCTTTACGAGGAGCGCGGGTGGGACACACCGAGGGTGTCGATGAACACGTTTTGCAGCGATGTGTATTGGTCCGAAAAAATGCTCCTCGACCTGCTGAGCGTGCGTGAGCGGGGAGTGCCGGAATCGGGGCTGATCGACTACTTTTTGGAGCGTGCGGGGAACTTGTCGCGGTATTTCCTGAAAGCCGCTCTGGGGCGCCGGAGGGACCCAGTCGCGATCGCCGGGGCGGGTTTTCAAAGTCTGGTAAACCGCTTTGTGCCACGCGCGGCGACGCTCGCAAACCTCGGTTATTTCCTCGATACCGCGCGGCGCGCGAAACGCGACCGGATGCTGGATTTCCTCGGTCTTGATTACTACGACCCGTTTGCCAGCCACGTGTTTCGATGGCCGGATTTTTCGGATTTGGAATTCCGCAGTGTGAGCATCCGCGCTCATTTGTTGGATGTGCTGACGAGCAAGTGGTGGGATTGGCATTTCCTCCCTGAGGGACTTTCCGCCTTCTGCCGGCACTACGCCGAGGAGTTTCCAGGGCTCGGCATTTTGATCGCGGAAAACGGCATGGCGCAGCGCTCGTCGCAGGATGGTTCCCAATCCGTGCCGCGCAAAGACGGGTTGACCCGCAGTGCCTACCTTGAGGCCCATCTTGGCGAGGTGCGCCGCATGCATCGCGACGGTGTGCCCTTGCTCGGCTACCTTCACTGGTCGCTGACGGACAATTATGAATGGGGTTCGTTCACGCCGCGCTTCGGACTGTATCGGATCGATTATCCAAGGGACCTGAGGCGTGTGGCCGTCGACCACCTCGGTGACAATCCCTCGGACACCTACCGCCGCCTGATCCGGGATTCGGGATGGATTGTATCTCACTCAGATCAAATTTCCTGAAACAATCTTGGGTGGAGTGCCGCATCCTTTCTGGCTCGTTGGCATCGAACCTGCTTAATTTCCCCCGCCGTTAGGGAATCCGGGAAAAACCAATAAAAAAGCTACACCAGACGGCCTGGTCTGCTCAAAAAAAGACAAAACAACACATGGCTAAATACAAACTCGAATACATCTGGCTGGATGGCTACGAACCCGTCGCCAACCTGCGGAGCAAAACCACGATCAAGGATTTCAACGCGTTTCCCAAGCTGGAGGAACTCCCCGTGTGGGGGTTTGACGGCAGCTCCACACGCCAAGCCGAGGGGGTCAGTTCCGATTGCCTCTTGAAACCGGTCGCCCACTTCCCCGACTCGACTCGCAAGAATGGCGTGTTGGTCATGTGCGAAGTGCTTATGCCAGATGGTTCGCCGCATCCCTCGAATTCCCGCGCCACGATCCTCGACGATCCGGACGCATGGTTTGGGTTCGAGCAGGAGTATTTCCTCTACCAAAACGGCCGTCCGCTTGGATTTCCGGCGGAGGGCTTCCCGGCGCCCCAAGGTCTCTACTACACAGGCGTCGGCTACAACTCGGTCGGCGACATCGCCCGCGAGATCGTCGAGCAGCACCTTGATATCTGCCTCGATGCCGGCATCAACCATGAGGGCATCAACGCCGAGGTGGCCAAGGGCCAGTGGGAGTTCCAAATCTTCGGCAAAGGTTCCAAGCGCGCCGCCGACGAGGTCTGGGTGGCCCGTTACATCCTTGAGCGCCTTTGCGAGCAATACGGTGTGGACGTGAACTACCACTGCAAGCCGCTCGGCAAGGACTTCGACTGGAATGGTTCCGGGATGCACTCGAACTTCTCGACCAAGTTCATGCGTGAAACCGGCGGGAAGGAATACTTCGAGAAGCTCATGGCCGCCTTCGACAAATACAAAAACGAGCACATCGCTGTTTACGGTCCGGACAACCACCTGCGCCTGACCGGTCTCCACGAGACCCAGTCGATCGACAAATTCAACTACGGAGTCGCCAACCGCGGCGCTTCGATCCGTATCCCGCACAGCTTTGTGAACAACGGCTACAAGGGATACCTCGAAGACCGCCGTCCAAACTCCCAAGGCGATCCCTACAAAATCGCCAGCCGCATCCTGCAAACGATCGCGACCGTTCCCACGGCCTGATCCACGGGAAGGATTCCTTCAACGCCGCCCGGGTAAAATCCGGGCGGCGTTTTTTTTGCCGTCGTGGAAGAACAATCCGCGCGGGGTTATTTTTCCGCTGTGCGGCATTGCTTCATCTCCCCAGAGGAGCCGGAGAGAATCGCAGAAAAGCCGACACAGTGCTTTTGGAGCCAGACGGCGGCGCATCCGATGGACAATCCTGCAAGCACCGCGCACATGCGCTCCAGCGATCCCCACATGAATTGCTCCGGCTGGGGGAGGATGGTTCCCATGACCCCGAAAATGGCCCCCGCCTGGCGGAAGGCCGACGCGATTCGGGCAAACCGCCCTGCCATCCACTCGAATCCACCCATGGCAAGCGTGAGGCCGAGCAGATAGAACGCCACATCGTTGCCGGCGCCGCTCGTGATGATGACGAACCCCAGTGCCAAAGCGGCCCCGAGCAAGCCGCCGAGGAATTTTTGACCGACGATGGCGGGTCCTCCGCCGAGTGCCAGCGCGGTGGTGACGGCTGCGACGACGGTGACGGTCGGCTGTGTTGGCAGAACGGCGCAGGCAGTGATAAGCGACGCCACAGCTGCAAGGCCGATGGCGGGAGCCGAATTGTGATTAGCGGCGTGGTTTTTCGTTTCACGAAATGGAACCACCCAGCCGGCCAAGGCACTGCAGAGCGAGGCGGTGATCAACGAGGCAAAATGCGCGAGTCCGAAAGGCAAATCCCGCGCCGGGAACACAAATCCCACGGCGACCATCGAAGCGATGCCCATGCAGAACAGAATGGCGCTTGAGGGATCGCGGTGTTTCGCGACGAACGATGTTCCTCCACCCGCGAGGAGAAAAAACAACGGAAGGGAAACCCATTGTTCGTTCGGGGCGAGGGTGAGGATCGCGAGCCCGCAGAGCGACCCCGCGGCGGCCGAGGCAAGTCGACTGAAAAAGACGGCGGCCGTTGTGCACGGAATGCCCGTGATCAGTTGCGCGGCGAGGATCGCGAGAAAGGGTTGTGGCACATGCAATGTCCCGACGGTCAGCGCTGTCAGGCCAACCGACAGGCCGAAACGGAGCGCCCCGCGAGTGGCGTCAGTCATTTTGAACCGGAGGAGTGAAGGCTCGTTCCTCGAGGGATTCGGCTTTTTCCAACTGCTTGGAATCGGCCGCCGTGCGTGTGTCCACCACAACAGCCGCCCGGCCGCCCATGCGGAAATCCCCTTTGTTTTCGATGAGGATTCTGACGGGAAAGCGCTGGGCGAGTTGGATGAAATCAAAGGTCGGTTGCACCCGTGAAAACACCCCCTCGCCGCCCGGTTGGGCCTGCGAAGCGGTTCCCAGCGGGAAGACGGCCTTGGGGATTCCCTGCACGACGCCATTGACGGGTTTGTCGCGCTGGGACATCAGAAACACACGCGCCTGCTGACCGGGGCGGATGCGGCGGAGGTCGGTTTCGCGGAAGTTTGCGAGCACGAACCACACGGACTCGTCCACGAGCGAGAACATCTGCTCGCCAGTCGCCGCGTAGCTGCCGGGGGCGATCTGGAGATTCGTCACGGTTCCATCGCACGGGGCGAAAACTTTGCAGTAGGACACCTTGAGTTCGGCATCGCGCAAGGTGGCGGCGGCTTGTTCGATGCGTGTGTTTTTTCCCTCGAACTCGCCGAGTTTGTTGCGGGCGCGCTCGACTTCGGCCTCGGCTTCGCGAGCCGCCGCGCGGGCGCTTTCCGCATCGGTCTGCGCGCGTTGGACCCTGTCGGCGGAGGCGAAATTTCCCTCCAGGAGCGGCTTGAGGCGCTCGTAGTGCGACTCGGCGTAGGTCGCGCGGGCCTGGCGGTCGCCCAAGGCGGCCTCGGCGGCAGCGATCTCATCGCGCAGTGCCTTGACCTCGAGGCCCGCGAGTTCGAGTTGAGCCTTGGCCCGGGCCATCTCCGCCTCATAGGGGCGGGCATCGAGTTCGAAGAGAAGGTCGCCGGTGTTCACCAGTTGGTTGTCGACCACGTGTAAGCGCACAATCGTGCCGCCGACCTGGGGAGCGATGCCCACGACGTTCGCACGCACCTCGGCATCCTCCGTGCGCGGAAACACACGCAGGTTCCCGGCGACCGCCCACATGGATGCCGCCGCAGCGGCGAGCAGTGCCAAGCGAAGAATCCACACCAACGGACGATTGGAAGAGGGGGTGGTCACGAAGCGGAGAAAAACACAAGCCACACCGAGCAGGTCGTCAGCGCAAAAAGGGCCGGATACATGAGGAACGGCGGACGGAGGACCGCCGCCAGGCCGAGTCTCGAGAGGATTTCGCCAACGAGCCATGCGCCCAGCGTTCCAGCGATCATGCACCCGAGCCATGCGGGGAAATACGCGCCGGCGACATCAATGAGCGGATCGCCTGGAGACTTGATCAACGCGAAGAGGGCGGGCAGTTTGGCGGGACTCATGCAGTTCCACATAGATAGACAGTGGAGTTCCCGGTTTACAACGCGAATCCCCGTGGTTGCTGTCCTTGGAGTTGTTTTTTTCAGTCTGTGCGGGCCGGTCGGCGCCTCACAAAAAATGCCCGTGTTCGAACCCTCGCGAGCCTATGACCTCGGGTCGCTTGTCGAGTTGGCGATGGCCAACAATCCCAAGACCCGCGCGGCGTTGTTTTCGGCCTTGGCGTCGAAGGCGGCGGTCGGCGAGGCCCGGGCACCCTACTATCCAAGGCTCTCCGCGGAATTCCTCGGGGGCTATGACAAATGGTATACACCAGCCACGGAGGCACCGGATTTTTTCCGCCGCCAGCAGGCGACAACGGTGCTTTCGATCGAATACCTCCTGCTGGATTTCGGTCGCCGCGCCGCCGATGTGTCCCGCGCTGTGGCATTGTTCGAGGCGTCGGGGTTGATGTTTGATCGGAAGGTGCAGGAGGTCGTCTTCGCGGTGCAGAGCCGGTATTTCGCCCACGAGGCGGCGCTCGCCAAGGAGGCCGCCGCGGCGTCTATGCTGGAGGCGGCGCGAACCGCCATGGAAACAATTCGCCTCGAAGTCGAGACCGGGCTTTCCGCCAAGCCCGAGTTGCTGCGGGCCAAGCGGATTCTTCTGGATGCCGAATATGGTTTGGCGGCCGCCCGCGCTCTCTCCCGCAACACCCTCGGGGAGTTGTGTGTCGCGGCGGGTTTGCCAGCCAATGCGCCGGTGCAGCTTCAGGTTGGCGACGCCCAGGCATCCACCGCGCCGCTTCGCGAGAATGTCGGTGGCTTGATCGAAAAGGCGCTCTCACTCAGGCCCGACCTTGCCGCCAAGGCCGGCGAGGTTCGAGCCAGCGAAGCCGCGACAAGGCGCGCGAGGGCGGATTTTTTGCCAGAGGTCCGCCTGCAGGGCGACTATGCCTATTCCGCCTTTCAATACGATTCCGAGACCGGCCCGAAATCGAATGCGAACGCCGCGGGGATCAACGGCTACGGGGCGTTTCTGAATGTCAAATGGGACCTCTTCGACGGCTTCGAACGCGTCGAGAGGCTGCGGAAAAATGCCGCCGAGGAGGATGCTGCCCGCGAGTCCCTCGAAGCCGCCCGACTCGATGCCTCGCGGGATGTCTGGACCTCCTACCATGACACCCTCAGCGCGTCTCGGCGGGTGGATGCCGCCGAGGGCTTTGTCGCCTCGGCAAGGGAGAATTTCCTCTCCATCGAGGCCGCTTCTCGCACCGGGCTCAGCCAGGTTTCTGAGTTGGCCGAAGCCGCGGGCATTCTTGCGGAGGCCCGATTCGAACGCGCGGAGGCTCTCGCCGTCTACTCGACCACCCTCGCGGAACTTGCCCTCGCCGTGGGTGCCGTGCGTTGAGCTTTGGCGCGCCCCCTTTTGCTCAGGGAGAAAGGCGCGCGCGGGTCCACGAGTCGCCGGTTTTTGTGTAGCGGAAGCGGTCGTGGAGGCGGTCATGGCCGCCTTGCCAGAACTCGATGGTTTCGGGAATGACGCGGAAGCCGCCCCAGAAATCGGGCCGTGGAACAGGACCGGCGGCGAAGCGTTTTTCGAATGCGTCGTTCCGCTCGAGAAGGAACTGGCGGGATGGGATTTCGGTGCTCTGATTCGAGACCCAGGCTCCGATGCGGCTGCCTCGGGGGCGGCTGTCGAAGTAGGCGGTGGACTCTTCTTCAGCGAGTTTTTCAACCGCTCCGGCGATCTCAACCTGGCGCTGGAGGGCGATCCATGGGAAGAGGAGGGCGGCGCGGGGGTTGGTGGCGAGATGGCGACCCTTGCGGCTGGTGTAGTTGGTGAAAAAGACAAATCCGCGATCATCAAGATCCTTCAAAAGCACGGTGCGGCACGCGGGTTGGCCTGCGGCATCCACCGTCGCGAGCGACATGGCATTGGGTTCCGGGATGCCGCTCGAGGCGGCTTCGTCGAACCAGAGGCGGAATTGCGCGATCGGATTTGCAGCGAGTGCGCCCTCTTCGAGCGGTTCGCGTCCGTAATCGACGCGGAGATCCTTGAGGTCTTTTGCGGGATTCATCGTTGGAAAACGTTAGGCGCCGAGCGTGGCGAGGTTGCGCAGAAATTTATACGAGTAGATTCCCGTCGAGTGTCCGTCGCCCCATTTTGGCTGAATCGCATAGCCTCCCACGACCTGCCAACCGGCGAGGTCGAAACTCTTGCCGGTGAATTCCACGCGCGGACGGACGATGTTGCCCAAGACATCCGGCTCCCCGCCGCATGCGGCGCAGGGGCAATGGCGTCGCAGGAACTCCAGGGGCAGGTAGGTCTCGGTCGCGTCATTCCACGCGATGGCGAGTTCGTTTCCGATTTTCTGGATGGCGGTGGGCTGGAGCGGTTGGGTCATTTCGTGGGTGTCGTGATATGCGGGGGCTTTAGATAGATCGGTTCCGCTGGGCCTGCGGAGGCGGTGCGGTTGGCGAGGACGCCCGCATCAGGATGGGCGGGCGTTGCGGCGTCCAACAGGCGGGATGTGGAGAATACGGGAAAGTGTGGATCAAGGAGCGCAATGGCGCTGGGTGGTGGCATGAGTTCCACGGGAGAGGCCAGTGCCCCGTTGCGAATCCTGCCGAGGAACCACTGGCCGGCGCGCGCGTCACCGATCACATCGTAATCGGCCGGTTCGTAACCCAGCAACGAGCAGACTCCAAGCACCGGGATGCCGCGTGCGCGGGCGATGCCCCATGCCGCGGCGATGCTTGCGCGGAGGGCGTTGTAGCTGCCGGGGCCGGTGCCAACGTAGATGCGTGAGAGGTCAGGATGTGGCGGCACGGCGGCCGCCAATGCCGAAAACAGTTCTCCTCCTCGACCCCTTGGATTTTCAAAAACCCGCTTCTCGACCACACGCCCCTCCTCGGTGACCGCGAGGCTTCCTGTGCCGCACGAACATTCGATCACGAGCGTTTTCATCGCACGTGACGGATGCGGCGCTGGCCGTCTTCGATCGAAAAGGACAGTCGCAGCGTGCCGGGGGGCAGGTGGTCCAAAAACTTGTCGCCCCACTCGATGGCCGCGACATGCGCTTCCGCAAGCAGGTCTTCAATGCCCAGCGCCTCAAGCTCCTTGGGGGATTCCAACCGGTAGAGATCCATGTGCACCAGCGGATGCCGGCCGCCGGGGTATTCGTGGATCAATGAAAATGTCGGGCTTGAGACGACCGTCGGATCGCAGCCAAGAGCTTCTGCGAGGCCTTTGACAAAACAGGTCTTTCCCGCGCCGAGGGGGCCTTCGAGGCTGATGACCGCCGGTCTGCCGGAGAGCGCCGCAACGAGATTCCGTGCGGCCTGGCGGGTGTCGGACTCCGATGGGCACAGCTTTCCCTGCGGGGGGAGGAGTTGTTCCAGTTGCGTGTCCGGCATGCTTCGTTCAACCTACCGCCCGGATTCCAGCAATGACAACATCTTCCCTCGGGCCATTTCGAAGCCGTTTCGTGGCGATTCCAGCCTGCCTTTGCGCGATCGTGCTGGCCGGGTGCGATTCGCCCGAGTCGACCGTCCGCGAAATCCGCGAGAACCTGAATGCCTTCCAGCGCCAGCCAAATATCATCACCCTCGACACGCTGGACAAGTCCTTCAAAAAAATCGACGCGCAGATTCGTGATCTGGAGGCCCGCGAGCGGATCGACGAGGCTGATCTTTACAGGCGACAGGCCATGCTCATGCGGGAGGAATACCGGCAGACGCGGATCAATTTCCTCAAATGGAGCCAACGTCAAAGCCGGTCGCAGGCCGAATCCCAGTGAGCTTCGACTCGAGATCGCGGAGGTTTTTCGCGAGTTGGTCGAGGCCGAACCGCTGGACGCCGCGCGCCGCCTCCTCGCGCATGGCCTGGTGACGCTCGGGATCCTCGAGCAATACCCGAATCGCATTGGCAAGAGCCGTCGAATCGCCCGCTGGAATGATCAACCCATCCAACCCATCCCGCACGACATGTCCGCAATTCGGCGTCGCGATGACCGGCAGGGCGTGGGACATCGCCTCGAGTTGGGTGAGCGCGAAGCCGTCCGAGATTGTTGGAAGCACAAAGACATCCGCCGCCTCGTAAAACTCCCGCGTTTTTGATCGGGGGGCGGGGCCGTGAAATCGCACGTTCGGCGGTGCCGACACCACATGGCGGTCCGCGATCGCGATCGGGCCCACGATATCGATTTGAACTGGTTCGCCGCGGAGTTGGGCGGCGGCTTCGAGAAGATACGGAATGCCTTTGCGAAGATTCGCCTGGCCGAGAAAGAGAACACGCAGCGGCTCCGACTCGTCGCGAACGGGGGGCGTCTCCGGTGGGGCGGAGTCCAACTCATAGGCGAGGGGAACGATCGGGATTTTTTCGGCGGGAACACCAAGCGTCACCAGTGCGTCGCGCGTCCAGGCGGAGTTCACCATGACGGCATCCGCCAGGGCCCACTCGGCCTTTCTCCAGGCGAAATATTCCTCGGGCACGAGCAGTGGCGTCCTTGCCCAGCCCGGCCATTTTTGCTCCTCCCGGCGCACCAGATCGACTTCCACGGACGAGGGGTCCATCTGGCAGACGACGGATTTCGCTCCGCGTTCCTTCACCCAGGCTGCTGTTTCAAGGAATCCGGTGTCGTAGCCGAAAAAAATGGTGTGTTCCCAGTGTTGTTCACGCCGCCGGGCGAGGCGCGAGCGCACGCGGCGGCCGAATCTGCCGCCGACCGAGAGAAAACCCGCATAGGCGTCCGGCGCGCGGCGAATTTTGGCTCCAGCCGCATCAAGGAGGGTTGCCGCATTGAAGGAATAGACCTCCGCATCCGTCAGTTCCTCGTGCTTGCGGCCGGCGAGGCGTTTCGCCCCAAGCAGGCGCGCCGCGGTGTCCCAGGCGCCACGGGACCAGTAGTCGGTGTAGAGCGCCTCGAGTTTGCCCGCACGGTGGAGGACCCTGGGAATAGCGTAGTGTTCCCTCGCTCCGATCTGGGAGCAGATCCAGGAGGTGCACGGCGCGTGGACTTTGAGGCGTTGGCGGGCGATGCCGATCAAAAAAACACGTTCACGGGCCCGAGTGGAGGCAAAAACGCAGGTGGTCGTCCCCACGATGTTCCATGCACTCTTAGGCCCGCCTGAATCAAGGCCTGGCTTTCATGGAGCACATCATTGGCTGTCCACGAATCAACTGCACGACGAGAAATCCAAGGAGGTCGTTGTTGAGACAACAGCTCAAGAGGAGCCCGACTTCGAGGTGGATTGAAGTCGAAATTTTCTCGGAGACAGACCCATGTGCTCCTTGAAAACCCGGTGCAGGTGGTTGGTGCGAGCGAAGCCGCATGCCTCGCCGATTTGATGGATGCTCATTTCTCCAAGAGCGAGCAAATCCTTCACCTTTTCGACGCGGAGTCGTGTGATTTCGTGATTGATCGTGCGTCCGATCTCGCGCTTGAAAGCGATCTCCAGCGGTCGGCGGGAGATACCCGTCGCTCTGACGACATCGGTCACTTGAAGGCTGTGATCGCTGTAGTGCTGGCGGATGTGGCGCAGGGCGCGGGCGACCTCGATGTTGTCAACGGCCTGCATGTCGCTGCTTTGCCTCGCAATGATTCCCTTCGGTGGAATTCTCGGAATAGCGCTTGGAGCTTTTTCGCCGTTCATCAGACGCTCAAGCAGCGCCGCGCCTTGATAACCGACGCCTTCGAGATCGTGAACCACGCTGGTCAGCGGCACCGTGACCGCCTCGCAGAGGAGTTCGTCGTTGTCCACGCCGGCGAATGCGACCTGCTCGGGCACGGGAATTCCAAGTTCCTGGCAAACGCTCAATCCATTCGCCGCCGTGCAGTCGTTGTAGCAAAAGATCGCGACCGGTTTTGGCAGAGCGGAAATCGCTTTTGCTATCCGTGAGAGGCTCTCGCTCCAATTTCCGTTCCAACGGTTGTTTCGCAACCGGTGCAACGGGGGCAGGTTCGTGAAACTGAATCCCGCATGGCCAAGCGTCTTGGCAAAACCATCGCGCCGTTCCGCATTGTTCGAGTCCTCGGTGAAGGGAAACCACGCATAGTTGCGGTAGCCACGCTCGAGAAAATGCCGCGCGGCGAGTTCGCCGATGGCCAGATTGTCCCCTTCGACATGCGGGATCCCCAGATCGGCCCGCACATTGGTAAGCTCCACACAAGGGCACTCGGCGGATTTAAGAAACTCCGACAACTCGTTCCAGTATCCCACATGGGAAATGATGCCGTCACCCTTCCAGCCCCGTGGAATCGTTGCTGCGTAAAGCATGTCCGTGGTCAAATGCCAGTCGTTCTCACGCGCAAAGCGGGCCACTCCTCGATAAAGGCCGTGGTGAGTGGTGGTGATCGCCAAGAGGATATTTTTTTTGCGGGTGGACATGGGGTTTTTGAAGTTGATGGAGGTGAGGAATCCGCCATCGACGCATATTGCAATATTAAAAACGCAAATTGAATCTATTCGCGCTCAGGGGAAATCCCGTAGGTTTTTCATGAACCCCATGTCAGACAAATCTACCCAAGGAATCGCCCCCGAAACTGTTCGCAAAATCAAACTCGCCACCGGCCGCGAAATGCCCGTGCCGGCTTATGGCACCTTCCATTCCGACTGGGCGCAGGCGCTCATGCAGGACGCCACGATCGAGGCCATCCGCCTCGGTTGGCGTCACCTCGACACCGCCCGCGCTTACGAAAATGAAAACCTCATCGGGGAATCGATCCGCGAATCAATCCAGCGCGGATATATCAAGTCGCGCGAGGAGTTGTTCATCACCGGAAAACTCTGGAACGGCCACATGAACCCGAAGGATGTCGCGCCTGCGCTCGAAGCCACCCTGCGGGACCTCGGCATCGATGAGATCGATTTGTATTTGAACCACTGGCCGTGGCCGAATGTCCACCCGCCCGGCTGCACCGGCGACCAACGCA
>CAZRLX010000008.1:20473-34172 GCA_964601115.1 uncultured Chthoniobacter sp. | reverse complement strand
CGTGGCCATGTTCCTCGGCCTCACCAACAGCGTGGACGACATCATCCACGACCGCCCGGTCCTCATGCGGGAGCGCAACCTCAACGTCAACCTGGCCTACTACGTTCTCGCAAAGGTCCTCACCCTGGGCTTCTTCGCCCTCATCCAGTGCGCCCTCTTCGCCTGGATCGGAAACGCCCTCCTCTCCCTCCGCGGAGGATTCCTCATCGTCTTCACCGCGATGTTCCTCACCGCGGCGAACGGCGCGGCCATCGGACTCGTCATTTCCTCCCTCGTCTCCCAAAGCAAAACCGGCATCCTCATCATCCCGGTCGTTCTCATCCCGCAAATCATCCTCAGCGGCGCCCTCATCAAATACGAGGAGATGAACCGCAACCTGGACTTCATACACGTCATCCAGCGCTGGGTCACCCAACACCCGGACAGCTCGATGCCGGCCCAAAGCAATCTCCAAGTCCCGCTCATCTGCGAGATCATGCCGACCCGCTGGTCCTACGAGGGCCTCGTCTTCGCCCAGTCGAAGCTCAACCCCCTCACCATCCGCCAGGAAAAAATCCAGCGCATGATCAACGACATGGTCCGCGACAAAAACCTCACCGAGGACCAGGAGAACCGCCTGGACGATCTCAAGGAGACCCTCGCCCTCCTCTCGGGACTGGAGGCGGAAACCCCGGCCAAACTCGACGCCGCCTTCCGCCGCATCGACGACATCATCGACGGGAAACCCTTCCGCCGGGAACGATTCGAAAAACTCGGCTCGGGCCACACCGCAGAACAACTCTACGTGAACCAAAAGGTCACCGACCTCGTCTCGAAGGCGGAAATGGAACAGACCGACTACCGCGAGAGCCGCCACCTCAACGTCTTCTTCGGCCCGATCAAGGAATACCTCGGCATCCGCGCGGGCATCCTCTGGGTTAACTCGGCCATCCTGATCCTCTCGACCCTCGCCCTCTTCGGCGTCCTCACTCTCATCCTCCGCGCGCAAATCCGCATGCGCGCCCGCTGATCCCCGCTCGCGGCGGAGTTGATTTCCCGCGCCCGCTCGGCACTATGCACCCCCAATGCTGACGATTCGCAAACTCAGAAAATCCCACGGCGGCCGCCTGCTCTTCGAGGAGGCCGACATGCAAGTTAACTACGGCGAGCGCGTCGCCCTCGTCGGCGCCAACGGCGCGGGCAAATCCACCCTCTTCTCCCTCATCCTCAAACGCGACGACCCGGACAGCGGCTCGATCCAACGCGACGAGTGGACCACCCTCGGCTACCTCCCTCAGGAAGCGGAGGCCGTGGGCACAGAAACCGCACTCGATATCGCCACCGGCCGCGCGGGCGAAATCCAATCCCTCGAAAAGCAACTCGCCGCCCTCGAGGCCGCGGGCACCATCGATTCGCCGGATTACCTCGAAGCCCATGCGAAACACGAGGCCCTCGCCGATCCCGGAGTCGATGCCAAGGCGAAGAAAATGCTCACCGGCCTCGGCTACAAGGAGGCGGACTGGTTGCGCCCTGCAAACGAACTCAGCGGCGGCTGGGTCATGCGCGCCCACCTCGCCCGCCTCCTCGTCATCGAACCGGATCTCCTCCTCCTCGACGAACCGACCAACCACCTGGACCTCCTCTCGCTCCTCTGGCTCCAGCAGTATCTCAAGACCTGCTCAAGCGCCCTCCTGCTTATCTCCCACGACCGCGAGTTCATGGACTCGCTCATCGAGACGGTCTACGAGATTTCAAACCACCGACTCACCCGCTACGCGGGAAACTACTCGGAGGCCATGGAGCAACGCGCCCGGAATTTCGACATCCAGGCCGCCGCGTGGAAAAACCAGCAAAAGGAAATCGCCGCCCTCCAGGAGTTCGCGGACCGCTTCCGCTCGGTCTCGTCGAAGGCCGCCCAGGTCCAAAGCAAACTCAAACAAATCGAACGCATCGAAAAAATCGAGCGCCCGGAGGCTCCACGCAAACCGTTCCGCTTCCGCATCCCCCAACCGGAACGCGGCGGCCAGCGCGCCGTTCTTTTGGATGCCGTCAAAATGTCCTACGGCAGCCACACCGTCTACCGCCACCTCGACCTCCTGATCGAACGCGGGGAGCGCACCGCACTCGTGGGGCCGAACGGCGCGGGCAAATCAACCCTCCTCAAAATCCTGGCGGGCGTGGTGGATATCCAAGGCGGCACCATCACCCACGGCCACAACTCGAAGATCGGCTACTTCAGCCAACACCGCGCCGCCACCCTCGATCCGAAAAACTCCATCCTGGAAGAAATCCTCGCGGCGAACGGCACCCTCCGCGAGGACGAGGCCCGCAGCATCCTCGGCTCGTTCCTCTTCAAACGCGACGACATCAACAAAAAAACATCCGTCCTCAGCGGCGGCGAAAAAACCCGCCTCAACCTCGTCAAATTCCTGGTCGATCCCCCGAACCTCCTCCTCATGGACGAACCGACCACCCACCTCGACATCCTCACCGTCGAATCCCTCGTCCTCGCCCTCGAGGCCTACGAGGGAACCCTCGTGTTCATCTCCCACGACGTCCACTTCCTGCGCAAACTCGCCACCCGCATCCTCCACATCAACGCGGGGGAAGTCGTCTCCTACCCGGGCGGCTACGATTACTTCCTGGAAAAATCCGGACTCCTCGGCTCGGAACGCTTCGCCCTCACCGCGGCATAAAAAACCGCCATGGCGGAAAAACCTCCCGCCATGGCGATTCAAATCCCAACGGACAAGCGACATTCTTTTGCATCGGATTCAGCCCTCCTGTGAATCCTGCAAATCCTGTCATCCTGTCCAAAAAACCGACGCCTACTTCCCAACAGCGGCCTTGATGATCTCCGCAAATCCAAGCGGCTCGAGGCTCGCACCCCCAACAAGCGCGCCGTCAATATCCGGTTGACCAAGAAGCGATGCCGCATTGTTGGGCTTCACGCTCCCGCCGTATTGAATCCGGACTTTCGCGGCGGTCTCGCCGACCAATTCCTTCAACACCTCGCGCACGTGCGCATGCGCCTCCTGGGCCTGCTCGGGCGAGGCTGTGCGGCCTGTCCCGATCGCCCAGACCGGCTCGTAAGCCACCACCACGGTCTGCATCTGCTCGGGAGTCACCCCGGCGAGGCTCCCGCGCAACTGCGTTTCAAGAACCTCCTTCTCGCGGCCGGCATCGCGCTCCTCGAGCGTCTCCCCGACACACACGATCGGCTTCAACCCGCTGGCGAGCGCCAACACGACCTTCTTGTTCACGATCGCGTCGGTCTCCCCGAACAACTGGCGCCGTTCGCTGTGGCCCAAAATCACAAACCGCACGAACAACTCGCGCAACATCGCGGGGCTGATCTCGCCGGTGAACGCCCCGGACATCTCGAAATGCATGTTCTGCGCCCCGAGGCTGATCTTCTGCGACCCGCCGAGCAACTCGGAGAGCTTGGCGATGGCCGTGAAGGGCGGAGCAATCACGATCTCGACCCCGTTCACCTCGTCCACATGGGACCGGAAATTGTCCAGGTAGCTGACCGTCTCGGCGACCGTCATGTTCATCTTCCAGTTCGCTGCGATAATTTTTTTGCGCATAAATAGTGAAATTCGGCTCGTAGGAATACCCGCCCCCTCCCCGCAGGGCAATGCGTTTGCGTCATGACCGGTGCCCACCCGCTGCAAGGAGCGAACTTGCTAAAAACTCGCTGAATCAAATCCGATGAACTACGCTGTCAGCCGTATTACAGCAATTTCCCCTCAAATCTGGTGACATCCTTGAACTTGGCAAACCCGTGCAGTTTGAATTTTGAAGAATCCGGCAATCCGGTGGACAGAAAACGCGGTTTGATACTGCCAGTCCCTGACCTGAATGACGGCGTTCCAAACCTCCGACGTGTCGATGTTCAGACGAACGCCCGACTCTGCGCATGGTTGGATGAAAGAATTTCTCAAATCAAAACGGTATGGGGGAATCCAATCGACAGCATCTCGGCATCTTTCACCAGCGATCGGGTTGAGGAAACCGTCGCTCAAATAATCCGCACCTTGCTGCACCGAACCTTCAACCACCAATCCCGCGGAAGCCAGCAACCGATTCTTCCGGAAATTCGGCGCTGCCTCGGGGCAAAAGTCGCAAGCGGGCGACCGGTCGTGTTTTTTTTACTCTACAATGGCGGCTATCGAGCGGCGCCTTTTCCAGGTCGCCATGGTTTGATTTTCACGCCTGATCAGACGGAATTGCTACTGCTGTATCAAATTTCGCTGCTTCAAGAGAGGATCTCAAAAATTTACCCTCCGGGGATCAAGTTTGTCGTAGTCATAAACAATGGCGTTGCCTCGTGGGTAAATGACATCCCGATCGACTGGACGGAGCTTTATGCAACCCGGTTCCGCGAGATGATCGGCGCGCTCGGCGCAAGCAGTTGCATCCATTTGCTGGCGCAGTCGGAAATGCCTGGATTCCAGTCGAACATGCAAATACCCGCGGCTTGCGCCCCTGCCGGGTTGACACCAAAGGAGCACTCGATCGTCGAGCGGTTTCTTGGCCGTCCATGCGGCGATGACGAGGCGCGCCAACGATTCGCGTTTTATACGGTGGCCGAAAAACAATGGGCCGATCATCTCGCCCCGGTTGCCGCATCGGAGGCGGCACTCTTGCTCCGACAGGTGTCCCATCCCGCCATGCTTTCTTTCCGGCCATTCCCCGGAGGCGCAATCCGCACCCAGAACGGCAGCGTGGGATTTGCCGAACGGGACGGTTGCTTGGTTCCCAAACTCGTGACGAGCGAAAGTTTCGAGCGCCATGAGGTCAAGTTGGCAACGTTTGCGACACCGTGGCAGAGCCGCCGGGATTGCTTTTCGCCTGCCTCCACTCCCAATGTTTGAGCCGCTACGCTGGCATGAATCCCCATTCGCCCCGCCGGATGTGGCCAAGATTGCCCAGGCGTTGCCCGAGGCGTTTGCCGAGGCATCGGCACTTTGGCCAGACCGAGTAGCGATTGTCCACGGCGGGGATCAACTCACCTACGAGGATCTTGCCCGTCACGCCGCCGGTTTGGCCACGCAACTCCGGGAACTGAACATCGCCTCCGGTCCTGTCGCACTGCTTCAATCTGCTGGCCCCAATGCGATTGCTGCCTGGTTCGCCACTGCCATGTGTGGACATGCATTCCTGCTTCTCGAACCGTCACACCCTGCCCTTCGGTTGCAAAAACTGATCGAGGCCTCCAAGACCAGTGCGGTCGTGTGCGATGAAACTGCTGCGTCCCTTCTGCCCGGGGAACTTGATCTGCTCCGTTTGGTCCCGGACGGCCGTTTATCGTCCGATCGGCTTTTCTCCGAACTCGGTCCTGACGATCCGGCCATGATTTTTCCGACCTCCGGCTCCACGGGGGAACCCAAGCTTGTGACGTATTCCGCGCGAGCCCTGCAAGCCAAGGTCCAGGCCTCAATGTCACTCATGCGGATTCCTCCCGCTGCACGTGTCGTCATTGCTGGGTCGCATGGGAACTACGGGTTTGTCCATCACGCCCTTGTCTTTCTTTTATCGGGTGGCTCCATCTGCCTGATCGACATCAAAACGGGGGGATTTCGCGCCGTCATTCATGCGATCGAGGAACTCGGGGCGCGGCATGCGAGATTCACGCCTTCGATGTTCCGCGCCTTTGCAAGGCTGCCCGAAGCACGCGATGCCTTGCGGTCTCTCGAGGCTGTCAGGTTTTCCGGGGAGGCCCTGCTTGCTTCCGACCTCGAACTGGCCCGCACTGTGCTCGCTCCCGATTGTCTGCTTCAGAACATCTACGGAAGCACAGAAAGCTCCCTCTTTGTCTGGAGCAGCGGTGAACCCGTTGACAACGGCGCGGCCACAGTTCCCATCGGTCGCATTTATCCGGGTTCGTCCTATGCGTTGAGACCATCCACAGGTTTTGCGAACCAAGACGCGGGCGAACTCGTGATCCGCTCCGATCGCCATGCCCTTGGGGATTACGAATGCGGGGCGGTGCGCGGTGACCGCTTCAACCACGTGCCGCTGAAACAGGGTCTTCGCGATTACGCCACGGGCGACATTGCTCGACGTCTTCCGGATGGCGGGTTGGTGCTCCTCGGACGCTGCGATCGCCTGGTCAAAGTGAGAGGCCATCGAGTTTTTCTCGCTGAAGTGGAAAATCAACTCCTCGATTTGCCGGGCGTGACCGGAGCGGCTGTCATCGATGCCGGAAAAAACGGGGAGGTGGAACTTCATGGCTTTGTCACTCTGGAGAATGACTCGGCGCTGCATCGGGATGTCCGTGCCCAACTTGCCTGCCGGTTGCCGGACCACATGGTTCCACGACAATTCACCATCCTTAAGGAAATTCCACTACTGCCTGGAGGAAAAGTGAATGTCGACTTGCTCAGAGACTCCGTGACAGAGCATCGATTTTGCGCAGTGGAAGCACGGAAAGACGACGGAAGACAACCAACCCTGTGTGATCTATGGATGTCTCTCCTCGGACCGGGATCGGAAGATCCAGACAATAACTTCTTCACGCTGGGCGGGGATTCCCTGAAGCTAATGGAGCTGGTTGTCTCAGTTGAACGGCAATTCTCTTGCAAACTACCAGTCGAGGAATTCCTGTCCGAACCCACATTAGCCAAACTAAGCCGACTGACAGGAGCACCGCTTCCGGCCGATTCGGGTTTTGCAGACCGCATCCCGGGCAAAGAGGGCGAGCTTCGGACAAGGCGTGTCTTGCCAAGTCGGGAACTTTTCCGAGGTGTTGCTCTGGCCATGCCGGGTTGGCGCGGCTCCGCGCCAGTATTTCCTTTTACACAGGTCGGCTTGTTTCCGGATTGCGACATCTGGGCGGCCGATGTGACTATTCGGAGGGATTCGATCTTGGCAGAGGGGCAGTGGTGGCGCAGCGCAATCGATATCGCCTCCCGGATTCGAAGCGGAGCAATTCCCCGCCCCCGAATCCTCTTCGGTTACTCCGTCGGCGGAAGTATTGCATGGCTCGTCGGGCGTCTACTGGCCGACACGCATCAATGCCCTGAATATGTGTTGATGGTCGATGCCGCGCCGTTGCATCGCCTCGCCAAATACCAAGATCCGGAACTCAAAAAAGCGATTCCAGCGAATGACTTGAAGCTTCCATCGGTAATCCACATTCACCGGGCATCGCTTGCTCATGTTGGAATCGATTCCGGCCAGGCAGCCAATTGGCCATCGCAAGACAATATCCAACGATCAATTGGCATCCCGACCGTTGATCACGACGACATGCTTCGGCAGGATGTGCTCAAACCCGCGGTTTTGAAGGTTTCGCAATTTTTGAACGGGCAGCGACAGGCGGGTGGAACATCTTTCGTTGATCTTGCGGATGCCACAACCCTCGGCATGCGCGTCTATCAAATGCTGTCCAGCAGTGACGTCCGCGGGCATACGGAGTTCGATAACTTTGTTGCAGAATTACAAAACTCATCCGGTTGGGAATTGTCACCGGCCACGCTTTACTTGGTTTTGCGCGACGGCACCAAGGACCAGGCAAACGCAATTGTTGAAACCCTCATCAGTCGGCGACCGGCATCGCGGTTGTTATGGTATGCAAAATATCGTCTCCAGCGCCCCCCTCACGCGCTGCGGCCGGAAACAAAGCGGACCTCCCTGACGCAGGGTTTTCTAAGCACCGGCGGGATCGAGTCCGCTTTGGCCGCACACCAGTCCTCTACGGCAGGCAGGTTTTCGAATCCGCTTATGCTGTTTCTGCAAGGCTGGGACGTGTTGCGTGCCGCATTGGCCGCACGTCCTTATCGCAAAACTGAAATTGCGGCGTCCTTGAAAAAAACACCATCACCACCTTGAACCACCGATAGTGGAGGGGCAGAGAATCCGCACATTGTCACAAGGATCAGCGAACTGCGTTTGCGTCAAGCCGCCGCCGCGACCGCCCCGCTCTCGATCAGGCTGCTCTTGCACAACTCGGCATACAGCCCGCCGCGCGCGAGCAACTCGTCGTGCCGCCCGCGCTCGGTGATCCGCCCGCGCTCAAGCACGAGAATCTGGTCGGCATGCCGGACCGTGGACAACCGGTGCGCGATCACGAAACTCGTCCTGTTTGCCATCAAATGGTCCAACGCCTCCTGGATCAGCCGCTCGGTGGCGGTGTCCACACTGGCCGTGGCCTCGTCGAGGATCAGGATCGGAGGATTTTTCAACAACGCCCGGGCGATCGACAACCGCTGCTTCTCGCCGACACTCAACTTCACCCCGCGCTCCCCGAGTTGCGAATGCAGCCCCTTGGGAAGTCGCCGGATAAACGCCTCGGCGTTGGCCGCGCGCAGGGCCTCCCAGATTTCCTCCTCGGTGGCGTCGGGCTTGCCGATCCGCAGATTTTCGGCGGTGGTCCCGTTGAACAGGAAACTCTCCTGCGTGACGACGGCGATCTTGTCGCGGAGATGTCTCCGCGGCATCTCGCGGAGCGGCACCCCGTCGACAGTGATGCTCCCGCCGGTGAACTCGTAGAAACGCACGAGCAAATTCACAATCGTCGACTTCCCGGCTCCCGTGGGGCCGACCAGCGCGATCATCGATCCCGACGGCGCGTCAAGGCTCACGTCATGCAACACGGGGAGATTCGCATCATACGAAAACGACACGTCGCGGTAGACGACATGGCCCTTGATTTCAGGACACGGATCCTCCGCCCCCTCGTCAGCCTCGGCGGCGGCATCCATGATCTCGAACACCCGGTCCCCGGCGGCGCGGCCGGATTGAAAAATCTGGTTCAACTGGTGCAACTTTCCAATCGGCTCGTAAAGGAACCGCGTGAGCACGAAAAACGCCACCAATGCACCGATCTCCATCCTCCCGTCCAACACCTGCGCCGTCCCCACACCGGCGACGATCAGGATGCCGCACGAGGAGATGAATTCCATGCCGGGCTGGTAGATCGCCCACGTCCTCATCACGGTCAACGTGGCATGCCTCACCCCGTCACTGGCCCGGTCGAAACGCGCATGCTCGCGCTCCTCGCTGGTGTAGGTCTTGATCTGCCGGATGCCGGCGATGTTGTCGTGGAGGATCGAGTTTAACTCGGACACCGCCTTGCGCTGCTTCCGGTAGCGCGCCCGCGCCGTGAGTGTGTAGGCCAGCGCCCCGGCGGCCAAAAACGGAATTGGCACCAGCGCGGAGGCGGTCAGCAGCGGGCTGTAGAGGATCATCAGCCCGCTCACGATCAGGATTTGCAACACCGCCACTGTCCCCTGTTCGATGCCGTCGATCAGCACACGCTCCACACTCGTCACATCCTCGATCAACCGCGTCATCACATCCCCCGTGGACCGGTTGTCGAACCATGTCAGTGGCAACCGCTGGATGTGTGCATAAAGCTCGCTCCGCAGGTCGAAAATCACCCGCTGCTCGAAGTGGTTGTTGAAAATGATCCGAAGAGAATTCAACCCGTTCTGCGCCACAAACGCCGCAAACCCGAGCCCGATCAGCGGCAACAGCATCTCTGGTTGGTTTTGCCCGATCACCTGATCGACGATCCGTTGCGTGATGGCTGGAAAAACAACTACCATCAACGTGCCAACAACGGCGCAAAACAACGTGGCGAATGCCAGAAGCGGATACCGCCTCACATAGGGAAAAATCCGGATGAATACCTGCATCCCGCCAGAATATCTCCTGAAGCAACCCCTCTGACAACACCCTCGTCGCCGCAGGGCACTCGCCATTGATCAAATTCCCGTCCCCTGCTAACCCATGCGCCTCTTCTTTCGCCATGATGAATAAAAACGCCCTCACCGAAGCCCGCTCCTCCTACCAACCCAAGCTCCCCGCCTCGCTTTGCGGCGGATCGCCGACCCGCACCGCACCGCTGGCACAGGACGGCCCGGCGGACATCCGTGCGTTGTTTCCCTCCACCTTCGACATGGCCCCGGTCACTTTCGGCGGCGAGGGCTCGGCCCCGGCGACTGCCGCGCCGCTTCGCGTGGGCGTCATCCTCTCGGGCGGCCCGGCCCCCGGCGGCCACAATGTCATCGCGGGCCTCTTCGACGCGCTCAAGCAAATCCACCCCGACAGCTCGGTCTTCGGCTTCCTCAACGGGCCGGATGGCCTCCTGAAAAACAAGGGCGTGGAACTCGATGCCGCCACGATCGACCGGTTCCGCAACACCGGCGGCTTCGACATCATCGGCTCGGGCCGCACGAAACTCGAATCCGTGGAGGATTTCCAAAAAGCCCTCGAAACCGCATCCGCCCGCAACCTCACCGGCCTCGTGGTCATCGGCGGGGACGACTCGAACTCGAACGCGTCGAAACTCGCGGAGTTCGCGAAGTCGAACGGCTCCACCCTCTGCGTGGTCGGCGTTCCGAAGACAATCGATGGCGACCTCAAGGGCGGCGGCATCGAAACGAGCTTCGGCTTCGACACCGCCTGCAAGGTCTACTCGAGCCTCATCGGGAACATCCAGCGCGATGCCGTCTCGGCCCGCAAATACTGGCACTTCATCAAACTCATGGGCCGCTCGGCATCGCACATCGCACTGGAATGCGCGCTCCAGACCCAACCGAACATCACGATCATCTCTGAGGAGGTCGCCTCCCGCGCCCTCACCCTCCGACAAATCGTGGACACCATCGCCGACACTGTCGCCGTCCGCGCGGCGAACGGCGAGCAGTTCGGCACCGTGCTCATCCCGGAGGGCCTCATCGAATTCGTTCCGGAAATGGGCACCCTCATTTCCGAACTCAACGAACTCCTCGCCTCCCATGGCGAAGCCTTCAACGCCCTGTCCTCGCTACCGGAGAAGCGCGACTTCGTGGCGGCAAAACTCTCGTCTCCCTCGGCCGCCCTCTACAGGAGCCTGCCGGATGACATTGCGAACCAACTCATCCTCGACCGCGATCCCCACGGCAATGTCCAGGTGGCCCGCATCGACACCCAGCGCCTCCTCATCGACCTCGTGGAGTCCCGCCTCAAGGACATGAAGGCCTCGGGCGCGTTCAAGGGATCCTTTGCCCCGCTGCCGCACTACTTCGGCTACGAAGGACGCTGCGCCGCCCCGTCGAATTTCGATGCCGATTACACCTACACCCTCGGGTTCACCGCGGCACTCCTCCTCCGCGACCGCCTCACGGGCTACATCGCCACCGCGGGCGGACTCACCAAACCGGCGTCGCAGTGGACCGCTGGAGGCATCCCGCTGGCGCGCATGATGAATCTCGAACGCCGCCACGGAAAAATGGTGGCGGTCATTAAAAAGGCGCTCGTGGAACTCGACAGCCCGACCTTCCTGGAATTCGCGAAGCACCGCGACACCTGGGCGACCACCACAAGCTACATCTTCGCCGGCCCGATCCAGTATTTCGGCCCAAGCGAGGTCTGCGACCAGACGACCTGCACGCTCCAACTCGAAAAAGGCGCGTAGGCGCTACTTGAACGCGGCGACCGCCCGGACGACTTCCTCCATCGGGATATCCTCCATGCACCGGAAGTCGATCGGGCACTCCCGCAGGAAACACGGGCTGCACTCGACCTTCTGCCGAATCACAACACTCCGCGGCCCGCGAGGCCCCGTGAGCTGCGGCTCGGTGGAACCGAACACCGCCACCAGCGGCGTGCCGAGGAAATCGGCGAGGTGCATCGTGCCGGTGTCGTTGGTCACCAGACCGGCCAACGCCGCGAGCAAATCCATCAATTCCGGAAGCGTCGTCTTCCCCGTGAGGTCGGTGGCATTCGGCACGCCGGACACAATCTCCCGCGCGACCGCCGCATCCGCCGCCGTGCCGAGCACAACCCACTGGCAATCGATGCGCTCGTTCACCTCCTTCATCATCATCTGATACTTGTAGGCGGGCCACCGCTTGGCGGGCCCGTATTCCGCTCCAGGGCACACCCCGATCACACACTCGCCGCGGTTGCGTTTCCACACGGGGGGCGTCTGCGGCAACTCTTCGGCCCCGCAGCGCCGCGCAATTGCCCAATAAACATCGGCATCATGCAGTGGCACCTGCCGGTTCTCCTTGGGCTTGGGAATGATCTGGTTGAGCAGCCACTTTCTGGAGTGGCCGGGGAATCCCACCCGGCGCCGGATTCCCGCAAGCCACACCTCGAGCGCGGAGCGCAGCGAGTTCGGCAACACGATCGCCACCTCGAACCTCCCGCGAATCTTCGCGGCCACGGAAAAGACCGACTCGCCGGATTCGATCGATACGACCTCGTCCACCCCGGGCACCCGCTGCCAGAATCCGGCAAGCTTTTCAGGACACAACACCGCCACATGCGCGTCCGGCCTGCCGAGCTTGAACGACCGCACCGTTGGCACGCTCATCACCGCATCGCCAAGCCAGTTGGGCGACCGCACCACCATGCGGAACGGCGCGGGGAGCGGCTCGTCGGACGGCAGATACATGCCGCGCTTGGCTTTGGTGATCAAAAAATTCGGCAAGGGTGTCTTCCAGCGGTTGTGCACCCAGAACCAGTCGGCCGGCGAGGTGCGGATTTGTCGCTCGAGAGCTTTGTTGATGTCTAACGTAAGCCGCTCGGGTTGGGAAGCATCCCATGGGATTTCTTCGCTGAGGACAACCCGCCACTTGGCGAATCCCGCCGTGTAAATCGCCACCGGCACCACCGCCGCACCGGTGCGCAGGGCCAAAGTGGAAGCCAGTGGCGAGGTCGAGCACAACCTCCCGAAAAAGGGCATCCACACCCCGCTGTTCCCGGCGTGCTGGTCGACCAGAATCCCGAGGATGCCGGGCTCGCGCAGCAGCGCCAGCGCGCCTTGGTAGCCTTTCTTGCGGTCGAAGGTCAGCACCCCCAACCGCCGGCGGTCGCGGTTCACCAACTCGTCGACCAACTCGTTGTGGAGCGCCTGGTAGACTGTCCCGAACCTGGCCTCGGGAACACGAAAAACGAGCTGCGCATACAATTCCCAGTTCCCGATATGGTTGATCGCCAATACCACCGGACGCCCGTCAGCAATCGCGTTGCGGATCAAGTCTAGGTTCTCGATTCCGGCAATGCGGTCGATTTCCTCGTGCGAAAGCGCAGGAATCTTGATCGCGCTCATCGCGTTCGCTCCGAGCGTCGTGAAATGCCGGAACGTCAGCCTCCGAATCTCCCGGGCCGACATTTCCCGCCCGAAGGCGATCGTCAGATTTTCCCTTGCGAGCCGCCTGTAGCCGGGCAGGATGACCCACAAAAACGCCCCGACCGCCTGCCCGAAAAGGAAGCACACGGACAACGGCAACATGCGAACCGCACGAAGCACGCCAAGGGCCAAAATGTAAACCAACCGATCCGACATGACTGAAGAAAGCCGCAAAGCTACAGCGATCACGCCCTCCACGGAACCCAAATCCATTCCCCCCGGCGGTGTCGTGGGCATCCTCGGCGGCGGCCAACTCGGGCGCATGCTGGCCATCGCCGCCCGCCGCATGGGCTACCGCGTCCACGCCTACGAACCCTTGCCGGACTGCCCGGCGGGTCAGATTTGCGATCTGGAGGTCAATGCCCCCTATACCGACACCGCCGCGCTGGAGGAGTTCGCGAGGGGGGTGGATGTCCTCTCGTTCGAATTCGAGAACATCCCGAAGACCGCCCTCGAAACCGTCTCGGCCCTCCGCCCGGTCCGCCCGCGCGCGGAGGTCCTCCACATCTGCCAGAACAGGGAACGCGAAAAACTCTTCCTCCAATCCCACGGCTTCCCCTGCGCGCCATTCCGCGTGGTGGATTCCGC